>JAVCDK010000078.1 GCA_030765865.1 Candidatus Celaenobacter antarcticus | reverse complement strand
AAAAATAAAATTTCCACTAATGATATTTCAGAAATGTTATCTATTAATCCTCGAACCGCAAGAAAGCATATAGCAAAATTACGAGAACTTGGTATCATTGAAGCAAGAGGAAAAGGTAAAAATACATATTACGTATTGAGGGGTAAATAACCAAAATCCGGCACCTTTCCGGTCATCTTCCGGTACCATTATAGTTGAACTCGAATGAGAGTTAGCTTAAACAATAACAGATTGATTAAAAATACCTCTTTAATTTTAATATATATATTCAAGAGTATTAAATTGATTTCCTAACTATTTAAATCATCAAATCAGCTATGACCATAACGCACTATATGAATTCTACAACCATTTTTCTTGACAATCCTTCCACTTTTTCAATAAGAAATTCCATTATTGGAGATTTATATGAAATATAAAATATTTTTACTTGTAATCCTGCTTATTCTTATAGCATACATTAATGCGGACGCACAAGAGCATTTTGGACTGTTTACCACCTTCAACCCTTCAGCCGAGACAATTGCATTTGGAAATGAATCCGGCACCGCGTATATCTGGGGGAACAATCCGCTTAATAGCTGGAGCAATCCGGCTTTGCTTGCATACAGTAGTGGACTGAGCTGGGGCTGGTCTCATGATCCGTGGCTCGAGGGTTTTGTGGATGGCATATATATGAATTCATCATATGTATCGTATGCCAATCAAAATTTCGGACTTCTGCTTCCGATGCTGAATGCAAGCACTGATTGGGGTACGACCCTCGATTATGGTGAAACTGAAATATATAATGCGGAAGGGCATTTAATAGGTCACTATCGATCAAGAGAAATCAGCACCAGATTCGGAATTGGATGCAAGATACTCAAAACGATATTAAAGAACAGACTGTCTAACCTATCAGATAAAATGGAAATATCCCTTGGCTATGACCTTCGTTATATTGTGAGTAATATACCGCCGATGATCCTCAAAACATCACCACCTGATGGAACTGGCTTCATGCATGGCATAGGTTTTTTAGGACACATAAGACCTTTGCAATTTATTCCTAATGTAAATCATGCAATTAAAATGGATATTACAGCAGGATTATATAAAATGAATGTGACAAAAAATGACCTTTCTTGCTTTGATTATACTTACCCCCTTCTTTACGGAACTCGCGGCGGTTTTGCTGCGAAGTTAAGTTATGGTTTTTTAGGGGACAAACTCCAAGGATTTATGCCTTTTTATGGCATGAAAAATAACGTGTCCATTTGTTTTATATATGATACTGCAAAATATGAAACTCGTTCATCAACATGGGGACAGGGTTTTGAGTTCGGGCTTTTTGAAACTCTTTTCCTGCGATGGGGTAATTACCATAACGCTTCTGAGCAAGAGAGAAACACTTTTGGAGTGGGCGTCAAACTGAATTTTAGTAGCATACATTTTGAATACAACTATGCGACGTTTTCGATCGGATCACTCGATACAACAGAACGAAAAGATGATCTGATGATCTCAGTAGATTTGATGAAAGTATTGGGGAAAAAGTGATATATTGGAGGATATAATGAAATCTAAATTCTTTATACTAATGATCTTCATCATATATGCAGGACATCTCACCGCAGGTTCAGAATTCACGGGAGTTTTTACTCAAATTAATCCCTCAGCCACAAATGTCGCATTTGGTATCCAATCAGGTACAGCATATATCTGGGGAAATAATCCACTAAATAGTTGGAGTAATCCGGCGCTGCTTGCATATAATCAGGGACTGAGTTGGGGTTGGTCCCGAGATCCATGGTTTGAGGATGTTATTAAAGGAATGTATATTAATTCTTCCTACTTATCTTATGTAAACCAAGATTTTGGCATCCTCATACCGATGATCAATGCTAACGGCAAATTTGGCACCACGATTGATTATGGCGAACAGGAAGCGTACGATCCAAATGGTAATAATTTCTATACATTCCACTCACATGAAACATGTTCAAGATTTGCGGTTGCAAAAAAATTATTTCGTATTAACATTCTTCCAAACTCAGAAAACACAGATTCATTTACGCTTTCTGCGGGTTATGACTTTCGCTATATTACCAGTAATCTTCCCTTTTTTATTTCAGATAGTCTCGATCTTGACATTGTTCACGGCACCATGCACGGACTTGGATTATTAGGACATTTTATTCACCATCAACGATTGAATTCAAAACATTCTTTTCTTACATTTGAAGCTACAGCAGGATATTATCAGATGAATCTCTTCAAAAGTGAGTTGTCATATGAGAGTGGAGACGAACCTCTTCCTTATGGGAAAAGATTCGGGCTAACCGGAAAAATAAGCTATCATTTCGGAAACTCGATTTCATTGCCACTATCTTTCTTACAAGAAAATATCTCCTTTTGTTATGTATATGATACTGAGAAGCTCGGAGATTATGACAGTGAGTGGGGTAATGGATATGAATTGAGTTTTTTCAATACTTTTTTCCTGCGCTGGGGAGAATTTCATGACGAGCAAGGACATATCGAAGGGAATACTTCTGGTGTTGGTGTAAAATTCAATATCAATAGCGTTGTTTATTTTGAGTATAATTATGCAACATTCCCTGGGGGCGAGCTTCAGGCTGAACAGAGAAAGACTGATCTGATGATCTCGTTTGATTTGATGAAAGTGTTAAAGAAAAAATAAGCGTGTCGGAGAGTGGTCCCTGACACCTCGATAATTATCTGACGGGCATAAACAATCATAATTTCATAAAAATATTGCATTAAATTTACATTCCTTTTTTTCTTGATTGATATTTTTGTATTCAAAATAAGGAGTTTTCATGGATCTCACGAAACTCAATTATTATTATAATAAATTTAAATTCGGCGAAGATAATTTTCACAACCTGATGAAGTATCACATCAAAGAAATACTACTTGTGTCAACCTTTTACGATGCCTTTATCTTCGAACAGGACGGTCGGCTATCAGAGCAGATATACGGTGAGTACCGCCAGCTCA
>JAVCDK010000092.1 GCA_030765865.1 Candidatus Celaenobacter antarcticus | reverse complement strand
AAGAAGATCGCTGTTTACCCGGACTCCCCAATTTGTATTCGACACGATAGTATTATTGACCATAAGAGATTTTGCATTATGGATATACACACCTCTTTCATTATCAGCTATCAGATTATTGAAGAGCGATGGATAAGAGTCGTCGATCGCATACACACCGTCCAATTCGCTTTTCTCTATATAATTAAGCAAAAGAACCGGATTGGAAGCTCCATCCAGGATGAATCCTGCCAAATTATTATAGAACCATGAATTCTCTACTCGAGGACTGGCATGTGAACAGTATACTGCGCACCATCCGCAATCATGAACCCAGCAGTATTGGATCGTCGGCTCAGCATTTTCACAATAAAATGCAGCATTGTAGTATGCAGCGTCAGACCCCATATTTCTGAGCGTGATGCCATAGATAAGGTCTGCATTGCTTTGCAAGGAATTATCGAAATAGAAACCTGCCCCCTTTCCATTTCCTTCGATTATAGCGTAATCCTGCTGGTGCCCGCGAAGATCGGTCATAATAGTAAGATGTTTTTCTTCTCCATCCCACATCAAATTTGTGTTATTAGTTCCCGCATAGATGCCTTGCGTAAGACGAAGGGTATCTCCATCCACCGCTGCATCAATAGCACCCTGGATCGTGTCATAAACATTGTCGCCAATAAGCACACCTGAGTTATCTGAGGGAATGTCTGTTGATGTTTTTTCACAGGAGATCATGCCCATAGCAAGGGCACATATCCCCATAAATATTAAAACCTTTTTCATTGTACCTCCATTTGTGTTATTATATTAAAATCCCTGGTTTCATGCATATTATATAACTTTTTATACTCATATTTCTTTTTCATCTTTAGGAATAATGAGTGATTCATATCACTGATTCGATAACGATTAAATAGCTTTCGTAATATTGGATCACTCCGGTTTGAGTGGTCCACCCAACGTCTGTTGTATCTATAAGAATAAATCCTTTTACTTTATGAGCTTTGGGGAATTTGGATGAGATCGTTTCCTGCAGGACATTCGTTCTGCTTTTTGAAATTTTGAGTAGATCATCGGAAAATTGTGTTTTCATTTCACCGAACAGAACGCCATCGCCAATCGGTTTTTGTATCTTTCCTTCAAACCGGAGCACTGATACGAGCACTCCTGTCTTGTCCAGCCGGATAGTTTTGTCCAGCGTTACATCAGCAAGTGTGACGTCCCGAATACTGAGCTTCATTCCCATCTCCCCGTTCATATGCGTATATACGAAATGCATGCCTGCAAGCTGCTCCGTGATGTTTTTCCGTGCAATTGCTTCAGCCATTTTCTTTGCCATTCCTTCATTCATGGATTTTGAGAAACCGTAGCCGAACGCTAGCTTCTGAATTTCTTTATACGTCACATTTTTATACTCAAAATGATCTACAGAAGCACATCCAAGTAAAAGAATAACACTGAAAAAACCAGTTAAGAAAGCTTTCATCACACCTCTAAAATTTATGAGCTCTCAAGAAATTCAATTATTTCCTGAATGTCAGGAAGCGTAGGAATTTCGTAAACTTTAATAAATATCACTATGCCTTTTTCATCTATAATGATATTTGCCCGCTCAGTAAAACCCTGTTCTTTTCGGAACATTCCGTACTTTTCAGCGACCTGCCCATGAGGCCAGAAATCACAAAGAAGAGAAGTGTTCCAGACTTTCAAATCCTTTGCCCATGCATGTTTGCAAGGAACTGTGTCCACGCTGAAGCCGACTGCAACTGTATTAAGTTCGTCAAAAACTTTTTTATTTGCTTCCAGAGATTTCATTTGCTCGGCGCAAACCTTTGTCCACGCAAGGGGATGAAATGAGAGCAGCACTTTTTTTCCTCTCATTTCCGACAAACAAAATTCCTTATTATGGTGATCTTTTAATGTGAAATCGGGTGCGAGATCACCAATATTTATATCTTGCATTTTTCTCCTTGCATAAATGTCTTATCCATGGAAACCAAGTTTTTTCTGCTAATTATCCCTCAAGATATTCTCATCATACTCATCTTCAAGACGTGCTTTGTGATGCACCTCTTCCTCGACAAGGGTCAGGAAGATATCCTGAATTTCATCATTCGGAGCAACCTTTGCAAGGGTTTTGTACAGGTTTACCGATGCCTGCTCTCTATGCATCGCAAGCGTGAGTGCCTGCTGATAATCCATATCTTCAGAAGGTGGAATATCAACAAGATATTCGGCAATTTTCATATCTGTAATTTTGTTGTTTGAGGGAATGAGAGAACCCTTTATCTTCAGATTTTCAAGTCTATTTTTATGTCCCAGTTCCTGTTTTGAGAGCTCGATCAGCATTTTTCCAATTGCCGGATTTTTAACCTTTCCTGCCCATTCATTATAGAAATTATAGGCATCTTCTTCTCGTTCAATAGCGAACTGTAGGATATCATCTGCAGATTCGAAATGAGTTTTTTCCATTGTTTCTCCTAATTTAAAATTCTTTTTCTACCAAATCATCTATCAGCTTTTCATCAGGGATGAAGGGCAGTGTTATATGTCCTTTATTTTTATTTCTTTGGTTCCATTCAATGGATGTTTCTATTGCGTGAGGATTTCGTGCCCACGATCTGCGAGCTACACCTCCCATTACATCCCAATCGAGGGCGGACTTTATCACTTCATCGACTCGTGTACTGCCATCGAGTACCAGTCCGAATCCCCCATTGAATGCTTTCCCGATGCCCACGCCGCCACCGTTGCTCTCGACCACGAGTGTCATTCCCCGTGCCACATTCCCTGCAAAGCAGTGGATCGACATATCTGCACACACATTGCTTCCATCTTTGATATTCGCAGTTTCCCTGTAGGGTGAGTCAGTACCGCCTGTGTCATGATGATCTCTTCCTATTATGATTGGACCGACATCCCTATTTCGAACCATTTCATTGAATTTTAGTGCTATCTTAATTCTACCTTGTGCATCAGCATATAGAATTCGCGCCTGAGAGCCGACAACCAGTTTGTTTTCTTCAGCGTTCTT
>JAVCDK010000006.1 GCA_030765865.1 Candidatus Celaenobacter antarcticus | reverse complement strand
TTTTTACCTGAATGAAATACTATCTTTTTTGATGGATGTTTTTTTATGGGGGATGGTGTTGATTGTTTTGTGGTAGTGATCCATATGATGGTGACGAGTTCTACTTTAGAAAACTCTTTTATCCAACATGGGTACTAATCCACGACTGGGATTATGCGTTTAGAACGTATGGGTACTAGGCAACCATTGGTTTTTAGACCATAAAAACCCACCTTTCTCTATTTTTTAATGGTCATAATAATAAGAATCATTGCAATGACTTCACAGTATATTTTGGCATATGTCTAAAGAAGATCCATTCGTGATCGGTTAAGCAGATTTTCCTAAATGTTTTATCCTATAAAATGCATTCTATTTTTATTGGTAGGATGCACTTATGAATAAAAAGAAACGGAAGGAAAAAACAAAATCAAATCCTTATATTGAAGCTGAATTGAACAAACTTTTTTCGCCTGAATGGCTTCGGAACGCAGCAAAGGAAACAGGCCTTATTAAACGGGAACGGAAAATTGATCCTGTGTTACTATTTTGGGTGCTTACCCTTGGTTTTGGTGTCCAACTACAGCGTACATTAGCAAGCCTCCATCGGAAATATAAGGAGAAAGGATGTGTACATATAAGCCGCGGGAGTTTTTATGAACGATTCAGCCCGGAATTAGTGAAATTTCTTCATGTTTGTGTCATGCATGGAATGGAACAGATTGCAGCGGATGCTTACCTTGCGGTTAACAGTAAACTATCTGTCTTTAAAGATCTACTTATTCAGGATAGCAGCATTATTCGTGTCCATAAGAAACTTGCTAGTAAGTGGCCGGCAGTGAGAACAAGGAAAGCTGCTGCTGGTGTGAAAATATCTCTTCTTATCAGCGCTGTTTCTGATGGAGTGAAACGTGTAGCGATTCATGGTGAGCGGACCAGTGAGATTAAGACATTACGAATTGGGCCTTGGGTAAAGAATCGTATATTGTTGATCGATCTTGGTTTTTACAAGCATTACTTGTTCACAAAAATTGCCGAGAATGGTGGTTTTTTCATCTCTCGGTTGAAAGGAGCTGCTAATCCAACAATTGTTTCTGTAAATCGTACATGCAGAGGTAATAGTATTGATCTGGTGGGAAAAAGAGTAAAAGAAGTACTTCCTAAGTTGAAACGGCAGATAATAGATGTTGAAGTGGAAGTACCCATTAAACGCAGAGCATACAAAGGGAAACATAAGGGAGATGTATCTCGGTTCAGACTTATTGCAGTGTACAATGTAGAGGATAAGAAATATCATACGTATCTTACAAATATCTCAACTGAGGTGTTAGATGCAGAGGACATTGCTAAGCTCTATAGTGCACGATGGCATATAGAACTTATTTTTAAGGAATTGAAAAGCAAATATGGAATAGATATACTGCCAACATCAAACCCTGAGATAGTAAAGGCATTGCTTTGGGTGGGAATATTAACACTTCTTGTTTCCAGGAAAGTTTACCTGCTCATATGTGAAAATAATCTTGACAAAGCTGTTAGATATACTCATTTACGTTGGGGTACTATATTTGCAGAAAAATCATCACGACTTATGGACTTGGTTTTGAACTATGTAGGTTTGCATCCAGATCTAATGGAACTCTACAAAGTATATGAAAGTCAGGCACTTGATCCAAATGTTAATAGAAAGCGATTAACAGATGTGTGGAGGGCTTAACCGATCACGAATGGATATTGCTCATATTGCTATCCTATTGATCATTATAATCGTTGTTTTGATTGTTGTTTTTTTAGTTGTCAATAAATTTTTTAAAAGGAGAACGGAAGGAAAAAAGGACTCTGAAATTGAAGAAGAGAAGACAGAGTATAATTTCAGTGGATTAAGTGATAGGCAGAAGGAAATAATGAAATTACTGATTAAGAAAAAAAGGCCGTTAACCCAGACGGCGATACAAAAGGAATTAAATATCCCAAAAGCAGCTGTTTCCAGAAATATCGGCTCTTTGGAGCTCAAGGGGTTAGTTGAAAAAGAGAATATAGGTATGTCAAATTTAATCAGGTTGAAAAAATCTTAATTTTTCATGTTTGTTCCGCTTTGTTCCGCGTAGTTCCGGTTAAAATACATAAGTTGTTTCACCCAATATTCTAATTGAAATCAACGAAAATGGTTTCGGGATGTGAAAAAAAATGAAAAAAATATTGGGCATTACGATGGTGCTTTTATTGGCAACGTCTATGGTGCCGTTAACATTAGCGGATGAAACAGAAGATACACAACAAAATGAAGTAAAAATAATGAACAATCAGCTAGGAGCACAAATCAGGTTATTGCAACTGGAGAAAGCTATTACAAAAAATATAATCAAAGGAGAAGAAGTTGTTTCGGTGTTAAAAGAATCAGAGTATAATACTACAGAACTTGAGGCAATACTTGCTGAATTAGAGCTTTTAAAAGGAGAAGTTCAATCTGCAGATTCAAATTCAACTAACGCAACTCAAATATTTGTCGATCTGAAAAGTGATGCAGTTGAGCTTACAAAAGATTTCAGAGAGACATTAAAAGAATTGTTAGATGAAAAGACAATAGAAGAATTAAGAGAAAGAATTAGAGAAATGGTTTGTGAACAGACTCAAAATCTCAGTCAGCAGATCCAGAATCGAATAAGACAGTTCAATAGAAATCAATTACATGAAATATATGAGATTATCGAAGAGACTGATAGTTCTTTAATAGATGAATATCAAAATGGTAATGTCACAAGAGAGCAGGTAAAACTGCAGATAAGTAAAAAGATAAATGAAATGACAAAAGAAAAAAGATATCAAGTTTTCTCAGAACTAAAAGAAAGTAGCATTAGAGAAAGGATACAGGCAAGAGTATGTGTTGAAGATGCAGCAGAAAATTTTCAAGTGTTAAAACCAGAGAGATATGTCACCCCTCTCTAGATTGTTAACACGTCTTCCAATTTAAGTGCTTTTACTAACCTGTCATACCAACTTTTATCCCGATTACCGG
Source organism: Candidatus Celaenobacter antarcticus (assembly GCA_030765865.1). Lineage (GTDB taxonomy): Bacteria > Cloacimonadota > Cloacimonadia > JGIOTU-2 > JGIOTU-2 > Celaenobacter > Celaenobacter antarcticus. The sequence goes on along the minus strand of JAVCDK010000006.1, from coordinate 22 downwards.
CATATCGTTCCTCAGGATAAGT
>JAVCDK010000087.1 GCA_030765865.1 Candidatus Celaenobacter antarcticus | reverse complement strand
CGAGATAAGGAAGAGTTGTGCTGAACTTTGCGAAAGTTCCAAACTTTCGTAAAGGTTGCTTCCTTTGTGATACCAGAAAGTTTTTTTATTTTTCTTGCCATAAAAACTATTACTTTTAAATCTCGAATCAAAGAAATGAGGGATCATGCTAAAAGAATATTTAAAAGCATTACAGGTCACCTATAATCGCGGTGATGCCCGAGAAGAGAGCTATTATTCTCAGCTCGAGAAGCTCATCTTTGCGTTTGCGGAGAAGTATGGAATAAAGAACGTAGACATAACCACACTTCCCAAACAAACCGAAGCAGGAAATCCAGATTTCAGAATTTGGGATGGCAAGAACCATATCACCGGATATATCGAAGCAAAAGCTCCAACTACATCAAACTTAGACGCAATTCAATATTCCGAACAACTCAAGCGCTACTGCTCAACCTTCCCTAATGTGATTCTTACAAATTTCTACGAATTCCGTCTTTTCAGGGATGGAGAGCTTATCGATGCTGTTCAGATCGGAAGACCAGAAATTGCACACAGATTGAAGACAGCACCGCCACTCGAACACGAAGAAGAATTCATCAAACTGATGAACACATTCTTTTCATTCTCGCTGCCCAAAGTCCATTCTGCAAAAACACTCGCTGTCGAGCTCGCTAAAAGGACACGATTTTTACGTGACGAAGTAATTACAATAGAGCTGAAAGAAAAAGAGGGCAAAGGAAATAAGGACATACTCGGATTTTATGAAGCGTTCAAGAAATATCTCATCGGCTCTCTCACACACGAGCAATTTGCAGATCTTTATTCTCAAACTATAACATACGGTTTGTTCGCTGCAAGAACACGCACAGAAAAGGATTTTAACAGGCAACTTGCATATCAGTATATCCCGCACACAATCGGTATTCTCAGGGATGTCTTTCGTTTTATTTCATTGCAAGACCCTCCCACAGAACTGAAAGTAATTGTCGATGATATTTCGGAAGTGCTTCGAGTAACAGACGTCAAAATGATCCTGAGTAAATTCTTTCAGGAAGGAAAAGGTAAAGACCCGATCATCCATTTTTATGAAACCTTCCTGGCTTCCTATGATCCCGAAGTTCGGGAACGCCGCGGCGTCTATTATACACCGGAACCCGTCGTGCAATATATTACCCATTCCTTACATGAAATACTGAAAAAGGAGTTCGGTCTTTCGGAGGGCTTTGCATCAGAAAATGTGACCGTGCTCGATCCTGCTGCAGGAACACTGACCTTTCCCGCAGAAGCTATCAAGATAGCCGTGCATGAATTCGATGAAAAATACGGCAAAGGCGGGCTGCATTCTTTTATAAAGAATAACATACTCAAAAACTTCTATGCCTTCGAACTCATGATGGCTCCATATGCGATCGGGCACTTGAAAATAGGATTTCTTCTCGAAGAGCTTGGATATAGAATGTCCGATGACGAGCGGTTCAAGCTCTACCTGACCAATACTCTCGAAATGGAAGAACTCGATTCGGTTAACATTCCCGGACTCAGTTCGTTGAGTGAAGAAAACCATCTTGCAAACGAGGTAAAGCAGCAGATTCCCATCTTGGTCATTATGGGAAATCCGCCATATTCCGGCATTTCCTCGAACATGAACGACTGGACTGAAAAACTGCTGAAATCCAACATAGACGGCGCTCAAAGCTATTATGAAGTGGACGGAAAACCACTCGGTGAAAGAAATCCTAAATGGCTACAGGACGATTATGTTAAATTCCTCCGTTTCGCACAATGGAAAATCCAGAAAGCAGGACAGGGCGTGATCGGTATGATCACCAACCATAGCTACCTTGATAATCCGACCTTCCGCGGCATGCGCCAGAGTTTGATGAAAACCTTTAACAAAATCTACATTCTCAACCTGCATGGGAACAGCTTAAAAAAAGAGACAGCTCCTGACGGCAGTAAGGATGAGAACGTCTTTGATATCCGGCAGGGTGTGGCGATCTGCCTTATGATAAAACAGGCGGGGCAAACGGGATGTAAGGTGCATTATCATGACCTTTATGGACTGAGAGATAATAAATATGATTGGCTCGAACGCAAAGAATTATTACCATTTGCCTTTGAAGGGATTACTCCAAAGAGTCCCTATTATTTCTTTATCAAACGAGAGACTGCTGCCATTCAGAATTATTTAAAATGGGAAAAAATAACTGAAATATTTCCGGTAAATAGCGTGGGAATTGTTACAGCGAGAGACTCTTTTGCTGTCGGTTTTTCCAAAAACGAACTCAGAAACAGATTGAACCAATTTATAAATTTAACAATCGACGATGAAATAATAGAAAAAGCGTACAAAATTAAGTCCAAGGATAATTGGAATTTATCAAAAATTAGGAAGAAGCTGTTCATTAAAGGAAGTGTTCAGGATTGCATCAAAGATATTGCTTATCGCCCCTTCGATGATAGATTTATTGCTTACGATCAAGACCTGATTGAGCGCGGAAGATATGAAGTTATGCACAATATGCTGGAAGAAAATATTGGTTTGTTAACTACACGATTTCAGTTTAAAAAAAAGATGGAATGGACTTGTGTTTACATTTCAGAGAATATTATTGATATAAATCTTTTGCAGTCTCCAGGGACAGCTCAAATAATGCCATTATATAAATATCCAAACAAGAAGAACAAAGACCTCTTCAATCATCATCAGATGGAAAAAGAGCCGAACATCCCGGAAAGCGTTTTTGAGGAATTGGCATCTGCATACGGCATAAAACCAACACCCGAAGAAATTATTTACTATATTTACAGCGTGTTTTTCAGCACACTTTATCGGGAAAAATATGCGGAGTTTCTCAAGATCGATTTCCCGCGTGTGCCGTTCACTTCGGATTATGAGTTATTCAAAGCAGTGGGTACATTGGGTAACGCATTGGCTGATCTGCACCTGCTGAAAAGTCATGAGCTCGATTCACCGGTTGCGAAATACCAGGGCGCTGGCGAAAACGACCGCATCGAGAAAGTTAAATACGATGAGGAAACCGGCAGGATCTATATAAATGACGATA
>JAVCDK010000072.1 GCA_030765865.1 Candidatus Celaenobacter antarcticus | reverse complement strand
AGCGTAGATGGGGTTGATAAAGAATTTAATAAGCTATTGTTGATCCGCTAAAAGTTGTAGAGTTATTCCACTAAAATGACTGAATAGCTTGCAAATATACACAGATGAAGGTTTACTTTTCCTCTCATTTCCGCCCCTGCTTGGATATGCCTCTCTTAGAATGGGTCACAAAGCTGGGGCTTTGTAACCAGAAAGTGATTCGGCTTTGTAACCAGGGGAGGGATTTGGTTTTGTAATCACGAGGAAGGTTAGACTTTTTCGAGTTTGGTTGTAATTCACACAAATTCTTGACAAAATCCATGTGTTATGTCGAAACCATATTCAAATCGTGATGCTGTTAACATCGATGCAATTTGCATATTACTACACTTTCATAAAATTGAAATTTATTAATGAAACTGGAGATATAAATGAAAAACAGAATGATCGTTTTTGGTATGATATTTTTTTCTATAATACTTACATTTTCGAGTGTGGAACTACCACTTTGTTATGGATTAGAGAACGAAGAAGTGAACTTGCAGATCATTACAGAGAAATTTGCCCCCTTCAATTTCAGATCAAAAGAGGGAAAGATTACAGGTCAATCTACAGAAGTCGTGCAGGAAATTCTATCGCGCCTTAATCAGAAAATTAATATTCAACTTATGCCTTGGAATGATGGATATAATCTTGCGCTTACAGAGCCCGATGTGGCACTCTATTCAACCTTTCGAACTACTGAACGCGAAAAACTATTTCAGTGGGTCGGTCCGATTGCGGCGGATGAAATGCTGTTCTATACTCTTCAGGGATCAGATATCGTCATCCGCAGTCTGGAAAATGCAAAGGCAGTTACTGCCATTGGAGTAGTAAAGGATGATGCCCGTCATCAAATCCTCACACAGAATAATGTTACAAATTTGAAGCTTTATCCGAGCGATGTAGAATGTTATAGGGCTCTTGCCAAAAAAGAAGTCGAGCTCGTGCTTGGAAGTAATAATACAATGGCTAAAATGGCTCGCCAGGCAGGTGTTGATCCTACCGAATTGGAACCGGTATATTCTTTGAGGAAAACTCTGCTGTACATTGCTTTTAATAAAAACACCTCAACAGACATTGTGAAACAGTGGCAGAATACACTGGATGAAATGAAACGTGATGGAACATTTGATAATATCAATGAACGTTGGGGCAGTGCAGCTACACAGGGTTACACGAAATCAGATACAAGCGTTGGAATAACCTCAATTGCTGTTACACAACTCCTCGCAGGATATGTTGATCTTCGTATTGGTGAGTTTCTTGCTGTGTTGCAGGCACTATCCTATACCGACGAAGCACGTTCAGGAAAGTGGAAGAAGCTTAAACCACTTCTCGTAGAACAGGAAAATGCAGCACTTTCAGGCCGTATTTGGTACTTGCTGCCTAACGGCTCATATTATACTACTGTGGATGATCTTACCAGCAAGAATCTCAAAGACCGTTCCTACTTCCCGGGGTTGAACGCTGGAAATCCAACACTGGGAACCGTTGTCGTGAGTAAATCAACTGGTAAAACCGTTGCTATTGCTGCTGCTCCCATTATAAAGAAGGATAAGGTTGAAGGTGCTCTTGGGACTTCGATCTACATGCAGAATATCAATGATGAAGTTAGAAGTAATTTCCAGCTACAGTCTGATCAGATGTTTTTTGCAGTAGCTAATGACGGTATGATTGCATTACATTCCAATGATTCATGGATTGGGCAGCAACTAAGCAATATTAGCAGTGATCTTACTTCGAACCTAGACAAAAGTTCAGGTGAGTGTAATTTTACCTATGAAGGAGAAGATTGGCACGCAGTGTGGACGACAGCACCCAAAACAGGGTGGCGCATTGTCATTGCAAATGTAGTGACTTAGTTTTTTGATTTCTTGACAGAGATTGCACTCTGATTTGGAAGGTTAATAGGCTAAAAATTTTCCGTGGAGGAAAAGAATGAAAAACAGAATGATTGTTTTTGGTATAGTGTTTTTGTTTGTAATACTTACATTTTCGAGTGTGGAACTACCACTTTGTTATGGACTAGAGAATGAAGAAGTAAGCCTACAGATCATCACAGAGGATTTTGCCCCTTTTAATTTTAGATCTGAAGATGGAGAAATCACGGGTCGATCCACCGAAATTGTGAAGGAAATATTATCTCGATTCGGTTTGGATATCGAAATTCAACTTATGAACTGGAATAAGGCTTATGCAATGGCTCTCTCGAAACCGGATGTGATTCTATATTCAACCTTTCGAACCGATGACCGTGAAAATCTTTTCCAATGGGTTGGTCCGATTGCATCGGATGAAATGATGTTCTATTCGCTTCAAGGATCAGATATAGTGATTGATAGTCTGGAAGATGTAAAAGCAGTTGTAGCGATCGGAGTCGTGAAGGATGATGCCCGTCATCAATTGCTTGTGCAGAACAATGTAATGAATCTGAAACTCTATCCGACCGACATGGAGTGTTACAGGGCTCTGGCAAACGGTGAAGTAGAACTTGTGTTGGGAAGCAATGCAACCATGGCTATGATGGCAGGTCGGGCGGGGGTCGATCCATCTGAACTGAAACCAGTCTATTCCGTGAAAAAAACTCCACTTTATATTGCTTTTAGTAAAAATATTTCACCAAATATTGTGGAAGAATGGCAGAGCACACTTAATGAAATGAAACAAGATGGAACATTTGATGCTATTAATCAACGTTGGAGTGGTACAGCCATACAGGATAGCACGAGATAAGACACAAAGTCGGAACTACAGCATTCAAAACAGATTGGCACCTAATAATCGCAAATATAATGAATTAATTTTCATAATTTCTTGACAGATATTGTACTCTGATTTGGAAGGTTATTGCATTAAAAAATTTCGTGGAGGAACAAAATGAAAAAAATAGTATTTATTTGTATTTTTCTTGTATGTGGTTTTTCTTATCTCAATGCTTTAACAACCACGTGGACAGGTGCTGCCAGTGGTGATTGGCACAATCCAGACAATTGGGACACTGGTGTGATACCCGATGCATCCACCGACGTGTATGTTCCCAATACGGGGTACTATAGCCCCTCTGTTACATCGGACGCATCCTGTAA
>JAVCDK010000068.1 GCA_030765865.1 Candidatus Celaenobacter antarcticus | reverse complement strand
CCTTTACTATTTTGAATATTTATGAAGCTTCAACCTATCTTTATCATTTTGATTTTTATAGACTGAAAAACGTTGAGGAAATTGAAAAGATCGGATTTTGCGACCTGCTCATGGAAGAAGGCATCTTTTTTATTGAATGGCCAGAAAAAGCTGAAGAATTACTTCCCGAAGAATATTTTGAAGTAAGAATTGACATTGTAAATGCAACGCACAGAAATTTAAGTATTAAGAAAATCGCAGGAAATAAGGACGTAAAATGTCAAAATTGATGAAAAGTGTTTCGGGAATACGCGGAATTGTTGGAGATTCTCTCACCACCGAACTTGTGCTCTCGTACGCCAAACGCTTTGGAGTATTCTCAGGACGTGGGAAAGTGGTTGTCGGAAGAGACTCCCGTACAACCGGAAAAATGCTCCTCAAAGCTGTCTCAGCAGGGTTGATGTCAGTTGGTGCAGACGTGATCGATCTGGGGATTTGTCCCACGCCTACAGTACTTCTCGCTGTTGAAAACCTCAAAGCAGATGGAGGGATCGCGATCACTGCGAGTCATAATCCGCCGGAATGGAATGCACTCAAGCTCATTAATAATTCAGGCACTTTTCTGACACCAGCACAAGCAAAAAATTTCTGGAACATTCCTGAAGATGAGCTAACGGATCTTGGTTGGACTCACATCGGTTCATTCTCTCAGTATGCTTCCGCGATTGAAGATCACATTAATGCGATCATGAAACTTCCTATTATATCGGTAGATAAAATAAAAGAGAAGAATTTCAAAGTAGTAATAGATTCCACGAATGGCGCCGGTGGCTTGATGTCCCCGAAATTTCTCCGAGAACTTGGCTGTGAAGTCATCGAGCTGTATTCCGAACCGAATGGTATGTTCTCACGCATTGCAGAACCTGTAGCACAAAATCTTGGCGCATTGGAATCTGAAGTTATAAAACACAATGCTGATATCGGCTTTGCCACAGATCCCGATGTAGATAGATTATCAATTGTTTCAAATGACGGGACTGCACTTGGTACAGAATATACACTTCTGCTGGCTGAAAAATATGTGCTCTCAAAAAAGCTGGGAAATATTGCAACAAATTTATCCTCATCAATGGCTTCCGATGTGATAGCAAAGGAAAATGCAGTTCAAATTTTTCGATCTCCTGTAGGTGAGATAAACGTCGCAGAAGCAATGATAGAGCATAATTGTGTGATAGGAGGTGAGGGTAATGGGGGTATTATTCTTCCCGAACTACATTTCACTCGTGATGCTCCTCTTGGTATGGCGCTCATCCTCTCGTACATTGCAACTTCGGAAAAAACTATCTCCGAGCTGGCATCAGAAATTCCGAAATATTACGTACATAAAACCAAGTTGGATATTTCTGAAGATATTGATTTTGATGAGGTAAAAAAACGTATCATTCAAGATTATTCTCACAAAAAACTTGATACGCAGGACGGCATCAAGGTCATTGATCCCGAGTTTTGGATTCATATAAGAAAATCCGGAACAGAACCGATCGTACGAATAATCGCAGAAAGCAGTTCCGAGGAAGAATCAAAAAAACTGTGTAAGAATATCATTCACAAATATTTCGGGTAAGAGAAAATGGATAAATTTACGGTATGGTTACAGAATTTTACGAATATCGAGCAAGATATTTTATGGAAGATACTCATAACTATAGCAGTTCTTGTTGTGCTAAAGACGATTCATCTGATCGTTCTCAAAGTGATGTGGAAGAATATCGAGGAGCCCAGGAAACGCTATCGCTGGAAAAAAACATTTACCTACATTTTTGTATTCATTGGATTTCTGATCCTTGGTAGAGTCTGGTTGCAGGCATTCCAGTCTCTTGCCACTTTTCTCGGTTTGCTCACTGCTGGTCTTGCGATCGCACTCAAAGACATCATCACAGATATTGCGGGGTGGGTATTCATCGTGTGGCGCAAACCTTTTGAGGTCGGTGACAGAGTACAGGTTGGCGAGCATGCAGGAGATGTGATCGATATACGGCTGTTCCAATTCAGCTTGCTGGAAATTCGCAACTGGGTCGACGCAGATCAGAGTACAGGCAGGATCATTAATGTTCCGAATCACAAAGTACTGAATGATGTATTGGCAAATTTCAGTAAGGGATTTCAATATATCTGGAATGAGATTCCGGTTTTGATAACTTTCGAGAGCAACTGGCAAAAAGCAAAGGTGATTCTGCAGGAAATTGCCGACAAACATGCCGAATATCTTTCACCGTACGCAAAACGTCGTATCAAAGAGGCGTCTCGAAAATTCATGATCTTCTATAAAAATCTTAAACCAACAGTGTACACAAGCGTTAAGGACAGCGGTGTGCTTCTCACTGTACGCTATCTCTGCGAACCGAGAAAAAGACGCTTGAGCGAACATGCGATATGGGAGGATGTTCTGAAAGCTTTCAACAGCACTGAAGGTATTGACTTTGCGTATCCAACCAAGAGAACATATTATCAAAACGTAAAAGATTTTTCCATGGGAGGATCCGAAAAATTGTCCGTTCTGGAAAAAGATATAATAAAAGGAGATACAAATGACGACATTTGATAAAGATTCAGAGGAATACAAAAGAGCAAAAGTCCGGGTTGAAGAAATAAGAGGATTCTGGTCGCATGTGGCTGTTTTCATCATTATCAATATTGGATTATTTATTATTAATATGTTAACTTCACCTCATCAATTATGGTTTTACTGGCCCCTGATTGGATGGGGGATCGGATTGTTCGCTCACGGCTTCCATGTATTCGGTGCACGGGGTATATTTGGTAAGGATTGGGAGGAACGTCAGATCAATAAATATATGGGTAAGAAGGACTAAGGATAAGCACTCTTAATTTATTTCTATATTGTTAGTTAGGAATCGGCTTCTAATATTTTAGTTTAGATAATTTTTAACAGTTTTTCTGCTTCAAGAAGATCGTCCTCTGTGTCAATACTAAAGCCCTGATATTCAGTAACTACGACCTTTATTTTAATCCCGTTTTCAAGTAAACGAAGCTGCTCCAACCTCTCTGCTTTTTCCAATTTTGATTGCGGACATTCTGCAAAATTTATAAGAGCATTTTTTCTGAATGCATACACTCCGATATGCCCTAAA
>JAVCDK010000074.1 GCA_030765865.1 Candidatus Celaenobacter antarcticus | reverse complement strand
GTGAGTTCATAAACAATATGTCCTGATTTGACTGCATATCTCCTTGTTTGAGCAGCACCGGCAACTGAGTAAGCAATCAGGCAGAGAAGCAAACTGAGTAAAATAACTTTTTTCATAAACACCTCTTTCTTATTGTTTTTTTTATTATTGAATAGAAAAATATTCTTATCTCTTAATGAGATTTATTTGTGAATTATTGAACTTGAATGTCAATTAAAAAAAGTTCTCTCAACCCCAGTTTAGTATTTAGATTGGTTTTTTTACAATTTTTATAAAGCAAATTGCGGTACAAGAATTTTTGCAAGTTCTAAATAAGCTATTTCAAATTCTCTCTTCAAACTTTCAATAAGTTCTTTTACAGATATAATGTTTTCGATCTTATAAGCATTTGAGCCGGCAAAGCTGAATCCATTGGTCAAATTTCCAATTTGTGCTTTCATCAAAGCTTTTGCAATACAATAGAGTGATGTTTTGAAATCACAAGTTTTAAGGCATTTCCACGGACATGTAAACGGCTTTTTTATTCCGGCGCTTACATCGCGAAGGAAATTATTGATTATTGCCCTTCCCGGAAGTCCAACAGGGCTCTTTATGATAACGATATCTTCTTTTTTACAATAAATATACTGCTCTTTAAATCTAACATTTGCATCACATTCATTGGTTGCAACAAATCGTGTGCCCATCTGAACACCTGAAGCTCCCATTTGGAGAAATCGTAAAATATCTTCACCTGTAAAGATACCACCTGCAGCAATAACAGGTAGATCCTTTCCGTATTTTATTCTAAAAGGTTTTATCACAGAAACAACCTGCGGAACGATCTCTTCTAATGCATAAGCCGGGTCATCGATCTGCTCCAGTTTAAATCCGAGATGTCCACCTGCTTTCGGTCCTTCAACAACGACTCCATCCGGTATGTGATTAAATTTCTTTTCCCATGTCTGAAAAATAATCTTTGCAGCCCTTGCTGAAGATACTATGGGCATTATTTTAGTTTTAACAGATTTCAAAAACTCAATTGAAACACCATTGGGTAATCTCAAGGGCAATCCGGCACCTAAAAATAAAATATCAATTTCTTCTTCCAATGCAGTTCTCACAAGATCATCATAATCCGAAACTGCCACCATGACATTCAGTCCAATAATACCTGATGAAAGACGTTTGGCTTTTCTGATCTCTTCACGCAGAGCAATAATATTTCCCATTTGATAATTTTTCGCTTTTTTTTCACGCAACAAACCTAAACCTACAGAAGAAATCACACCTATACCACCCTGATCGGCTACTGCTGACGAAAGTCCAGCCATCGAAATACCAACTCCCATACCACCCTGGATTATGGGAAGCTTTACGATAAGATCATCTATTTTCAGTTCAGGCAATGAGATATGTTTTTGTGCCTGTATCATTTTTGTTTCCTTTGAACAATTTGTTCATTTGTTCTAATATTGCATACATTTATGATTAACTTTTCCTCATTCCACTGAAATAATATCAAGGAGATTATAATTTTTGACTAATTTGGTTAATGGATTGATTCTGTCAAATTATCTGTCTTTTTGTGACTCTTATAAAGGTATTCAAGACTGTATGCCTCAGTTGAGTGTAAATATCGAGGATTTAAAAGGATTGGAATTATAAAACCTTGCGAACCGTTTCATTTCTACCTTCGCAATGGTTTGAAAGAGTGACAAATGTTTTTATATTTCGGAATGTTGGATAAATTATTTGATTTCGATTCAGGTTAAACCTGAATCTATCCCAAACACGGGCTAGGGTAACGACGGATTTACCTCGCAGGAAGATTTTCGCAACGGTTTGATTACTTCAGTTTTTCTTTCAGGCCAAGATCATTCACACAATAATAAATATTATTCTCAATTAGTAATGCCTGTGCATTTCCAGTTTTCTTTTCAGATGGCTGATGAATATCAATACGAATTACTTTCCCATTATAATCTGAACTCACGCTATCCACAATTGTGTGTCCTATCACAACAGTATTTGCCTGGTAATTGGTAAGAATAGAATCAACTTGTCCATCAGTATTCTTTTTGTAATAGTCTTTATAATTCATCACCATTCCCCTGAACCACACAGGACCGTATCTGCTAAAAAGAAATCGAGCTCTATCGTTCTCTATATCACCTGTCTGCCAGCCAAGATATGCGCGTATGGAGTCATTGATCTGTTGAAATGAGAAATTGTATTCAAGCAATTCAGGACTCAATCCTGCATGCACAAAGACTATATTCCCTATTAGTTCGATCGAATTCTTTGTTCTCAGCCACGCTCCTAGCTCCGAATCCTCTGAAAACAGATTTCTCAACGCTTTCTTCGGGTTATCTTCTTTGCTTATCATCTGCGCAGTAGCGATGTATTTATCCTGCACATAATCTGTCCTTCCTTTGATGTCCATGATCTCATGATTTCCCAGAATGAAGTGCACCATGCCATTTTGTGCCTGTGCCTGCTGTTCTAGTTTATAGATAAGCCAGATTACCTGGGTAACAAACTCTCCCCTGTCAACAAGATCTCCGTTAATAACAAGGTGTCCATTTCCAAAAGACCAATTGTAATTTTCATCAATAATACCATTTCCTCGCAGAAGACTCACGAGTGCATTGAAATTACCCTCAATATCCGAAACTGCAAATATCTTATTTGATTCAGGGTAGCAGGCGGGATAAATTTTCAAACTATCCTGAAGAGTAAAATAAAATATATCATGAGTTTCATTTGGAACAACAACCTTGAACGTATCTGATCGAAGAGCTTTATGAGAATTTAATGTGTTGTTCTCATCGATTTCATATACAAGCATTGTCGAATCTTGGGTGAAAATGTACGGTCCGTCAATGCCGTCTAATAAATATTCACTTTCGTTTTCATCAGCACCTAAAAATAAGAAACTGAATAAAAATATTAATAATATGATCGTATATTTTTTATACATAGTAGACCTTTTCGAAGATTTTTTAAAGAGAGTTATGAAGCTGGTAAATTTCTGTCAAAATATTTCTTTAATACCTATTAAATTCCATAAGAAACTTGAAAGCCCTCCAGGGCTTTACCAATAAAGGTAAAAAATAAAGAACAATAATCACCTGGAGGGTGAAGAAATGCAGAAGAATGGTATAAATAATGTCAAGATAA
>JAVCDK010000121.1 GCA_030765865.1 Candidatus Celaenobacter antarcticus | reverse complement strand
ACCGACGATCTTCAATCACAATCTGGAAACTATTAAGCGGTTATATTCAACCATCAGACCTCAAGCAGATTATGAACGCTCGCTCGCTCTTTTTGAAAGAGTGAAGCAGCAGGATCCAAAAATTATTACAAAGACAGGTATTATGGTTGGATTGGGCGAATCACAAGATGAAGTATTGCAAGTTATGAAAGACGCCAGGAAGGTCGGAGTTGATATGATGACGGTCGGACAGTACCTGCAGGCAACATTAAAAAATTATCCTGTTCGGGAGTATATTCATCCAAAAATTTTTGAAGATTATAAAAACAAAGGAATGAAAATGGGATTTCTCTATATTGAGTCTGCTCCGCTGGTGAGAAGTTCCTATTATTCTCAAGATTTAGCAACCATTCTACAAAATAAATAAAGCGAGGTATGAAACTATGCAAATCACAATTACTGCACGTCATTTCGAGTTAACTGATCCTATCAAGGATTATGCGGATATCGCAATGAGAGGACTTAAAAAATATTTCGACCATATTATCGTCGCTGAGATGATATTACGGGCTGAGAAGAACAGAAACATTGCTGAATTAAATCTGAGTGTAAAAAAATTGAACTTAGTTGCTAAGTCCCGCGAACAGGATATGTATACTGCCATCGATAGCGTAATAAGAAAAATCGAGCGACAGATCAAAAAACAGATTGGAAAGATGAAGCGGCATCATTCAAACGATAAGGTCGCGCTGAAAGAACTTGAAAAATCAGAGATCGCCACTTTGAATATCATTCAAAAAACTATAAAACCCGTAGAACTTGACCTTGATAGAGCAATTGACGAGTTTAATAAAAGGGATAATGGTTTCTTTCTTTTTCGAAATACAGGAACAGATAAGTATGCGATAATAAAAAAGATCAAAAACGGCTACGAAGTCATTGAAATTCAATAAATGAGGCAATAATGAAAGCATTAACTGTAGAAATGCTATTCGAGCTTAAACAGAAGGATTTAACTTTTACTCTTCTTTCAAAGAAAAAGGGACTTTCAAAGAAAATTACTACGCCTGAACTTTCCCGTCCGGGACTTGCTTTTGCCGGATTTACAGATACCTATGCCTATGATAGAATTCAGGTACTTGGTGAAACTGAAGTTCAATATCTAAAATCCCTTGAACCCTCTACTCGATATGATAAGATAAAAAAACTTTTCTCCCAGTTCGATATCCCCTGTTTTGTGATCTCTAAAGGGCTTTTCCCTACAAGAGAGCTGGTCTTCCTTGCTGATGAACATAACATTCCCGTGATCCAATCCCGCATGAAAACTATTGCTCTTTATCATGGTTTATCGAATTTCCTGCAGGACTGGTTTGCACCTTCCAAATCCATTCATGGAACCCTTGTTGATGTGTTCGGTGTGGGAATTCTAGTCACTGGTCAGAGCGGAATCGGGAAAAGCGAGTGTGCACTGGAATTGGTTTCACGTGGTCATCGGCTTATTTCTGATGATGTTGTCCATATTAAAAAACGAATGGATATTATTATCGGAGATGTAAATAAGCAGCTCGGACATTTTATGGAGATTCGCGGTATTGGACTTCTCGATATTGAAGCTATGTTCGGAATCCGCGCCATTAGAATGCAGAAACGGATTGAAACTCAGGTTGAGCTAATACCATGGCGTCATAATATGGATTATGAAAGAATTGGCTTGAAGGAACGTTTTAACCGCATCCTCGATGTAGAAATCCCAATCATATATCTACCTGTTTCACCCGGTAAGAGCATTGCTGCTATTGTTGAGGTTGTAGCTATGAACCATATGCTGAAGGTTTATGGTCACAATGCCGCAGAAGTGTTTAATGAAAGAGTTCAAAAGGAGATTGAACGCAAAAACAGAATACGAACCTATCTTGAAACTGATAAAGAATAAATGATCATAAAAACTGTCACACTCACAAACAAACTTGGCATCCACGTTCGTCCTGCTTCGTTGATCTCCAAAACTGCTTCCAAATATAAATCCAATTTTCTCATTCGCAAAGATGATATGGAAATAAACGGGAAAAGTGTCATGGGTATCATGATGCTGGGAGCTGGTAAAGATACGGAGCTTGAACTGTTCTTTGATGGTGTTGATGAGCAAGAAATGATGGAAGATATCGTGAAACTTTTCGAGGATAAATTCGGAGAAGAATAATGAAAGAATATATTGGATATTCCATTGCTCCAGGACTCATCGCCGGTAATATTAATCTTGTAGAAGGCGATATTTTTACGGTTTCGAAAGGACACATCAAAGATTCCGAAATAGAAGATCACATTCAGAGTTTCCAAAATGCTATTACACTCTCGATCAATGAGATCGACCTTTTGCTCACTTATCTTGAAACTCGAGCCAAAGATGAAAGGGATATTCTGCAGTCCCATCAAGAGATCCTAAAGGATAAAATACTTATTGAGGATGTAGCAGCTATTATCAGAGAAGAACTGAAACCCGCAGACAGAGCCGTTCAGGAGTATTTTAACAAAATGATCGACCGCCTTTCGGATATTGATGATGTAGTGCTCAGTCAGCGTAAAGAAGATTTTGAAGATATCAAGATGCGTATTATTAGAAATATGCACCATCAGGATATTCATATCAATGATCTTGTGAAAGAGAATAAAGTTGTTGTTTTGGCGGAAATCATTCCATCACTGGTACTGAGTATTAAGGATTCACATCCTCTGGCTGTCATTGTGGAAAAGGGTTCACCTCATTCTCATTCTGCCATAATTGCCAAATCAATTGGCATACCGGTAATATTTAATATTGAAAATGCGCTCAAAGAATTTAAGGAAAATGATTTTGTTATTGTATATGGGACAGAGGGGAAAGTCATTCTCGATCCTGATATGAAGCACATAAAAGAATATGAAATTCTCGAGAAGAGGGTAAAGAAGGAATACAAAAAAAAGATTGCACTCCTGAAAACACCTACTTTTACAAAAGATAAAACCAAGATCGAGCTGATGGGAAATATAGAATTTCCTGAAGAATGTGAAATGCCGGAGGTCAAGTATATAGATGGAGTAGGTCTTTTTAGAACAGAATTTCTCTATTTTCTGGAAAACACTTTTCCTTCTGCAGAAAATCAATTCATAGTATATAAACAGGTAATTGAAAATCTTCCTGCTGGAAAGCCTGTGTATGTGCGCACCTTTGATGTAGGTGGAGATAAATTGCAAAGAGAGTTTGGACTTCATAAGGAAGTAAACCCGAACCTCGGTTGCAGGGGAATCCGGTTTCTTCTTAAATATAAAGAGATAT
>JAVCDK010000004.1 GCA_030765865.1 Candidatus Celaenobacter antarcticus | reverse complement strand
GATAATGTTTGTCTCAATGTCAATGGATGAAATTGAAATAGTGTTTGCAACTGTATCTATCCTACCAGAAAAAATAAGTGATTTACTATCAGCTGAAAATGATGGATATTTTTGCCACCAGTTACCGGAATTGGTTAGATTTTGCCAATTTTCGCCATTACTGTCCATAATATAAATATCAAAAGCATTATAAGCAATTTTGTTTCCATCAGGAGATATTACAATTTCATTTAAAGGTGAAACTGGGAAATTAATTTCAACAGAATCACTGCCATCAAAATTCATAAAGTAATAACCTTCACATTTAATAATTACTTTTGAATCATCTGGAGTAAAGTAAACTTTACCATAATAATCACAACCATATTTATCATCACCTAAAAAGTAATGATAAGTAAAATCTGATCCATCAAGATTACAAGAGCATAACCAAAATTCAGAGTAATCACATTCGTGTGCATAGTGGTTTTCACACGAAACTAGAATTAATAATATAAGAGAAAGGAAAATAATGTTTTTGATATTCATTTCTAAATTATTATTTTATGTTTCTAATTAAAATATATTGATGAAGCACTACATATATTATACTGCGTAAATTATTATATCCTGCATAGTTGCGCGGTTTAACATTCTTTTTCATAACGGTTACATCATAATTATGAAGCATGCAAAATTATCTTATACTATCCTACCCAATAAACTCATTGCCAACTTTACGTGCACGCTCCGGTTTATCCAGATCAATGCCCAAAGCCAAACCGGTCTCAACCAATAAATTCCAACCGGCACTTAAATATACATGAGGATTCATCTCACCGGCATCTGGCACAAGTATAGTAGTGAAAGGCGTTTCTCTATTAGCAATCGCTACTACATTAAGCCCGACTCCTTTTACTAAAACATCCTGGAATTTTTCAATTTCATCATCGATTGGATCAATTACAAAAACAATATCATTCTTATCCATTACTTCTTCAATGCCGTGAACAGCATAAGTGCCTTCCAAAAAGTCAGACTTTTTCCTGGTGATCTCATTTGTCTTAAGAGTCAGCTCTTCAGCCACACCATCGTTATAGCCGGCAAAGTAGATCGTTGGTGCTTTAGTTGCTGCTTCAATAATACTCGAATCGATCGGTAATGTTAAGGCCGTTTCGATTTTCTGTGCTAATTCAGAGTAAATATTGGCTTCATATTTATTCGCTATATGCCAGAGGATCGATTCATAAAATAATGCTTGTTCAATAACACTTTTAGTGGCTGCTACTGCTTGTTCCCAGCCACATGTGAGAATAAAAGTTTCTGCGCAAGCTTCTTCCAAAAGAGTTCCTTTATTTGCAGATAGGGCGAAACGATTTTTATTACCAAGACCAGCCAGCTTTTTTGCAAGTAATAAAACCTCTTTGGTTCTTCCTGAATTCGATGCGCAAAAAACAGCAAATTTTGAGAGATCATATTGTGATGCCTGACGAGAACCATCAGTTGTAATACAGAGATCCAGTCCCATCGTTAGAGCTTTGCGAATAGCATTCTTTGCAGGAAAGATACGGCTCGAACCCTCACCGGTAAGTAGAAGTTTGCCTACGGATCTAATTTTCTCTGAAACTTCTTTTGTCTGTTCCGGATTAAAATTTTTCACCACATCGATAGTATCTATCATTTCCCGGACTAATGCATACTTTGAATATTTTTCTTCTGTCAAATTCATCGCTGAACTCCTTTCAAAATAAATTCAAGTTATTGTAATTGATTTGATGATCTCAACTTCTTTTTTTAATATTAGCTACCACTTTCTTAAAGTCTTCTGTTTCTTTTCGTACCTGATCAATAAAACTATTATCTTCGATGGTGCCAATTGCAGCAGTCATTTCAGCCGTATTTCTATATGTTGCCTGGCGAAACGGGTTGTCAAAGTCTTTTTTCCTTGAGATATAAACCTGGTCCCTGATGAATTCCTGGATTTCTACCGCTTTATCCAATGCTGATATCCATTGTTCATTTGTTGGCTTATCTGATCCAAGTATTTCGCAAAGCGTGGCAAATGCATGCTTTTGTTTCTCAAACGGGTATTTTTCCCAAAGAGTATTATACCTGTGATGGATTTTATCCCAATTGCTAAGTTTGCCTGAGACAATATCGGATCGAATTTGATCGACCTGTTGCTCAGGAATAAGTTGTCCACCGAGGTTTATCCAATTTTTTTCACGTTTACCTTTCAGAGCATCACACATTGATGAAAATCCAACTTCAAGATTTGTTTTTAAATATTCCAATAAATTCTTAACAGCGTAATAATGAAGCATATCGCGATATGCATGATATGCCTTGTATGCTTTGAGGATCACAAGCTTTCGTTTTGATTTCTCCATGTTTTCCCCAAGGATCTCTAAACAATTTACTTGCTCTTCAGCTCCCAATAAAAGCCCACGTCCAATTTTGGCGAGTTCTGTATCGTTTTTATCATCAGTTGAATCACCTTTGCTGCGTAAACTTGCTTTAGCGGTCCATATTTCCAATAATTGACACGCATTGAATATTTCTTCAATAGTATCAGGTGCCAAAGAATCAAACTCGATATTTTGAAATTTCCCTTTACGCTTGTCACGCTTGTGAAATTTCCAGGAATTTCTGGCGAGGGCATACATATTGTATAACCACCAGAATGCAGGCATAATTTCCAATTGATCCTTCGCTGTATTGTTGTTGAGAAGTGAAAACGGCAATGGGATATCAAGCTCGTACGGATAATCAGCTTTGGAAAGTAGTACGAAAGAAGCAAAACGACATGAATGTTTAATGCTTGTGCATAATCCAGGCCAGAATCCGCGACCTGCCTGGATCTCGTTATCATTAGCTCTGCTGTTGTGATTTGAACCGATCGTTGCACCTGCAGCTATATTGCTTTGACCCATTATAACCGCTGCAACCAGAAATGAATTATTATGATGTTGTTCGTGTGCAGGAAATATAAGACTGTAGAGCACTTCACAGCATGAAATAGTTGAATTAGCTCCCAGAAATGAGTGGATAAGCCGTGCTCCATATTTCAAGCTTGAATTATCCCCTAAAATAAATCGTACTGCTTTACAGCCATAAAAAATATGGCAGCCATATCCAATAATGCCATTAACTAATTCAACGCCCTCTCCTATCTGTGTCCGTTCTGACTCTGAAGATTTTATTGTTAGATTCTTAAGTTTATTGACTCCCTTAATATAACAATGTGAACCGATTTGAACATCCTTAAGAGTACGGGAATTTTTAATTACGCACTGTTCTCCGATCGTGCCATAGAAACCACGTCGGGAATCATAACTGTTTTGTGTTATATTTTTCAGTTTTTCTTGTAATGCAATATCATCCCGATACTTTGCCCAGATATAAGCATCTGCAGGTATTATGCTGTCAAAAGGTATTATTCCTCGAGAACCGGTCTCGTTTATCAGGTCAAGCCATATGCGGACTTTTTCTTTTTCACCTTCTTTAATAATTCCATTACCGAATTTTGCATAGTTAGT
>JAVCDK010000097.1 GCA_030765865.1 Candidatus Celaenobacter antarcticus | reverse complement strand
ATTCAGACGAGAAGATCGACCTAAGCGACTTGAACGAGATTCTCCATATCAACACGGAGAAGCGAATCTGTATTGCAGAGCCCGGCGTTACTTTTATTGATTTGGTAACTGCGACGATGAAATACGACCTTGTTCCTATTATTGTGCCGGAGTTGAAGACCATCACAATCGGAGGAGCGGTTGCAGGTTGCTCAATAGAGTCAATGTCTTACAAACACGGCGGATTTCATGACACTTGCCTTGAATACGAAATAATCACTGCAAAAGGTAATGTGCTGATCTGTACTCCTAACAATGAGAATAACCTATTGTTCCAGATGGTTCACGGCACATTCGGAACCCTTGGCATCATCTCAAAACTAAAGTTCAAGCTGATACCAGCCAAGCCATCCGTGAAAGTGACATATGAGAAATACAATAATATTAAAGATTATAAATCAGCCATATGGGGACACTATGAAAATAAGGATGTTGATTTTATGGATGGTATCATCCACTCGCCAACAGAATACGTGCTCAGTGTGGCGAATTTTGTTGATGAAGCACCATACACACATAATTATGGTTGGATGAGAATCTATTATCTAAGCACGAAAAAAAGAAAAGAGGATTACCTTAAGACACCTGACTACTTTTTCAGGTATGACAAGGGTGTAACTAATGTAAATCCTAAGTCCTTCCTGGGCAGGTTCTTCTTCGGGAAGTTCATAAACTCTACAAGAACACTGAAATTAGTTGAAAAGTTTCGCCGGTTGATCCCGCCTGACAAAATCCCTATCACAGTTGATGTCTTCATACCATTTTCGAAAGTCAACAATTTTATGGAATGGTATAAAAAAGAAGTGAATCATTTCCCGTTATGGTGTGTGCCATACAAGTTTGTCCGGGGATATGAATGGTTATCCGCTGATTTCTTGCTCAAGACAAAAGATGAGCTTATCCTGGATCTGGCCATTTATGGAATGAAAAAGAAGGGTGATAAGAACTATTACAAGATCATAGAAGATGAACTGATGAATATCGGAGGGATTAAGACTCTCATCTCGAGCAATTATTATTCTGAATCAGACTTCTGGAAAATCTGGAATAAAGAGAATTACGACAAGGTCAAGCGCAAAACCGACCCAAACAATATTTTCCGCGATCTTTATACAAAGACTTGCAGAACAATGATGGGGTTGGAAAGGTAAGGATATATGGGTCACTTCGTTGCACCCGTTCACCCAAATTTTATTACACTGCGTTCCGCAAAAACTTCATATATCCTTAACCGTTATCAGTCCGTTTCGTCTGAATCGTGCCGATTCCGCCGCATACGCAGAAAATTATGTGAAATATTTACTTGATATAAGCTGAAAAATAGAAATGTATTTGGAGTAAAAATATATGAATAAAATCATTGTTGAGTCATATAATCCTAAGTGGAAAAAAGAATTTGAAAAAGCATGTAAATTTTATCAAAAACTATTAAAAAATATCAATGTGAAAATTGAACATGTAGGGAGTACATCGGTTGAAGGAATGTGGGCAAAACCTATTTTAGATATTGATATTATTGTAATTAATAATAGTGATAGTAAACAGGTGATAGAACGATTAATTAGCATAGGCTATAATCATGTTGGCAATTTAGGAGTTGAAGGAAGAGAAGCACTGAAATACACAAAAGGCAACAAGTATATTAATTGGATGGATCATAATCTATATGTATGTATTGATGGATGTGAAAATTTGAGAAATCATCTATTATTAAGAAAACATTTAAGAAATAATGAAAAAGCAATTAAGTCATATAGTAAAATTAAGCGTGAGCTTGCAGAAAAATATTCAAATGATATTGATTCTTACATTGATGAGAAGACTAATATTATTACTGAGTTTTTAAAAAATGAAGGAATGGATATTGATGAATTGAATAGAATTGAAACCATCAATAAAAAAAGTAAGTAAACCGCAAATTCTTCACATAACAAGCGTGTCGTCGGTTTGGTTACGTGGTGGATTATGTTTAAATCTTCCGATTCAAACGTTTGTGTTGTTTGTTTTGGGCGTCCCGAAGGCTTTCGTTCCGATCCCGCCACACACGCAAAACATTATAGCTAATTTTTTAAACAGGATAATAATTTACTTGAAATAAAAAAAGGAGCTGCGAAATACAATTCCTCAACTTATAAATATAAATTATCATACGAAACAGCCACGAAATCTCTAAGGCACAAAGGAAGAAATAATAATTAGATACAACAATCAAAGGATTAAATGGTTTGTAAATATGAGCTTTGAGTCTTTGTGTCTTGGTGGCAGAATTAGACTTGAGAAGAAAAGATGAAAGATGCGTTTCATTAAGCCATTAGTAATCCTCTAATAAGTCCTTGTCATAGATTTCGGTACAATCAAAGTATAATCAGCTTTTTTCAAATCTTCTTCACTGATTTTCTCGATATCATCTTTTAAAATAGTTGTAATCGTTTTTATTTCCAGGTCGGGATCATACTTTAGCAAGTGCCAGATTATACCCTGTTTGTTATCAGAGTGGTAGCTGCCGTTATAGTGGATAAATAGATTTCCATCTTTCCAATTCTGTATAATAAAATGAGCCATGGTAGCATCTTTTACCGATTGTGCTTTAGGAAGATTATTTTTCATTGCAGTCACACTAGTTGGCATGCCCTTCATATCCATCATCTGTTTATAGCATTCCAGTTCTGGATCATAATTCATCGGAAGCGGAGCAATAAATTGCTTTGCTTGTTCGGATAAATTTGCAAGACCTTCAAATCCCTGCCTGGAAACGATAGAGGCATATCTGCGTGGAATATTGGTAGCAACGAACTTCAGATTATTTTCTTTTGCAAATTCCACAAGTGGCTTGTAATCTGTTTTGTAATTGGACCAAAGCCGCATTTCGCTTTCAAAACTCTTGTTAGAAATTTTTCCTGTTAGATATTCATTTAAGATCATCTGATTATCTGCCTCAAACATCTCGGCGCCGAGAATTAATTTATCCCCTATCTGCTCAAAGCCGGCTCTGGTAATTTCCAGTTCCATCCAATGCGCTATCGGGTTGTCATGCAGTTCACCAAAAAATATAACATCCGCATTAATAAAACTTGTGATCAATGAATTGAACTGAACTTCTTCTCCTGCTGAATTATATAATTTATACGCTGGATAGTCGTTCGCAAAACCAATTGTTGCTATAGAAATAAGCAATAAAGTCATCAGAATTTTCTTCATTTTATCTCCGATTTTTTATAATTATTCTCTATCTAATCCCTTCCCCCAACAACGAAGACCGATTTTGATAAAAAAGTTACAAATGCCGATGAAAATTTTTCGTTAAAAATAATGTCCATCATTTTTCTTTGCGTCTTTGCGAGAACTTTCTTAACGATGAGCCGTTTATTGTTTCAGAATTATTTAACTTTCAAAACGTCCTCGATAATTTTTACAAAACTCTCTTTAGGAAGAGCACCCATCGCCATCTGCGGTTGTTCTCCAACCGGAATAAACAGAATTGAGGGAATACTTTGAATCCCGAACATGCCTGCAAG
>JAVCDK010000046.1 GCA_030765865.1 Candidatus Celaenobacter antarcticus | reverse complement strand
TAGATTTGCTTGGGGGTCTAATCCCGAAGAATTAGTTATCCCGAATGTTGAGTAATAACGTGGTGTCATAGTAGGTAATACCTCACTTTCTTAAATTTAAAATTCGGGATAACAAAAAGTCATTTTTAGAAACCTCTATACTATAATTAGCGGAAATTCCGACTAAATAGAAAGAGGTGCCTTAAATGGAACAAGACATATTGCTACTCGAATTAATTGAACAGACTAAAGAAATCCTAAAAAAATATGGTCTAAAGAAGAAGACCATGCAAATGTATCAATCCTACGGCTTCAACCCGATTAAGAGATACTATGATAAACTTAATCAAAGCATCTACTCGGAGGAGTTAACTTGGAAATTTGTAATTATCAGCAGAAAACAATATGAAAAAGGTGGAATCAACACAACTAAATTCCAGTGTATCCGCCGAACTGCGGTATTTTTAAAACAACGACACTTCAACAAAGAGATTGTTTGGAGATCACTACCTCATTGGACAACAACAAAGCTAAAATTCCCTTTTAATGAACTCATAAAACAGTATGAACAAGAAAAGCTTGATTCTGGGTATTGCATAACAACTATGCGTGGATACAAGCCTGTCATAAAACACTTTTTGCTGTATGTTGAAAGCTTACAGTACCAAGACCTATTACTGCTTACAAAAAAAGATATTACAAAATATCTGCCTGTATTATCTGAAAATTATTCTTCCGTCGGAGACTGTCTTTCAGTGTTGCGTTCTTTTGGGAATTTTCTCTTGAGGCATAATCTAATCAACGCTGATTTGATTTCTGTTTTCCAAGTTTCAGTTCCTGTTAGGCGTAAATTCGCGATAGGTTTTACACATGAAGAAGCAAACAGAATCATATCTGCCGTTAATCGGAGTACCACATTGGGAAAACGAGATTATGCAATATTAATGCTTGTAAAATATACTGGGTTACGAGCAATAGATATATTATATTTAAAGTTTGCCGCAATTGATTGGGACAAACAAGAACTCAGAATAATACAACATAAAACAGGTAATGAGCTTATTCTTCCACTGACTACAAATGTTTGTAATGCGATAGCAGATTATATACTAAACGGACGCCCTAAATCAGAGATTCCATATGTTTTTTTGCGCAACAGAAATCCATACATGCCTTTAAAAAGTTGGTCCGGACATTCAATAGTGAAAAGAAACGCTGCAAAAATCGGGATCACATGGACAAAGGAAGAACACAAAGGGTTTCATAGCTTTCGTCGCTCACTAGGCAATTGGATGCTTGAAGCGGAAATTCCACTTGATACAATCAAAGAAGTCCTTGGGCACAGTGATCGAAATTCAACAAAACCATACATT
Source organism: Candidatus Celaenobacter antarcticus (assembly GCA_030765865.1). Taxonomy (GTDB): domain Bacteria; phylum Cloacimonadota; class Cloacimonadia; order JGIOTU-2; family JGIOTU-2; genus Celaenobacter; species Celaenobacter antarcticus. The sequence goes on along the minus strand of JAVCDK010000046.1, from coordinate 2,215 downwards.
GCAGCACACCTATCCGGTCTTCTTAATTGCGCCATTAGTTTGCAAGGAATCCAAACCACACGGGAGGAATTGCTATGAGATATACATATTCAAGCCATCTAAAAGAATATATTGAAGGATTACTTGATCAAAAACACGCTCTTGGATGCCCGTATCTTGCCAGCGAGCGCATATTAAAAGATTTTGATGAATTTTGTAAGTTCAACTATCCCAACGAAAAAGAATTAACAAAGGAAATTGGACAGACCTGGGCGGTTATCAAACAAACCGAAAAACCTTGTAGTTTCCAGAATAGAATGGCACCGGTTCGCGAACTTGCAAGGTATATTAACCGGTTAGGAATAGAGGCTTATGTTATTTCGTCTGAATACACACCAAAGTATGCAAGACAGCATGTTCCGCATATATTTACAGATAGTGAATTAAAACTTTTTTTTGCAGCAACTGACAGGTTGCAAAAGAACGAACGCAGTGAAATACGGCACATTGCTGTACCTGTCATATTTAGGTTGCTATATTGCTGCGGATTGCGCCCAAATGAAGTGCGTATATTGAAAAGGGAAAACATAGATTTATCCACTGGGATGCTTAATATCCCCGAATCAAAGGGCCATAAAGATCGTGCTATTATGATAGCTGAGGACGTGTTAGAATTATGCAATAAATATTACCGTTTTGCTAAAAGAAAATATCCAAACAGTCAGTATTTTTTTCCTTCTCGATTTGAACAAGGGAATTGTTATTCATCAAACTGGTTATCGAAGATGTTTTGGCGGTGCTGGTGCTCTTCTGGTATTGGTGACTTTAGCGGCAACAGGCCACGCCCTTATGATTTCCGCCATACATTTGCTACAAACAAATTATATGAATGGATGAAATCGGGCAAAAATTTAGAAGCGCAATTACCTTATCTAAGCGCATATTTAGGGCATTCGAATTTTTCTCAGACCGCCTATTACATTCATCTAGTACCGGAGATTTTCCCGCATATGGCTAAGATGAACTTTTCCACATACGAGGCTCTGATACCGGAGGTGGAAGATGAAACTTAAAGATGAATCTTTTTTCAAAACCATACGCAATTTTTTAACACTATACCTACCAAAACAGAAATGCTACAGTCAAAATACTATTAACTCATACAGGATTGCACTTAATCTTTTTATTGATTATCTTTTAAAAGTTCAACATGTTCCAATATTTCATATGTCTTTTTCACATTTATGCAAGATCAATGTGATTGGATTCTTAGATTGGCTGCAAGAAGAACGAAAATGCAGTTCTGCCACACGAAACCAACGCCTTATGGCGCTTAGAGCTTTTGCTAAATATGCAGGTTTTGTAGATGCCGCACAGCTATCTATTTATTTGGAACTAAGCAATATACCAACACAAAGAACTCAGGCTCAAATTGTAGAGTACTTATCGGAAAAGGCTCTAAAATCTCTTCTTCTTCAACCTAATATCAATAGCAATTTAGGGTTGCGAGATAGATTTTTTATGATTCTTATGTATGATACCGCAGCTCGGTGTCAGGAAATGTTAGATTTGAAATTGAGAGATTTTGTACTTAATACTAAAAGTCCTTATGTATATATCACAGGTAAAGGTAGCAAGACAAGGGCAGTTCCCTTAATGGCAAGGACGATAAAACATCTTAATATGTACATTGATAAATTTCATCATACACACCTAGGAAGCACTGATGATTTATTATTCTATACAACTATTCATGGCAGAAGGAACCAGATGTCGCCTGATAATGCTGCCTACTTTATGAAAAAATATGGACAAGCAGCAAAATTACTATACCCCGAAGTACCGGATCGAGTTCATCCGCACCAATTAAGACACACGCGAGCTATCCATCTTTACCGTGGCGGCATGCCCCTTGCATTGCTTTCTGAGTTCTTGGGTCATGTATCCATCAACACCACACAAATATATGCTTACGCCGATACTGAAATGAAGAGAAATGCTATTAAGAAAGCTTGTCAACAACCAAACGATATTGAAGAAAAACCAATATGGGAGAACGATGAAGTTGTAATCCGCAGATTGTGTGGGTTGATTTGACTTTTTGTTATCCCGAATTTTAAATCTAAGAAAGTGAGGTATTACCTACTATGACACCACGTTATTACTCAACATTCGGGATAACTAATTCTTCGGGATTAGATCCCCAAGCAAATTTAACAATGTGTTTCGGAGAACA
>JAVCDK010000169.1 GCA_030765865.1 Candidatus Celaenobacter antarcticus | reverse complement strand
AAAAGTTTTTGACGATGCAATCTGGTTCCATAATCCCGGCGGTCTGCCAGAGGGGATGTCAATCGAACAGCTAAAGGAAAAACCCCAGTCAATTCCAAGGAATCCGCTGGTCGCAAGGATCTTTTATCTTGCAGGTTATATCGAACGGTATGGTTCCGGGATCCATAGGATCCTTACATCTTTTGCGGATGCCGGGCTTCCTGAACCTGAGTTTCAGACTGATACACGGGGATTCACCCTGACAATGCGCAAGGATATCTTCACGGATGAATATCTTGCAGAGTTGGGACTGAATGAACGGCAGATGAAGGCAGTCCTGTATGTTAAAAAGCATGGCAGAATTACGAACAAGGAGTTCCTTGAGTTCACACCTCAAAAAATCACTGCCAAAACGGCCTCCCGTGATCTTGGGCAGTTGTGTGATTACGGAGTTTTGGTTCAGATCGGAACCGCAGGGAAAGGCATCCATTATATTCTGGCATCCACACGCCTTCCCAAAGAGGACATGAACGGGACATGAATGGGACATGAACGGGACATGAACGGGACATGAACGGGACATGAACGGGACATGAATGGGACATGAACGGGACATGAATGGGACATGAATGGGACATGAACGGGACATGAACGGGACATGAATGGGACATGAATGGGACATGAATGGGACATATACCACAAAGACCAATGAATTGTCATGCCTAGGGACCTCTTTTATGACAGCTCTAGTCCCGGCTGTGGATAAGAAAATTGAAGGAATGGTTTATGGGCTAATTGAAGAAAAGAATTTGATAGTGAAGGAAAGTGTGAAAAAATGAGTGAATTACTCACATTGCTGCTAGGAGCGGTTATTTCTTTGATCGTACCAATTATCGCATCTTTGGTCAAACCTCTATGGCGAAGTAAAAGGCACAAAAGTTATATTTTACAATCGATATTTCTGTTCTGCATAATTTCAACAGTTTATTTCTCTGGTTTCTTAGCAGAACAGATAGTAATCATCCTCCTTGTTTTATTGGCAATTTATATAGTAATCAGATACCATGCTGCGACAAAACCACTATTTTTTGAAAAATCAGTGATTTCCAGTCTCACAGATCTCATCAAAGAAGGCAGATATAAAGAAATTGATAACCGATATCTCCATAGACCTTTCTACATTCGAACCATATCCGGCAGAATAAAATGGGATTTGCTTTGGGCAAAAAAGCTCATGGCACAAGAACCACCGAAATTCATGGAAGCCTACGAAATGTATTTGGACCTTTTGAGCTTTCCCCTGTTTGAAAAAGAGGAAAGTAAAATCAGATTGAATCAGGTGCTTGTGCTCTTCCTACTTGGAGATACAAATAATGCAAAATCAATTTTTGAGCGGACGAAGCAAAAAGTTGATTCTGATAAAGACTATGAAATCCTTTCTTTGCAATCTTTATTTGATGAAAGAGCAGGTAAATTTGAAGACGCGAGGCAGAGCTTATTGTCAGCAGTGAATGAACTCAACAATGTCAAAGGTTTACAACTATCAAAGATTTATAATAACCTTGGACGCATGGAGAAACTGCTTGGAAATACTACCAACACTTATCACTACTATAAACTCTCGGCAAAAAATGCCTCCGATTTAAGAGAAAAACATCTTATCCATACTGCTTATCAAAACCTCATCGACACTTATCTGCTTAATGATGATATCAAAAATGCTACTTCTTTTTTGAATGAATATTCCAATCTTATTGATAAAGATAATATTGATGACCTGCTCAGGTTCAACAACTATAAACTTGAATATGCGAGACAGACAAAAAACAAAATAATTTTGTTAGATACATTAACTCAGGGAAGAATTGAAATCTTCCCTAAGATTTCTGCTCAAGAGCAGTTTATGTTTGAAATTAGTGAATTGAGGATTAGATATAACAGTGGAATTGGTTGGGATGAAAAACTGTTTTGGGTGAGATCTTTTTTACCGGAGTATCTCAAATTAGAATTTCCTGATCGATACCTTGCGCTTAAAGAAGTGTTTACTATTTTACGGGATCTTGCAAGAACTAATAATTTGGGGCCGTTTGCAGATCTATTTTCACAACTAATAGATTTTATGCGCCAGTCCAACGATGATATAAACCAGTATATTCTTGATTTGAAAGATTATTGTGTTTATGAACGTTGTTCTTGGGAAAAAGAAAAAGTATTTTTACGTAGAGTTCTGATAGCAGACGAACCCCATATAAACCCGATCGATTTTTATGAAGGCATGTTTGAGCATTTACGAAATATTAAGGACATACTACTTCAACACGGAAACCCGTTATCAGCTATTGAGGCGGATTTAAACATTGCAGACGAATGCATGTGGGAAATTCCAAAAATTAAGGATGTTAATGTTAGAGATTATTTGCAAAAAAATATGCAGAAGCACTTGGACAATGCTTGTAAGGATTTAGAAAATTTCCGTCAACACCCGACCGCAAATGAATATGTCGTGCGTATCGCCAGATATACCCTTTTTTTAGGTAATAAAGAACGAGCCCAAGAATATTTCGATGATTTTCAGCGTTCAAAAATTAGTATTGATCATTATGCAGCTTGGATACAGAAGTATTATGGTGAGTTAAATCACGAGTTTTTAAGGGTGTAATACTGAATAAAAAGCAAGCATTCTTGGAAATCCGGCTCTCTGCTACAGCGTATAACCTCTGGCTGATGTATGCCGAGAGAAGAGAATAAAAGTTAGCAGAGATTTTATGCTAACTGGGTGATATAAACCGCAGAGCGGAATAATATCATCCCTATTGCGGATGTGACTGATTATATTCATGTCAGCTCATACAGATACGTATAGAAAACCCTGTCATATGGCTGAAGGAGGAGAACAGATGAGCGATAAACCATTACACCAGATTCAGGAGGAGGGACTGGACCTCCTTGTTGACAAGCTTGGTCCGGTTGATGCAATCCGGTTTCTTTCGATATATGAACAGGGAAGTGGGGACTGGACACCCGACCGGAAAAAATACCTGGAGACAGATCCGGATATTATTATCAAAAACATCATGGAGCGAAGGAAAAAATCACCTGCTCTGTGAACTTCAGTCTCTCTTTTTTCGTGGCATATATTTCTCTTGTTTTAAGGCTTCTTTAAACAATATTGTTTGTTCTTTCACCCATACTTTCTGTGTACCTAATAAACTCATAACCATAATCGGTTATTTCCAATAATTCGAAAGCAGTCGTTCCAACTCTTCCCATGCCATTATCGAAAAGAAGTGACTTAGAAATTAAATCCTGAATATAAAATTGATATTTTGCTTTTTCAAGGCCATAGTGATCTGACAATCTGTGAGGTGAGATAATTTCCTTCTTTTCATCGCCTAATGTGCCACCATCAATTACACCAGGTTTGGGAAAAGTTTCCTCTTCGTCAAAGCCCTCATCCCTGAATCTCCGATATTCATTGAGAATTTGTATTTGTTCTTCGTTGATTTTCAATGCAATATCCAAAAAAGTCTCCTTGAAATCTGACGAATAATGAAAATCTTTGCTGATTTCATTCGTTAGAATTTTTGCAAGTCTTCTTAGTTTTTCCTCACTTCGTGTTTTCTGGATATTATCAATAAACAAGAGAAAAAT
>JAVCDK010000069.1 GCA_030765865.1 Candidatus Celaenobacter antarcticus | reverse complement strand
TTGCTCTCCGGGAGTGTGTACACTGCGATTTTCGGAGCTTTTTCAAGATAAACGATGTCCATATTGGATTTTTCGATTGTCTGCTCTATAGCAAGATAATCCATTGGAGAAATGTGATCGTAGGAAACACCTTTCAGTCGGCACAGAACCTCAAATTCATCAGTTTCGGGTATTAAAAATGAGCCCCCCCTGTAATTCAAAAGCCATTTCCCATCATAGCCCTTCTCAAGTGTTTTATAAACTATGCCATATGCCTTGAGGTGGTCGGTTTGAGAGAAATCCATTGGAATGAGAATTTCTGAATATACTAAAAAAGGAATGAAGATAATGAGGACAAAGATCGTTATTTTTTTCATTTATACAAACTCGCTTAATATTTCGTCAGACACAAAGAGTGCCTTTTTTGTTAGTTTCAGATGATCATTCTCAACTGTCAAATATCCGAGCTTCGAGTACTTGTCTATTATATCAGAATATTCGATAATTACATCAAAACCAAGTTCCTTTTTAAGATAAGACAGGGGCACACCTTTTGTCATGCGAAGACCAAGAAAAATCATATCAGAGATGTATTCTCTCTTCGAAATCAATTTTGAGCTTTTGCATACAGACTGCTCGTTTTGCATGTTGTTGATGTAGCGTTGTACATCCGAAATATTTTCTTTGCGGGTCATGTCATAAAATGAATGCGCTGCTGCCCCGCATCCTATATATTCCTTTCCCTTCCAATATGAAATATTATGCTGAGATTCATATCCTTTATTCGAAAAATTGGATATTTCATACTGATGAAAACAATTATCTTCAAGAAATGATAACATCGAATAATACATCTCTTTTTGAATATCTTCAGAAGGAAACGTATAATGAGCCCGTGCATCAAAAAGTGGTGTCCCCTTTTCCAGAGACAGGCAGTAGGATGATATGTGCTTTGGCTCCAGCTCGATAGCTCTTTGCAAACTTTTCATCAGTGTGCCATGTGTTTGCACAGGGATTCCATACATCAAGTCGAGAGAAATGTTTTCAGTGCAATGATCTCTCACAATTTCGAATGCTGGTTGGATATCTTTTTCGGAATGAATCCTTCCAAGAATTTTCAGTTCATTGTCATTAAAAGATTGCACGCCCATGCTCACGCGGTTTATACCAAGAATATTCCAATAACGTGATGCGTCTTTTGTGATAGATGCCGGATTTGCTTCGATAGTTACTTCAATGTTTGGAGAAATAGAAAAAGTGTCATTGATACCAGAAAAAAGCGAGAAGAGAAGCGGGAAAGACAGAAGAGAAGGAGTTCCTCCACCTATGTAGATAGAGGTTAAAGCATAGTTTTTATTTTTATATTGTGATATTTCTTTTGTAAGTGATCGGATATAGTTTTCAGCCAGTTTTGCATCATATGTAATAGAGTAAAAATTACAATAATTACATTTCCTTGTGCAGAAGGGAATGTGTATATAGAGAGAAATTTCTTTCACTTTGCGAGCAAGCTTTTGATACGATACTGTTATTTCGGGATCTTGAGTATTCTGCTCCACCTGATCTTATGATGATCTCCCATTGACCAGTAAATGATCATGGGAACACCTTTTATATATTCCCTTTCAAGGAATCCCCAGTAGCGGGAGTCATTACTGTTATCCCGATTATCACCCATGACAAAATAGCTGCTGTCCGGCACAATAATGGGTCCGAAATTATCCCTGCTTCCCATGAAATCATTATTAATATATAGGCGCCCCTGCTCGCGTGGAATGATTCTGAAATCGGTATGCTGAGCGTAATTCTCTTTAATATGCTTCCCGTTAATATACAAATTTTTATCTATGAGTTGTAATGTGTCACCAGGTACGCCAATGAGACGTTTGATAAAATCTCTACGCTTGTAGAATTTGAAGAAGAAGTTTTTCTTATCCCAGTAGATAGGTCGAATGAGTTTAGCATATCTTTCTGCAGGTTCAGGGTTGTAGGGATCTTGAGGGAATTTGAAAATAATGGGTTCGAACTGCTTTGGTTCTCTAAACCAGTAAACAAATTTATTTGCTATAAGCTGATCGCCTTTTAGAAAAGTACTTTCCATAGATTCAGATGGAATGAGGAAGGTCTCTATGAGAAAAGTCCGAATGATAATTGCGGCAATGCCTGCAAAGATGATCGCTTCGATCCATTCACGCAGTACGGATTTCTTTTTCTTCAAACCTTTTCTGTCAGTTTTTTTATCTCTAGGTTTAGCCATTCAGTTTGTCTCCATCCTTTGCATTATGATTTGTGTTTTTTGCCGTTTCCGAGGTAATCTCGGCAGATCCGCTCTACTTCACGGAAATTAACTTTACCGGTTCCCATCATTGGAATGTCCTCTATAACGTGGAAATCTTTTGGTATGGCTATGGAAGGAAGATCCTTTGCCATTTGTTTTTTGATTTTTTTGAAATCGACTTCAGCGGTAGTGAGAGCTGCGACGATATCTGCGCCCTTTGTGGGATTAGGAACATCCACGACACAGCAGATAACATTGTCAGGCAGCAATTTATTAAGAACATCTTCGACCTTTACCAGAGAGACCATCTCGCCGCCGATCTTTACAAATCTGCGCAGTCGTCCACGATGCCAGAGGAATCCGTCCCCATCCATGATGCCCATATCACCTGTATCGTACCAGCCATTATGGATACGGAGAGAGGTTTCTTCAAGATCTCCATAATAGCCCTTCATTACATTGTCACCCTTCACAACGATCTTTCCTTCTTTGCCACGAGGGAGTTCTTCATCAGTTTCTCTGTCAATAATTTTGACCTTAACTCCTGGAGAGGGTTTTCCGATGCTGCCAGGCTTGTTCGCCTCCTTTGCATTAACAGAAATAAGTGGACTTGTTTCTGTGGTGCCGTATCCTTCAAGGAGTTCGATGTCGTGGTGTTTTTTATATCCCTCGCGCAAATGAACAGTGAGTTTGTCAGCGCCAGCAACTGCAATTCTTACTGAAGAGAAATCTCCGGGTTGAGAACGTTTCAGGTACCCATAGAAGAAGGAAGGAGTGCCAATCATGATGGTAATTTTATATTTTTTGATTGAATTAATTATATTATTATATTCAAGCGGATTTGCATGAGCAACGATCGCAGAACCAACAAAAAGAGGTATCCAGAAATTGGTCGTTAGCCCAAATACGTGGAACAGGGGGAGATTTCCTAAAAAGATGTCTTCATGGGTAAATTCAAAAACTTCGGTACACGCTTTGATGTTGTGAAAGATATTTTTGTGGGTGAGCTGTACTGCCTTTGGATCTTTTTCACTTCCGCTTGTAAAAAGAATGACTGAAGTCTCATCTTCGTCTCCATGATGAATAGAGTTCTGAAGCATGCCCGTTGGAAGTTTGGAGCGAAGGGCTGCCTTCAGCTTGTCTCCGGTTGTTAAAGATGCCATGATATCTTCAAGGTAGACCATGCCGGGCACAAATTTTATATTGAGTTTTTCACAAAGTTTTTTACTCGTAATGATCGTCTTAAAACTGCATTTTTCCTGGGCAAACACACAGTTATTTGCGGCGCCTGTCGAATAATTTATCATGACGGGTATTTTCCCACACATTAATGAACTGATTATTGAAAGCATACATCCGGCAGAGGTTGGGATCATTATCCCGACATACTGACCATGGTATGCGGAGAATTTCTTTGTTAATATAAGAGAGGCAATAAGCATTTTATCAAAGGTTATGTCTTTTTCTGTAG
>JAVCDK010000136.1 GCA_030765865.1 Candidatus Celaenobacter antarcticus | reverse complement strand
GGACTTTCAAACAGTCTGGATGAGATATTTTCCGAAAAACGCATCCTGATACGCGAGAAAAAATTACGCATCAAATGCAGTCTTTTCCTCCTGGTAAAAAATCTCACACTCGGAATTTTTGCCTTGTTCCAGGCAGTGATCTATTTTGCAGTTTCCAGTGTTATCCTTGAAATCCGCGGGGTGTTTTTTGTATATGTGGGTTACCTGCTCCTTTCAGCTTTTATTGGTTTTTCGATTGGACTCCTCGCGTCAGCAGTAATAAAAGACAGGAAGGCAATGGTCAACATCCTTCCAATTGTATTTATTCCACAGATGATTTTTGCCGGTGCTGTTATTGAATTCGAAAAAATGAACCGCAGCGTCAAAGTGAATCCTGAATCAGTCATACCGGAATTCTGTAATATCATGCCTTCCCGATGGCTATTCGAGGGGCTGTTTACTGCTCAAACAAAATTGAATTTCTACAAAAGAAAGCTCTCAAACCTCAATAGTCGTGAGGATGTACTTTTTCAGCAAAAATCAAATAAGGAAATTTCCTTTTCCGAATTCAATAAAGAAATAAAGGAAGTACGTAACAAAAAAACCAAACTCCTGATCAACAACGATCCCGACAGATATGTTAACGAAGACATCAATATTGCTGTTTCCCGGATTGACGGAAGATTCCTTAATAATCCCAAAAATTATTTCCTGAGCAGCAAAAAAATAATCTTTGGAAAAAATTATAATACATATAATGTAAATGTTGTAATCGCATTTCTTTATGGCTTTCTGATCAATATTCTAACTTATATTATCATCAGGTTCAAATTCAAATAACTGATACATTTCTATAGAATTGTTGACAGTATTTTTTCAATATTTTCATTTTATAAAAAGAAGCCAATAATTTCATTGTTTGATTTTGGAGGACGAATGAAAAAATTAATTTGTTTAGTGCTCATTGTGCTTGTTGCAATAATCGGCTGTGCAAAAAAAGAGAAAGCGCCGAAGCAGGAGCAGTCCGAAGGCGAAGTGATCGTGAAGATCTACCACACTCAGCATGTTCCCTTTTCCATGATCCTGGATGACCTGGCGACACTTGAAGACGTAAACTTTAATAGTGTGTTGAAGAATAGGGTGAAACCCGAACCTAAAACAATCCCCAAAGTTGCTTTTGATCTGGGTGCAGACGTCGCAGATGCGCTCATTGCAGTAAAAGCCAAGAATAAAGACACCTTGCTTGATATCACCAAAGAACTTGTAAATTATGCCGAGATACTGAATGTCAGCGAGGAATTTCTCAAGCTGTCAGATTCGCTTAAGATCCTGCTTGACGCTCATGACTGGGAAAAGGTGGAAACCAAGATCGAAGAATATGAAAGCGATGTAACTGACGAGCTTTATAATCTTGAGAATTTTGATTCTGTTATTCTTATCCAGTTTGGTGGATGGATCCGAGGTTTGGAAAATGCATCCTTTCTTATCATGAATAATTTTATCGGCTCACAGATCACGTCTATACTTGCGAACAAATCTGTCGTAAATGCCCTTCTGCATGATCTTCCGAATATTTCCGACCAGGAATTACTGGCTGAGCAATATTACCAGAATTCGATCATGGATGTGAGCAAGATCAAAGATATTATTTATTCCTCCGAAGATCAAACCTATTCAAAACTTCAAGTGCAGGAATTAAATAAACTATCCGCCCAGATCGTAAATAGTTTTAAATAAATATTTAACGGGGATTGCGGTCACTCTCAATCCCCCCTTTTTAACCTATATCTTATATCTTAGATGAATATTTTCATTAGAGAGAATGACAACGAACTCCTTAAATATCTCAATGCTCAGGAACTAAAACAAGTAGAGAAGATCGCAAAAAAGGAGTCCTATACATCCGGCTCTTTTATTCTGGAAGAACGAGATAAGAATCGTGATATTTTTGTGATAAAAAAGGGATCGGTCTCTATTTGCTTTATTGATGAAGACAAAAACGAGAAGTATATAACAACTCTATTCACGGGTGAAACCTTTGGGGAGATAAATTTCATTATTCCTGTTCAGCGAACTGCTTATGTGAAAGCTCTTGAAGATGTCGAGATATCACGTTTCCCCTATTATGAACTTCTGCAATTTTTAAAGGATGATATATCGATCTGTGCTAAGATATGTGCTTCTTTGAATGATTCCCTCGCAAAAAGGGTTGTCAGAACTACCCAGGAATTTGTACAAGCTCTCACGGCAAAGGACAAGTAAAAACTAGGTGTAAACTGGTATGAGGACGGAAGTTGAGACTTGAAACTGGAAATTTGAAATTGGATTTAGGATGGGGAGCTTGAAAATCTGAAATCAACAATCGGTGTTCGACATTCATCATTCACAAAAGTAAGAATTTCGAATATAGATTAACGAATGATAATTTTTTTTAAAGTAATCCCTGAACACGACTCAGCTTGAAAAAATGAGTCGGGTGAACTAAACTATCCTTCGCTGATGATTTGAGAAGTGCCCCCCTACTTCATCATTGGATATTCCTTTTGCTTGCCACGCCATAGCAATAGCGAAGGCGGGTTGGTTATTGGATATTCATTCCCTCCCGAGTCGTTCCCTTCACGACCGACTCGTGATGTCATTTGAAATTTCTTTGTTTCCGTCTCCTGGCTTAGGAGAGGGTCTATCGAGCGAAGCGAATATAGGGATAAGGTTGAGGAATAACGAATAAAGGCTGATGATTTATAAAGATTAACCCAACACAATCCTAATTCGCTAAGTTTAACTTGGGAACGAGATAACAATTTCAAGGTGGGTGGATTGTCCGTCTTCGCGGAGCTACGACGCGACAGGGAGTGAGGTAGGGAAGAAAGGTATTTTGAAAGAAATACTAAAACAATATTTAGAGCACGTGCTGGTGCAGAGGGGATAAGAGGGGTGAATGGGACAGCCGAAGCCCCCTATTTTTCCCCCTAATCTTTCCCCAGTCTTCCCCTAATACCGCTTAGCTGAGGAGCATCCCGCTGTGAGCTTGCGAACATAAATGGGTGTGAATTGACATCAGAAGGAAGGATAAGAAAACAATTATATAAAATATAATGCGAAGTATGGTACGAAATATGCTGTGAAGTGTAACGTAGAGAAACGAACATGATATTAGTACGATATGAGCAAAAAGATAGATAAAACAATAATGGATTTCCGCTGGTGTATTCTGTGCTTTTTGCAGATTGCACCAAGCGGAATGTAATGTATAATTTATGAATAAATTCTGATGGCAAGAGCGGGGTGACGAAGCAGTGGGGGTGTTAAAAGGGGTGTAAAAGGGGTCTGGGGAAAAGGGGGAAAGGGGGCAAAGAGTGCGATGTATAAAAAGAGATAAAGAACTAAAAGTTTAGCACATACCCTTTCTTTCCGACCGAGCGACTTAAAATGCGGAACTGCTGAACGGTTAGGCAGCGTGGAGCATTTTTTATTATGTTTGAAAGTTTGAAAGTTAGATCCGTCTTCATTACATTACGCCGCGATAAAAGGTTGGAAAGTTTAAAAAGAGAAAGGTCCGGAAAACCGAACCTTTCAAATTCTACAAGTTGGATTGAATAATCAGGCGGGGAGCCTAATTAAGTTTCAATCAAAAGATATTGGAATGAGATAAAGATAAAGTGTCAAGAAAAAGTAATCCAGGAAATTCCATAAAGGAATTTTAGTTATGATTTTATAATATTCGGTTTAGATTTACTTTTTTTCGTTTTTTATTTCAGGAATTATGGTTTTATGATAAGAAATTGGCTTTAATTCATTGATTT
>JAVCDK010000165.1 GCA_030765865.1 Candidatus Celaenobacter antarcticus | reverse complement strand
GAGAATGCCTAAACTGGAGTAAATTGTGAAAAAAACATTAAGCCTGATCATTATTCTATTAATCCTGTTTGGATGCAGCAGTAATAAAATATCAAAAACTATGCCAGTGGAAAAAAAGATGGAAATTGCAGATAATCTTTTTGAAAAAGAAAAATACAATAAGGCAATTCCATATTATACTGAAGTAGTTTTTGAACGTAATTCTGTGTATACACCTGCAGCACAAATGAAATTAGCAGATTGTTATTTTAAACAAAATAAGTTCACCGAAGCAAGATTTGAATATGAAGAATTGATTCGCCTTTTTGCTGACTATAAAGATATTGGAAGAGCCTATTTCCAACTTGGTGTATGCTATTACAATGAATCATTAAATCCGCATTACACACAGAATGAGACCCGAAAAGCAATTGCTGCTTTTGAAACATTCATTGAAAAATTTCCCTTCGATAATCTTAAAACAGAAGCAATTGACTATATACAGAAATGCAGATATAAACTGCTGATGAAAAAATATTATAATGGTTATGCTTATTATAAATTATTTGATTATAGTGGCGCTATGATGTATTTTAATGAGATCATCGAACTGGGAAATATTAATGAACCTGACCGGATGTCTCTCTATTATGCTGCTAAAATATATCTAGAGAGAATGGACTTTAATAATGCACAACTCACGGGACAACGACTTATCAATCGTTATCCTCAAACAGAAGAAGCGGAACAAATAACAGCAGAATTAGAAAAGATCAAATAATGAAAGTTGGATTATTGGGCGGCTCTTTCAATCCGGTGCATAATGGTCACATCGAATTGGCAAAAGCCGCCCTTGATTTTTTCCATTTAGATAAAGTATTATTTCTTCCTTCCGGCAATCATCCGTTTAAAGATCATAGTGACGTTCCACCGATAGAGATGAGATACGAACTAACAAAAAAAGCGATCTCGCCCTATCCATCTTTTGAGATATCCCATCTTGATATGGAATCTGAAGCACCAAGTTACACTAAGCTTCTGGTACTGCGATTAAACAAAATGTTCCCGCATGATAAATTTTATTTTATTACCGGTAGTGACATTATTTATGAATTAAAGAAATGGTACGATTATAAATGGCTTCTGGATAACATTGAATTTATCGTCGCTCATCGTCCGGGTTTCGATAAATTAAATACGCATGAATTGGGATATATCGACAAATTCCATTTTATGAAAATGAAACCGATTGACATCTCTTCTACAATGATAAGAAAAATGATCGGTGAACATAAAAATATTACTGGTCTGGTCCCAGCTGATATTGAAAAAGACCTGATCTCAATTTACTCTCCTTATCATTCTAAATTTACGTAAGCTTACTAAACTTCTTATAAATAAAAACATTAGCTCAATCTATGACTTGACAATAGAAAGTGCCAAAAGATTTCTTACCGAAAATAAAAATAGATGCCGGGAAATCAGATGATTCTAGAAATAAGCGAAGAAAGAGCAATTGAACTCATAGATAGATTATCGAAATTCATCGCAAAAAAAAGGATGGCAGCACCAGCGATAATGACTATTGAATCTTTACGCCCTCTTGCTCGTATCGGCAGTCAGTTAATGCACTTTTTAGCACCTTTTGCAGAAATTATTTTCAATGCAAAAGAGTATCAGGAATTTGCTGTTCTTTTGGAAAATGAAAATTATGTTGGACTTCTAATAAAACGTATTGACGAAATTGATGTTGAAATGTATCGTGAAGAACGTAAAGAGAAAAGACTTAAACGTAAAAGAAGAAATAATAAGATAAAACAGTTCTTTAAATTTAAGAAAAAAAATTAGAATAAATTTTATAATGGAGGAAAATATGGGCAATACTCAGAAGCTTAAGAGGATAATCGCTACTGACTGCGGAAGCACAACAACAAAATCAATCCTTATTGAGTATGTCGATGGTGAATACCGGCAAACAGTTCGTGGTGAAGCTCCCACAACAGTGGAAAAACCATTAAACGATGTAACAAGAGGTGTCGTGAATGCCGTTACAGAATTAGAAGAACTTGCACGTTTGAAATATAACGACGACAGCATCAAGTTTATCAAAGATGAGGCAATCTGGCTTACAGAAAAAGAGGGTGAAGGCGTGGATGCTTATGTCTCTACCAGTAGTGCCGGTGGAGGACTGCAAATGATGGTTACAGGCGTTGTTGCCAAGATGACCGGAGAGAGTGCAGAACGTGCTGCCTTAGGTGCAGGTGCAATTGTAATGGACTTGATCGCCAGTAACGATAAGCGTGCTAATTATGAAAAGATCGAAAGGATACGACAATTAAGACCCGATATGATACTTATGGCTGGTGGTGTGGATGGTGGAACTACCAAACACGTGGCCGAACTGGCAGAACTTGTTGGCGCTGCAGATCCCAAACCCCGTCTTGGTTCAAGCTACAAACTTCCGGTTATCTATGCTGGAAATACTTCAGCTCAAGATATTATCAAAGAGACACTTGGAAATAAAACTGACCTTATAATTACCGAAAATCTACGTCCCACTCTAGACAGAGAAAATCTGGGTCCTGCCAGAGATAAGATCCATGATCTTTTTATGGAACACGTGATGGCACAAGCTCCTGGATATAATAAACTTATGGGCTGGACAAAAGGTCCTATCGATGGCAAACTTGTGAATATTCCTATTATGCCGACTCCGGCTGCAGTGGGAAATATTATGCAGACTATTGCTAAGATCAATGATATTGAAGTTCTGGGTGTTGATATTGGTGGAGCAACTACCGATGTTTTTTCAGTATTCACTGAACATAAGGTATTTAACAGAACGGTGAGTGCTAACCTGGGAATGAGTTATAGTATTTCTAATGTGCTGGCAACTGCCGGATTACAAAACATCCTGCGCTGGGTTCCATTTGATATTGATGAATCTGAATTGCTGAATATGATAAAAAATAAAATGATCCGTCCAACTACTATCCCGCAAAAACTGGAAGAACTTATCCTGGAGCAGGCAATTGCCAAAGAAGCTCTGAGATACGCTTTTATCCAGCATAAAGAATTTGCTGCGGGACTAAAAGGTGGACAAAAGAAACGTGAGATCGCTGATGCTTTTGCTCAGACTGCATCCGGAGCGAGTATTGTAAACCTGATGACTCTTGATCTTCTGGTCGGTTCCGGTGGTGTAATGTCACATGCTCCTCGCAGAAATCAGTCAGTAATGATGTTGATCGATTCCTTCCTGCCGGAAGGAATTACCAGGCTTGCTGTTGACAGTATCTTCATGATGCCCCAACTTGGTGTATTAGCAGAGATCAGTGAAAAAGCAGCTACAGAAGTATTTGAAAAAGACTGTCTTATTTATCTGGGAAGTTGTGTGGCTCCAGTAGGTGCAATGAAACAAGGCAAAATTGCTCTTCATGCCAAGATCAAACTACCAAATGGAAAAACATTTGAAGAGAATATTCCCTTTGGTGAAGTAAGGCTCCTACCCTGCGGTGTAGGTGAAGTGGCAAAAGCTACGTTAAAACCAGGTAGAGGATTGAATATTGGTGAAGGTAAAGGTCAGGAAATGGATTGTGATCTGCACGGTGGTGTAGTTGGAATAGTTCTTGATACACGAGGAAGACAGCCCTTTAACTTACCGGTTGAAGCTGCTAAACGTGTACCATTACTTAAGAAGTGGATGAAAGAATTTAAAGTTTATCCCGAAGAAAGAGAATAGGAGGTTAGAATGGCTCAAGCATATTCCCCAGGATTAACAGTAACAAAAAGTATAGTTCTCAAGAAAG
>JAVCDK010000009.1 GCA_030765865.1 Candidatus Celaenobacter antarcticus | reverse complement strand
TTTCCTACGATCACATTTCTCCAATGGATTATCTTGCTATAGAGCAGACAATCGAAAAATCCAATATGGACATCGTTTATCTTGAAAAAGCTCCGAAAATCGCAGTGTACACACTCCCGGAGAGCAAGGCAGGACAACTGAAAGGTTTTGCCGGTGAGCCATGGGACGATGCGGTCACGCTCGCGCTGACTTATGCTGAGATTCCCTATGATACAGTTTATGATGCAGAAGTACTTCAGGGCAAACTCGAAGATTATGATTGGCTTCATCTTCATCATGAAGATTTCACCGGTCAGTTCGGAAAATTCTATGCGGGATTTCATAGCACAAACTGGTACAAGGAGATACAGCAGATCGATGAAGAGCTTGCTCACAAACTTGGATTCGACAAGGTATGGCAGCTCAAACAGGCAGTTGTGCAGATGATCCGGGAATATGTCCGCAATGGGGGATTTCTCTTTGCAATGTGTGCAGCAACAGACACGTATGACATTGCCCAGGCAGCTTATGGTGTGGATATTTGCGATGTGCCTTTTGACGGTGATCCTATGGACCCGCAAGCCGAGCAAAAGCTCGATTTTGAAAGAACATTTGCTTTTGAAAACTTTTCTCTTGTTAAGAATCCTTATGAATATGAATTCTCAAGCATTGATGCAAGTAACTATGCACAAATAAGAGGAGCCGAAGCAGATTATTTTACGCTGTTCCAATTTTCAGCAAAGTATGATCCCGTTCCCACAATGCTCACACAGTGCCACGTAAATGTAGTGAACGGCTTTCTCGGTCAGACCACTTCATATCACAAGGAATTTGTAAAAAATAGTGTTCTTGTTCTCGGGGAAGTTGAGGGGCTGGATGAGGTTAAATATCTTCATGGAAATTTCGGCAGAGGAACATTCACTTTTTATGGAGGACACGATCCTGAGGATTACCAGCATAGAATCGGCGATCCCCCCACACTTCTTGAATTACATAAGAATTCACCGGGCTATAGGTTAATACTTAATAATATTCTCTTCCCGGCAGCAAAGAAGAAAAAACTGAAAACGTGATCGGAGAATATTTTTCTCAAGTTTCGTAGAATATATTGTAAAGATCTGTTACGAATTCATCGAGGATACTATGTTAAGCACAATTGCGCCTAATGTGAACTGCCTGCCACGTTAGCGAAAGCGTTGTGGAGGCTTTTGTTATCGTTAGGATATTACAATTATTTAGTTTCCCTTTTACCTAACATCGGGCCCTCTTTATAAAGGATCACAAAAACAACTGCCATAAAAATGATTGCTAAAAGTCCTGTATCGACGAAATCATTGATTACCAGAGAATCTGCATTAAAGATTGTTTTTAGTCCAGTCGAATCATTCATCAAACCGTGAAAAGCCACACCGATGAGAATGCTGCCTCCCAAACGATTATAAAAATATGTGATGACAATAGAATACAGTATGCAGACGAGGGTGAAGATGAAATAAAAACTGAAGAAATATGACAAGGGACTAGAAATCAATACATCTATTTTTACCGGAATATGCCACAATGACCACATAACTCCCAAGATTATGCTGGAATTTAGAGGAGTGAATTTCATTTGCAAGCGGGGGAGCGCAAAACCTCGCCAACCGATCTCTTCCATTAATCCGCCACCATCGAAAAATAGACTTGTTATGAAAATGAAGATTATTTCCCATACGGTATAAACAGTATTGATCTTGAAAAATTCTTGTGGCCCCACATCACTGATATAATTTCTCAGAATTGAAAACACAACATTGATGCTAACAGCCAGTAAAATTGCCTGTAACCAAATCTTAATCCCTTTTTTTGCGGATAATTCCGGTGCCCAGAATCTGAATTTCTTAAATAATTCTTTTATTCCTGCTTTTTGTTTCAGGATGAAGGACGAGATAATTCCCGAAACTGAAGCTGTAGCAGGCCAGGCCAGCAAAATGAAAGCAAACCAGACTCCTCCTGACACTTTTAAGGCAATCGGGAGCGAATAAAGAATGTTGGTGTTGTATCCTTTACCATCAGTTACGACATCGATATCTTTGCCAAAATCAGGAAACTTCGTAAAAATGATTATAGCAACAGGAATCAAGGCAGTAGCCAGCAGAATAGCTAAAATCCAAAACATTAATACAGGACGCTTTTGAAAGATCTCTTTAATTTTTTTCATTTATATTATTCCTTTTCATAATTGATTTCTAAATAGTTTAAAAAAAGACGTAAACACTCATCGTGCAATTCCTGATGATTTAAGGCATCTTTGTTCTTATTGGAAACTTCTTCAAAGATGATTTTTTCTCCAATAAAAATATCAAGTAAGATTAGTATGAAAGTTAGGGCTTTTTTAGGATTGGGGTGATTTATTTCGTGCATACATGGTTCAAATAAACGTTCTATTTCTTGCTGATACAGTTCATTTTTTTTTAATCGAGTTTCAGGAATTGATTTCAATTTTGTAACATTATAAATATATCTTGCTCGTAACATTCCGCTTTCTTGTTGGTTAACTTTAATGTATTCTTTGATGAAAAGTGTAGCACGACTAACTATATCCTTAGGAAGATCTTGTTTACTATATTCTTGAACTATCTCAATTAACCAATCCTGGTAGCGATCAAGTAAACATTCTAATAGGTTATTTTTGGTTTTGAAAAGAGAATAAAAAGATCCTACAGATGAATTTGCTTTTTTAACAATTTCCTGAATGCTGGCTTTATCAAAGGTTCTGTCGATCAGCATCTGTTGGGCAGTATCTAAGATGTTTTCCATTGTCTTTTTACTGCGAGCTTGCTTTGGTTTACTTATCTTTAATGATTCAGGATTTAAATTCATATTTATTACTTCTCCTTTTTAGAATTAGAATACTGGTTCTAAAAATTGGATTGGAGTTTTTTAAGTCAAGAATTTTTTTTATGTTTTATGATTGAATTAAATTTTTTTGTATGAAATTTACAGTTTGTCTAAAAATAATTCTTGCTTCATTAATCCTGTGAAATATCCAATTTATACGAAACGAAAACAGTTTAGAGACGGTATAAATAATTATTTTTTTTACTTCCAAAATCTATATATTTTAATGATCTTACCGATAATGTTCTGCGTGTGCGGCGGGATCGGAAAGATTCCGTCTTGAGCGAACAATCCAAACCCTGAATCCGCCAGCTGGCGGATCAGGCAAAAAGCACCGCGAGACCAAACTGCCGACACGCTTGTTAGGCGATGAACTCAGGTGCGTTAAGATCATCATTTTTTATTCTCTCATTTAATTCCCATATCGCAGTCTTATTGCTATCATAGCGAATATGTTCTATTGCAGTATCATAATCAACTAATAAATACTCAGAATGCTCATTTGATAAATTTATTTCTATCGTTGATAATTCTACTGCAAAACAATACTCGGGAATAACATATAGACCAGGTTTGTTCTGATGATCCTTGAAGCAACTTACAGGAATCATTGTTACCGTATCGAGTTTAAAGAATGGTGATTTTTTTATACCAGACTCCTCAAATGTCTCACGCTTTGCAGCTTCAATTGGTGTTTCTGAAAATTCTCCCCCACCTGCAATAAATTGCCAAACACACATATCTTTTCTTTTAAATATTACAAATTTAGCTTTGCCGGTTACTATTTTATATGGAATTACTAATATTTGAAACTCTGCTCTCATGAAATAAAATCTCCTTAGTTTTTCGTCTAATGTTTCGCAGCTGCCACGAGCCTTCTATGATCAACGTTCAAAAGTCAATCAGTTGAATCGTAGATTCAAGTTATATTTGACGAAAACTGGCTTGAGGAGCTGCTTGTTATGCCTATTCTATCA
>JAVCDK010000153.1 GCA_030765865.1 Candidatus Celaenobacter antarcticus | reverse complement strand
TATCTAACTTTTTAATATCTGTGTACTTTTGGGCAAAAAAAAGAAAACTGGATGAAAATTTGCCACGAAGACACCTAGGTACGAAGAACACAAAGATGAGAGAAAAAACTTAGTGAACTTTGTGGTTCCGTGTCTTTGTAGCAAGCTTTTTGGTTTCGGTTCATCCCGTTAAATCATTTTTCTCTATTTAACTGGGATTTAACCGAGTTAGGTATATATGCAAAATAAAATTACCCATCTCATCTTTGATCTTTCAGAGGTGCTTATTCGGGGGCTGGTCGGCATCGATGATAAGCTTTGTGAACTGCTCGGGATGCAGTGTGATAACTTGCTTAATAAATTTGGAGGAGAGCATCTGAGAGCGCTCTGCAAGAATGAGATCACGGAAGAAAAGTATCTCAAGAGTATCATTGCGAAGGAGAAATGGAATTGCTCGACAAAAGAACTAAAAAAGATAATCAGAAATAATTTCCATAATATAATTAGAGAGATGGATGAGCTTGTCGCAGAACTTTCAAAAGGATATTTATTAATACTCCTCAGCGATCATGCTCGGGAATGGATAGAATATATTGAAGAATATCATGGATTCCTTACATGTTTTTCTAAGCGAATTTATTCCTTTCAAACAGGACATCTTAAAAATGATATGCATAATTTTCAGGAGCTTCTTACTGATTTGAACATTTCATCTGATTCCTGTCTTTTCATAGATGACAGAAAAAAAAATATAGACGTGGCGCATCGTTGTGGTATAAAAGGGATCGTATTCAAGGATCATGACCAGTTGATAAGTGAATTAGCCAGCTTCGGAGTGGTTTTATGAAGAAGGATAACTACTATGAAATTCTGAAAGACCTGTTTTACGCAGGAGTCCAGGCGGTTGATCCGTATGATCTTATTCAAGATCATCTCAGGTTGGAAAAAAACACGCTTATTCTGCGAAAACAAACTGATTTTACCTTGATCAATCTTGAAAAATTTGATGAGATACTTGTTATTGGAGCAGGAAAAGCAAGCGAGCGGATGGCAGTAGGCATAAATGATATTTTAGGAGATCGAATAAGCAGCGGGTTGGTTGTCACAAAATATGTACATTATCCTCATCTTGGCATGATCCATATTCTGGATGCCGGTCACCCTTTGCCAGATAAATGGAGTGTCGAATGTGGTATTGCGCTGCAGGTCAAAGCGCATCGAGCAAATGAAAAAACACTTTTTATATCACTCATCTCCGGAGGTGCTTCGGCATTGATTGAAGTTCCCCGTATTGATAAAGTCGATAATGTCACTATTTCGCTTACGCTTGAAGATGTTATTGCTACCCATACTGCACTTATACGAAGCGGTGCTTCGATTGATGAGATCAACTGTGTACGCAAGCACATTTCAATGATAAAGGGCGGATATCTTTCTGCGTGGATGTATCCTGCAACTGCGCTTAATTTTATTCTTTCCGACGATGAACTCGACCGCATCAGCGTGATAGGTTCGGGGTTGACAACCTTTGATGAGACCTCTTTTGAAGATATGCTCTGGATAATCGAAAAATATGATCTGGTTAAAAAAATTCCGGAAAATGTTATGAGAATCATTCAGTGGGGAGCGGATGACAAAATTATGGATACACCCAAAACCAACAAGATTGTTTTTGATAAGACCGAAAATGTCATTATTGGGAATAATGCAATTGCCCTGGATGCTGTAGAGGAAATGGCGCATTCACTCGGATTTTATGTAGAAAGAAATTTTGATTGGCTGAAAGGAGAAGCACTAGAAGTTGGGCGGAGACTGTTTCATGAAGCTTTAGAGTTTAAACAAGATATGTCTGTTGATAAACCAATTCTTTTCATTTGTGGTGGTGAAACGACTGTCACGATTCGCGGAAAAGGAAAGGGCGGAAGGAACCAGGAAATGGCGCTTGCTTTTCTGGATGAGATGAAAAAATTCGGAACACGAGCCGAAGGTATTTATTTTCTTTCTGCCGGTACGGACGGAGATGACGGACCCACTGATGCGGCAGGAGCATTTGCGTCCTATGAGATATTACAAACAGCAAGAATGATGGATCTTCCAATGGATGAGTATCTTTCCCGAAATGATTCTTATACTTTCTTTGATGCTTGTGGGTATTTGTTCAAGACCGGTTTGACGGGCACAAATGTCTGTGATATACAATTGATCCTTATTACATAATCCCGATTTTTTTTAGCTTTTTCATCATTTGATAATAGCTTTCAACTTGAACTACTTTCATTCCTACTTTTTCCGCAGCAAGAATGTTTTCGTGGTTGTCATCCAGAAATACTATTTCCTCGGGTGAAAGTTGCAAGTAGTCAAGAACAAATCGGTAAGCGTTATGCTCTGGTTTCCGATAACCTATTTCGTTTGATGGGAATATTTTTTCAAAATAGGGGAGAATGGGCTTGCACATTTCAAGCCACATCGGCACATGGATTTCATTGGTATTGGAAAGGGCTACAATTCTGTATGATTTGCTGAGATCCTGCAACATTTCGGGAATATTCCTTCGAAGTTGTATGAGTATTTGTTCCCATCCTTCATCAAAATTGCGCTTAGTTAAATCTATTTTCAGACATTTCATCACATGAGCTCTAAAGATATCGGGACTGATCTCTCCTCTCTCAAATTTTGCATAAGTTTCGTCAAACGGAAAGGCGACATATAATTCCCTGGGATCTATTCCGCATATTTCAGCCCAGTAATCACAGGTATTTTTGGGTGAAATATCAATTATGACATTCCCAAGATCAAAGATGAGGGCTTTGTATTTTTGTGTGGGCATTACTTACCTTTTCTTTTAAATTTGAAAAGGCGGGGATATGCTTTGAGTTTTGGAGATATTCGACGTTTTTCTTTTTTCGGAATAGCCCATTCGCTCATCACGCGCACGTCCTCAAAAGTATAGAGCGCGTTCTCATTGTATTTTTTGATCGCAGTAATGACGCTTCGAATGTCTTTTCTTTTCACAGGAAGAAAGATGATCTCCACCTTGCCGGCATTAGCTTCAGCAGGGACGTTTGTGACGCGATAGTCCAATCCGCGAAAATGAGCAATGAGTTCTCTGGCATTCTTCAGTGTGATTATTCTGACCAGCACTATACCCATTGCCAATTTTTGCTCAAGAAAAATACCAACGAAGTTACCCATCGCAAAGCCGCCGGCATATGCGATATAGTTCGCTACATTTGTAAGATTTTGCATGATTTGCCCGATAACGATCAGCCAGATAAGTACTTCAAAAAATCCGATGATAGGTGCAAGGAATTTCATGCCCCTATTCACAAAAATGATTCTCAGTGTTCCGAGAGATACATCGAATACGCGTGATATAAATATCAGAAAGGGGAGTAATGCGTAAGAAAAAGGTCCTGAATCTGCAAACATCAGAATATTAATCCTTTCTATTGTTTTGTGGATTAGATAATTTCATTTATAATAAACTCTTTCCACCGATACCAAAGTTCTCACGGGGAACTTCGTCTATACGGACATAGATATATTTCTCATTTTTTCCAGTAATTTGTGCTGTAACAACTGTCAATCTTTTAATCAAAAGTTGTTTTTGCTCCTTTGATAATTCTCCAACATTCTCTAGTGTAATGATCGGCAAAATGACTCCTTAATCTACCTGTTGAATGGCGTCGAGATCAGCCCATTCTTTTAGCAGGTCATCCAATTTATTCTGCAGCGCTTTCTTTTGCTCATAGAGTTCAAGCAATTTTTCGTAATCTCGCCCATAGGAATTTATGTCTTTTTCAGTGTGCTCTATACGAGCTTCGGTTTTTTCCACTTCTTCTTCTATATCCTGAAGCCGTCTCAGTCGGCTTTTTACTTCATTTGCAGCTTTTTTTCGCGATGTATGATCCAGTTGGG
>JAVCDK010000053.1 GCA_030765865.1 Candidatus Celaenobacter antarcticus | reverse complement strand
AACTTCTTCGACCATATCATCATCGGGAACGACGACTATTTCAGCTTCGCGGACAAGGGATTCATCGGAGAGTACGAAACGAAGGCGATCAGAGAGCTGTAACCATTTCGCAAAAAGTAGAGTGCTGGGTTGCGTGTTGGAAGCGCGAACCCCTTGAACTACGAGCCGTTTATTCTAACAATCGATTAAATCAATCCATTTGATGTTCCCTCTCACACCTACAAATAAACAGATATGGCAAATAAATATTTTGTTGATTTGCGGTTAAAATAACAGAATATGGTTTGTATATAAAAATAATAATTAGTTTGTGAATGGAATGTAAAGAGGTTGATTATTGCCATCTACTAACCATGTGCGAATTTTATCAGGTGGCTTGTAAATATCTTTTATATCTATTCCTGTATAAGCTGATAAATATTTTGCATATGGTTCCATTTCCCAAGTACGATAATACGGCTTCAAACTGAGGCCTAACAAAGGTAGTTGGTAATATTGTGGGATCTGGCCAGGTGCCTCTATTGCCATTCGTTTTGGTGTGCGATCACGAAGAGATTCTTTGTATATGATTTTAGAGCAGATTTCTCTGAACTGGAATGGATGAAGGGGATAAGGAACTTCCTTATAAAGGGCATCGGCAAAACCTCTTTGCGCACCTCCATCTTGAAAAACTATAATTATGCCAACCTTTCCCATTCTCATTGCTGACACCATTGTAATGGCGTCATCTAGATAATCATAATTTAGTGAGGGTGTATCTACTGTTTGGCATTCAAATGCAAAAATGCTGAAAGGATCAAAATCCTTTAAGATTATTTCATCTCTTGCGGCTTGCATCAACTCAAGGTGATCACAATATTGGTTGATTATTTCACCATCAAGGATGTTCCCAAATTCATGAATAGAACGATCATATGGAAGAAATAACTCTTTATATAACATGCCATACCATATCTTCGATAACCAAAGGAAGAGACTTAGTTTAAAATCGGCAACAGCTTTGACTCCATTTTCGGACACAAATTTAACATCTCTCTCTATTTTAGATAGATGCTTGTTATTACATTGAACACAACAAGGCACTAAAAGCTGCCGGTAACTAATCGTTGTTTTGTTTAATAAGAATATTTTATCATCCCAGATATTAAATTTTTCTAGTAACCATCTGGGAAATACATGCTCCATTGACATAGAGGATTTTTCATAATGATTAGCACAGAAGAAACATACATCATCACCAATCTTACGATTTTCAATTCTTTCTCTGAGACGTTCAATGCGATCACATTGAGAATATTGCATTAGCCTACCTATATAATTTGAGGAAAATAATAATTCAGAGCGTAGCGATTTGCTGAGCTGATACTTAATTTAACACACATCATTCATTCCAAAAAGTATTAATACACCACTTTACTGATTACCAAAAGTAATCTACTGCGAACAAGCCAATTCGAGTTTTGTTTGTTACAGGAAGAACACCACAGAAAATCCATAGCAGATATGATCTTGCCTATCCTCTGGCAAGTTTTGCACACTCCACCTACAAACAAATAGTATCCTGAACCTCATCTGTTGTTGATTTCGAAATGAAAGGGGTAGCTATGGTTTTTTAGTTTGACTCTCTCCAGAAGCAATTAGGTATAAAATCATGCGCAAAGGACTTCTGCCATAAATTGAAGGCTTTTAATGGCAATCTCATATTGTGTTTTCTTATGATGTGCAATACTTCTCAAATATCCCGTTGGAGTTTTTTCGTTTGGTAGTAGAGGTAGTCCGCTGATGACATTTTTAAATTTTGTTGTAGCGCTGTCACTTTTATGTGCAAGTGAATTTCTAATTAAATTGTAGTTTTTCAAATCGGATTCCTGCTGTTCATCCAATAACGTAAAAGGTATCCCCTTATTAAAAAACCTTTTAGCCCTTGGAATTGTACGTTCTGTGTAAGGCAACCAATCCAAATATTTCTTTCCAGCAAAAACAATATCACGGACCATTGATTTAGGAATTATTTCAACTCTACATTGAACATTGTTTGATACTGAATAAAACTCTCCTTCAACAAGACCAAAAAATAAATTATCTATAAGGGCTTCAAATTCAGTAAAGATATCGAGAAAAATGCCCGCATACACTTCTTCAACATCAACGGGATCGATTATACCCTGCCTAAAAAGAGTTTCCATTTTTAAGCGTATAGTATTTAGTTCACGTATTCGCTTATTGAATTTGATGGATAAGGTTTTAGCTTTCCTAGGCATTTTCAATCCGTTTTTTAAGATAATTAAACAGAGTTGTCCTTTCTTTTGGGTTAGTTGTTCGTCGATCCGAAGCGTTCAGCACATCCTCTGGTGCTGTCCTCTCTTTAATTCTATCGCTACAAAGTTTTATAGCAGCAGTTATATTAGGGGATAACTTCCTTGGAGTTACCTTTAATGAAAGTGGTTTTTCAGGATACTGATAATCATATATAATGGAAATAAACGTATATACTAGTGTTTTTTTGAAAAACGCTATATTAGATCCGTGTCCAAAATTATTATCTATGGTATCCATAACTGTACGATATCGGTTTTCGATTTCATCTCTTTGCGGGAATTCCTCATCGTATTTTTTATATGCATTATCGATCTTAGCTGAACTTTTCCCGCTTATCTTTTCATCTATCATCATAACTAATAATTCGGAAGTAAGCTCAACCTCTTCCATGCGCGAAATATTATCCTTATTGAATGTCTTCCAGTTTGTCCAGCGTCTTAGTTGCTCAGCAGCCAGCTGATATGCAGAACTCTTGAATTCGCCGTAAAAAAGTGCATTTCTGTGCTCTTGCCTGGTTAATATATAATTAGTCGCATTCATTCTTCTGAAAATTTGAATAATCTCTCTGTCATCAACACCAGAAGACATGACATGGACGCTAAATTCATAATCCAAAATCGTGCGTTTCAATTCATTATCCAACTCGCTGAATGTTTTGCCTGCTATCTCTTTGTTATGAGTTCTTTTGACTACGAAAGCGTCTCTATCAGGTTTGAAATCCTTCAAACAACCGGGGTCAACATAACTAAGAACGGTTCTCAGTCTTTGTTGCCCGTCTATAACCTCTCTCATTGGTTCAAATATCTTTAAATCTGTTCTACTGTCACGTAGAAATATTATCGGTATAGGAAATCCACGAACAATAGTATCAATCAAATAAGATTTAGCTCCAGGTTTCCATACAGAACGTCTTTGAAAATAAGGCGTGAGTGTTAAGGTGCCAGCCTTTTGCCAAGAAATAAAATCTGAGACTTTATAAAATGTTTTTTGCATTGTTGAAGTCATCATTATCTAAATCTCCTTCTCAATAAGGTATTTCAATTTACAGTAAAAGATATACGGGAAAAGATTGTTTTGTGTCAAGGGATCATGACTAATAACAATAGAAAGTTTCAATATTTAAGAAATTTTTATTCTATCGACTTCAGGAAGGAAGACTTTTTTAATAAGTATACTTAAATCGGATGAACCTGAATTTTAAAGGGGGGCCATTTCCAGATCCTAAGCTAATTTACTTTCCATCCTTTCAGGACATCGGTGAATGGGTTTCCCGATGTTTTTCCAGCTGCGTCACGCTGCACAGATTTGCCGCCGGTTTTTTTCCCGGGAGTAGTATCTTTGTTCCGTCTGCCGCGCGGTTCCATCGGGTTTGAACGCATTGAGAGCGCGATGCGGTTTCGTTTCATATCAACATCGATTACCGTTACCTCGACCTTCTGATTTACCTTTATGACATCATGGGGATTGCGGACAAACTTGTCGGCCAGCGCGCTGATATGCACGAGACCGTCCTGGTGAACCCCGATATCCACGAAGGCGCCGAACGCGGTCACATTCGTTACAATACCGGGCAGTTTCATTCCCACCTCCAGATCCGCCATCTT
>JAVCDK010000158.1 GCA_030765865.1 Candidatus Celaenobacter antarcticus | reverse complement strand
AGTAAAAATAACAGAGACATCAGAAAGGAGTGGTTCATTACTGATGTCGGTGTATAGTCTTCTTTCAGGAGTGGGGACTGTTATGAATGCATCCGCCATGCCGTCTTTAACTAATTGCTGAGCCACATCCCATGAATATTCATGATATACCACAGGTATTTCCATCCGATCATGAATTACCTCTTCAATGATGTCGATGTAAATTCCCTTTGCCTGTCCTTCGGAATCTTGCCAGCAATAGGGCGGATATTCTAAGAAATTGAATATCATAGGTTTTTTTGAGCATCCTGCGCCAGCCAGCAGGAAACAAATTAAGAGAGTTATTACAATTTTTTTCATTTTCGACCTTCTTTTTTGTTATTATTTATGATCCTAAAAGAGTGTTGATCAATTTTTATTTGAGATCATCTATACAAGTGCACGTCCGGAGCCTTTGCGACACGTGAGATCGATTTCTTTTTCAAGTCTCTGAACCCATGCTGGACACGGTCGTTCATAGGGGAGATCAAGCTTCTCTCGAAGTTCAGCCCAGGTGAGTCCTTCGGGATTTCTACACAGCTCTTTTCTTATTTCGTCTCGAAAATCAATAAATTTCATTGTTCTTATAAAAGTAAAAGCAGTACAGTATAGACTCCAGCGCCAAGTGCAAATGGCCAGAATCTGCTCTGCTTTTCTTCGGGGAGCTCTTCTTTTAATACATTGAGGATCACGCCGCCGGCGATGAATGCAAAAAGAACTCCGGTCATAGCTTCGCTGATCTTCATGGAGAGTCCTATGGTCCATCCCACAACGATCGCTGCACTCAATAACCATCTTCCATATTTTTGATATGTGTCTTTATGAAATTGTCGTAATGCATAGTCGTTCACAAAGAAGTGCAGTCCCATCGCAATAGAAAAGAAGATCAATCCGTACAAATCCTGTTCCTCTCTGTGAACCAGCAGGTAGCTGATGAGTGCATTGTAGATCGCGAAGGAAGTCATATGCAGCCAGAAAACACCTGTACTGGTTGTGGTTTTAGTGTGTCGGATAGGGAAGTCCTGTTTTGATCGTGAAAGTTTTGCCCCTCTTTCCAATCCATAGAATACTATCAATCCGAGCAATGCAACTAGATAAGCATGGTGCTCGATAAATGGGATGAATTTCCATTGTGATGTGATATGTCTTTGAGCAAGCTCCAATTCAGGAAAGATATGTATGAATACATAGGCAACTGCAATGCCGCCCGCAAAGGAAAGCCATGAGCTGCGTGTACCGTTTTTGGTTATATGAAATCTTTCAGCAAAAAGATGAATGAGGACAAATACAGCAATGATGATTGCCTGAAGCCAGATCATATTATAAATTTTCCGACAATCTTTCTGTCGATCTTATCGAAAGCCCATTAAGCTCATGTACGAAGTTCGATAATATATTATGTCGAAGTACTAATAAATAAACCCAACACTCAATGTTACGGTATTAAAATCTTTCAAGCTTAACGAATCGATTTGTTGAAAACAATATGAAAGATCGGCGAAAATCCTTGAATGACCGAATAGACTCTTTTCGATAGATATCCCCATCACCATTCCCTGGGCAATATCACTAATATCATGAGCAGTTTCTTTTATACGGGAAAAACAATAGGCGAATTTTAAATTATAATACATCTCGTTGCTCTTTATCATTGGGAATATGGCGCCAAGTAATATCTGCTCTATCTCGAGCTTGCGACTATCTTGATCGTCTCGATCAATAAAATTATCGGATTTACAATCAGAACCTGAGTATTGGATGAATGGAATTACTTTCGAAACCTGAGGGTGTCCGATTTGGACACCGAGCCCCAAGTAAAACATCGATTTAGTCTCATAGAGTTCTTGTAATTCTTCATCCTGAATGAAGTTTACCCCGTTTTCGATATAAGGTCGTATAAAGAATATGGATTTATGAGCCGTTGTGTCTTGTGAGAAAAGTAATGCCTGGCTACAAACAAGTAATACTACTAAAAATAAAATCTTTTTCATTTTTACCCCTTTGATAGATTTTATGGCAAATCAAAATAGTTCATAATATGAATTATTATTTTGTTTCGGTATCTTGTTGTATCACATCCCCGGAACCTGTGTCGAATGAGATTTCGTCATACGTGGAGTTGGATAATATTATATCACCGGAACCGGTCTGTGTGATGATCTTCTTGATGTGTGTTTTTGAGATTTCAATATCTCCCGATCCGGTTTCGATGTATGCAGAGGATATTACCGAGCCCTTTACCGAAACATCTCCACTGCCGGAATTGGAAGTAACGTTCATTATTTTAGTAAGGTCTTTGAATAGAATATCTCCACTACCTGTTTGGTCATCGATGTTTTGAATATTTGTGCATCCGTTAATTGTGATGTCTCCCGAACCGGCAGTTACTGAGATTTCAGAAGAATTGTGAAAACAATGGAGGGTAATATCGCCACTTCCGGTAGATAATTTAAGAGAAATGCTTTCTGGCATATAACCTTTTATAGATGAAATATATACCGGATAGTTACCTTTACTCTCGGTCGCTATTTCACTCTCGACGAATGAGACGTCCGCATCGTTTGGTTCTTTTTCAAAGATTACAATATCGAGTGAGATTTTGTTTTCTTTTTGTCCGGTCAAATCCATATCTCCGCTGCCGAGTTTTATCGTTGCAGATTGAGTGTCGTAAACCTGTTCCAAATGGATCGTTCGTTTGTAGGACAACTTAACACCGTTTACGGTTACATTATCCTCATCGACGGATATTTGGACATTGCACGAGGAGCATGTAAAAAGTATGATTAGTAGGATTCCTGTCGTAATAATATTGGTTTTTTGATGAGATTCTTTTTTACACATAATTTTTCCTTTCAAAAAGGATTTATTATCATAAATGATAAAAAACGGTTGAAGCATTATCCTGTCAATTTTAATTCGATATATGCTACACAATCCTAAATTTTGAGTAG
Source organism: Candidatus Celaenobacter antarcticus (assembly GCA_030765865.1). Lineage (GTDB taxonomy): Bacteria > Cloacimonadota > Cloacimonadia > JGIOTU-2 > JGIOTU-2 > Celaenobacter > Celaenobacter antarcticus. The sequence goes on along the minus strand of JAVCDK010000158.1, from coordinate 1,007 downwards.
AGAATGCCAAATCCTATGAAAAAGATATTATTTTATAGTAAGATTATTTTGTTTCCGTTACCGTAAAATGATATTCTTCGCTGAACTTTGATTCCATTCCGAGAGCATTCTGAGCTTTCACTTTCCATGTAGCAGCGCCGTAAATGAGGAAGGAGTTTGTGTATGTTGTGTTTGTAGTTGTATTTACAAATGGAGTATCATTTATCGTGACATGGATTTCATATTGAGCAGTTTGTGGCAGAGCTGTCCACGAGAAGTCAAGTGGATTTTGCTGCGTTGAATTATCAGGAGGTGTAAGCAGTTTCGGCACAATGTATGCCTGTTCAGAGAGCGTGACGTCAATGGATTTTGTTGCCGTGTTATTATTACCATCCATCGCTTCTACTCTTATTGAATGATCTGTAGATTCTGTCCACCAGTAGGTGTGCCAATCGTAACTACAGTTTTCTTTATCGCCCAAAGTTACTACGCAAATAGAATCAATAAATATTTTTGTAGATACGATACCAAAGGTACTACTATTATTTTCAATTGAAACTTGAATTGTATAAATCGAGTCATTGATCGTCTCATTATTCTGGGGTTGTATAAATGTGATAGTCGGAGGCGTCGTGTCTGTGCCTGTGCTCGATGAGCAGGATACCATAAAAGCAAAACCAAGTAAGGTTAATCCTAAGATTATTTTTTTCATATAAATTCTCCGGTTTATTAATTGCATTTTTTTGTTCCGGTTAATATATGAAGTCAAGATATATAGAATTGTGTAATGTAATTTAGCATGTATGGAAAAGCGCGCCCGCCCCGATTCGAACAGGGAACCGTCTGATCCGTAGTCAGGTGCTCTATCCAGTTGAGCTACGGGCGCAGAAGATTGTATAATATATGATTGGTGCAGAAGAGGGGACTCGAACCCCTACATCCTTGCGGACACAAGATCCTTAGTCTTGCGCGTCTGCCAGTTCCGCCACTTCTGCACGAGAAAAATTATCAGTTTTGAGTTCCGGATT
>JAVCDK010000135.1 GCA_030765865.1 Candidatus Celaenobacter antarcticus | reverse complement strand
TCACTTTTAGTCATAAGGTAAAAATATTGTAAAGGTACTTCCTTTATCTCGTTCTGAGCGCACTGTAATATAACCACCATAGCGCTCTGCAATATTCCTGCAAATTGCAAGACCAAGACCAAACCCACTTTGAGCTTTTTCCTTTTTTGAGGTATAATAGGGTTCAAATATTTTTTTATGATATTTTTCTTCAATACCCTCTCCACTGTCTCGCACTTCTATTGCAACCATATCTGAAGTTTGATAAGTGCGCACCCAAATATTACGTTCTTTGCTATCATGCATAGACTCGATCGCATTATTGATAAGATTTGTAAAACTTTGGCTTATATCGCTATAAACGGCTTTCACGGATGGAAGATTTTTTAGGAGACTTTTTTCTAATACAACATAAAGCTTGAAGAACAGGTTGTGTTTCAACAGCTCGAGTTCTTGGTTAATGAGTTGGTTGATGTCAACGGGACGCATCATGGAGATATTGTCCTGCTGCACTTTTCGCAATAGAGTTTTTACGGATTGTGAAATATTTTTTGCAGCATCAATTATCTTATCAATATCGCCATTGTCTTTATATTCTTTTTTTACAAGCTGGGCATACCCAAGAATCGAATTAAGCGGAGAATTCATATTATGCACAACACCTTCAACTCTTCTTCCGATCTCGGCTAATTTATTGCTCTTTATGATCTCCATCTCCAGAGCATCACGCGCTTTCTTTTCATTAATCTCGCGTGTAATATCAGTAATAGTTGCAACCATGCGCAAGCCGATCTTATCATCAACAGCTTTGATATTTAAAATAACAAATTTTACGAACTTCTTTGTTCCGGGAAGATTGATCTCAAGACGTGGAAGGGTCAAGCTGTCTTCATGGGCCTTAGATATGAGGTTCTCATCAAGCTGGATGAATTCAGATAGATTCTTACCAATTATCTCATCGCGAGATATTAGCTCAAGAATGTCCATAGCGCTTGGGTTACAGATCAAGATGTTCATCTTTGAATCCATCCACAGTACCCCGATATCTATGTTATCAGTAAGCACTTTATATTCAAGCAAAGATTTGTGATATTCTACTAGAGATTTATTCATCGAACTGAAGGCAGAAACCATATTGCTGAGCTCGCCTCCATATTCATCTTCTATATGTTCGATGCCAAGTGGATTTTTCTCAATCCTCTGCATTTTTTCGCTTACCTGTTTGACTGGCTGCATTATTTTTTTTGTGAACCAATTGCTTAAAAAACTTACAATGACCAAGCTTGACGCAGCCAAAATAAGGAAGAAAAAGACCATGCTTTGGCGAGAGAATTTATTGAATTCTCGATCGTAAATATATACGGTGATAGAAGCGGGGTCATCGAATATGTTATAATTAATAAGAAGACCAACCGCAGTGTCTCCATTTAAGCGTAAAACAGATTCGCGGTTTTTGGTTTTTAATACTGTGGGAAGTTTTTTATCGAGTTCGGGAATGAGTTTTTTAAGGATATCCTTTTCGGGATTGAGTGGTTCTGAGAAAGGCAAGAGAAATATTTGAGGGTTTTGGGTGATTCCTATATCGGAAGAAGTAATCTGGTTGACATTGAGAAGGAATCCAAGAAATGTTTTCTTTTGATCATTTTCAGAATAGAGCGGGTCGTAAGAGAAATAGTATATTTTATTAGAGAAATTTGCAGAAAAACCCTGAGTTAAATTCTGTTTTGCCAATGAGAGCATTTTCGGCAGAAAAGATTCAACAAGCTCCCACTCCTCTCCGTAAAGCACTTCGCCTTTGGCATTGAAGATAGCCATATACGTTGCCAACGAGCTGTCATCATAGGATTTAAGTATCGTATGAATGTCTGAAATATCAGAATTCTCGACAGAAGAAACAAGGGCAGGATTATTCGCTATTTCAGATGTAAAATTGTTCAGATCGTTTGTGTAATCGAGCTGAAGCGCTTTCAGGTTTGTGAGCATGCGGGAAATTCTCTCATATTCAAATTCTGAAATCCCCAATATAGTTAGCTGCCAAATGCTGAATATCAGAATGAATACAAGGGAAAATGTGAATATGAAATAGAGTGCTAAAATTTGTTTTTGTAGTCCTCTTTTTTTCTTTTTCATCAAATTATAGTAGAATTCTTATAAATCTAAAATAATAAATTTAAATCAATAATTATATTGATCACAATCCGAGTATTTGACTTACGGTTTTATGAAACTCATCGGGCTCAACAGGTTTATCAATAAATGCATTGGGCTCAGATCCAAGTGTGATACCCATGTCTTTTGCGTCATATCGAAGTCCGGTAGTTGTTGCGATACCCGTAAGCATGATGACAGGGATGTTTTCTGTAATGCCTTTTCTCCTGAGCTCTTTAAAAACCTGGAAACCGTTCATCACAGGCATCTGCACATCCAGAATTATGAGATCGGGCTTGATCAGTTCAGCTTTCTGTAATCCCTCAAGACCATTTTTTGCTGTCTCTATCTCAAAATCTCCAAGTTCAGTGAGCATTGCTTCCGAAAACGCTCTTGCGTCTGGTTCGTCATCAATAATAAGTATCTTTTTATTTTCTGCCATTATATACCTCCGGCGGTAATTATTTTTTTCTTTTCTTTGGTAACGTAATAGTGAATTTTGTGCCTTTTCCCTTTTCTGAGTCAACAGAAATATTTCCCCCATGCTCTTTTATGATCTTGTAGGACACTGCAAGCCCCAGTCCTGTACCCTTTGAACCCTTTGTGCTGAAAAAAACCTGGAATAATTTTGCTTGAATTTCCGGCGACATTCCTATGCCCGAATCCGCAACATGAATTTTGAAAGTTTTTCCCCGGGTTGATTGTACTGACACCTCGACATTGCTCTTGTCAGATTCTTCACATGCATCTATGGCATTGGATACAAGGTTGAGCACGCAGCGTTTTACTCCTTTTGCATCGATCTCAACATTGCCCAGAGATTCTTCCGGCAAGAATTGCATTGAAACATTTTTCTCTTTTCCTTTTTGTTCCATGAGATCGCACACGCTTTTCACCAGTTCATTTACATCGGCAGTTGCATATTCCGGTTCCCGCTCTTTGGAGTATGATAGCATATCAAGCACAAGTTCTTTCATGAATATGTTATTCTTTTTTACAATATTCCAACCCTTATCAACATTTGAGAAATTTTCTCTTTTCAGTCCGAGATCAAGAATATAGGACCCGCCCTGGATTCCATTGAGTACGTTTTTTATACAATGTGCAAGTCCCGAAACAGTTTGTCCTATCGCTGCCAAACGCTCATTTTTGACAATACGCTCGTGGAGCTTTGCATTTTCGATAGCAATTGCAGCTTGTGAAGCAATTGCATCGAGAAAAATCCTGTCCGCATCATCAAACTCACCATCATTCATTTTATTTATAACTTCGACTGCACCGAGGCATTTGTCCGGTGTGCTCATCGGCACACAGAGGATTGATTTTGTAATGAATCCGCTTTTCTTATCAGCAGCTTTGTAGAAACGCTTATCTTTAGATACATCATTAACGAGCACAGGTTTTCCTTCTTTTATCACCCATCCGACGATACCTTCACCTGATTTCATACGAATCGTTTTGATTATCTTCGCTTTTTCACCTTCAGTCACATGGAATAGTAGCTCATTTGTTTCCTCATCGATAAGCACAAGAGAAGATGCCTCTACCTGCATCGCCTGGGTGGTGACGTCCATAACGGATTTCAGCACTTTATCAAGATCAAGATGAGAGTTAATTGTCCTTATGATCTTGAGGATCGCATCCGACTGGGCAGTGTCTATTTTTTCTGGCATAACTTTTACCAATTTTTTAATAAATGGACTTAGCGTGTAATATTTTTGTTACGTCAAGTTTTTTACTTTTGTTTATTAAATAATGATAATAACAATATAATAAATCGTTGTTCATAATAGTTGACGAAAATAAGGGCAGTGAAAAACTCCGTTACACAGAAAAACAGGAAGTAAAATATTAATGCATTCCCATATCTAT
>JAVCDK010000083.1 GCA_030765865.1 Candidatus Celaenobacter antarcticus | reverse complement strand
AAAACCACTCTTGTTAATAAGATAACAAAGCAGCTTTCTTGCAAGATAGGCGGATTTTACACGCACGAAATGCGGGAGAATGGCAAGCGCACAGGTTTTTACATTACAGATTTTGATGGCAACCAAATGATCATGGCTTCAGAGAGATCGGACTTACCCTATCGGGTGAATAAATATGGAGTGAATATCAATGCTTTTGAAAAGGTCGGCATTCCTGCGATGGAACGAGCACTAAAAAGCGCTGACCTGATCTTGATAGATGAAATCGGTAGAATGGAGATGTTCAGTCCGAAATTCTGTGATATGTTGAGGAAAGTTTTTGACTCGGAAAAACCATTGCTGGCAACCATAAAAAGAGTAGACTGTGAGCTGACAAAGGAATTGAAGAAGAGGAAGGATGTTGAGTTGATAGAAGTAACAAAGTTCAATAGAGAAGTAATTATTGAAGATGTGTTTCGGGCAATTCAGAGGATAATGTAATGATAAACTGGGGCTTGGATAAGAGGAATACTAAAGATATTTGAATCTATTGAAGTTCTGAAATAATGTATCAGTTTTTTGGCGGGTTATTAGTTATCCTCCACTCGATACCATAAGTATCGCACCAATTTTGTATTTCTGTATCTCCCATTTGAGCGGATTTGATATAATACTTATAGCCCTTCTCTCTATCGCCCAAATAAAAATACGCCTGTCCTAGACTATTTAAAACCCAGATATTCTCCGGTTCCAGAACCAATGCGTTACTGTATGCGGCAATTGCCTGAGAATAATTCTCAGTCTTAAAATATGCATCTCCTAAATACATTAAATTCATTAGATCGTCAGGGCTTTGCTCTATTACTAGAAGATAATATTTAATCGCGTTAGGATAATCCTCTTTAAATTCATATATCCGTGCTAGGCAGCCGATTTCATACTCATTATCAGTATTAAATTTCATCATTTCTTCATAACAAGCAATAGCTTCATCATAATATTCAATATTTTCATAGGTCATTGCAAGATTAATATATGCGCTTATGTCTTGAGGATCTATTTTCAGAGCTTTCTTATAATATGAAATAGCTTGATCGTAGTCATGTTTGTCCTGATAAATATCTCCAAGTCCAACAAGGGCATATAAATCAAGTGAATCTAATTCCAAAATCTTATTATAACATTTGATCGCCTGCCCATAATCACTATTTATTTGATTAACGATCCCTAATGTGAACCATGCACTTATTGAGCTTGGATCTATTTTTACAGATTCTTGCAAGAAGGAAACTGCTTGCTGGAGATCATCATTGTAAAAAGCTTCACAACCCTTGTCATATAAGTCTAGGGAACTCAATTTTTCTGTCTCATACGTATATGCTTGTTGCAGTTCTGCTTGTTTGTTCTTATCTTTTTCCTGCTCCAATTCGAGTTTTAGTTTTTCTATCTCAGCAAGCGCTGCATCTGTAGTCTTTCGGCTGTCTTCTATAGCTTTCTTATATTCGGTATTGTTTACAAGGTCTTCGAGTCTCTTAAGCACATCATTTTCATCAAGTTGAATTTCAGCTTTTAACCAATAGGATTCACCATTCCATTTTTCGTCGACGATCTTTGTCTCAGTAATTCCAGCAGAAATGACTTCGATGTCCTGCTTAGTGAGTTCTTTCACTTCATTGCTGATCTCGGTTGTTTCGATCTCCAAAGAAGTGCTGATATACACACCCACTTCCTCGAGGAGCAAGCGTTTAACCTGTTCGAGAGCAATAGCTCGGGCACTCAGCTTGCTATCTGCTTCACCTGCTTGATAGCTGTATTCCCGTATAAAGGTTTTTGCAGCAAGAGAGGTCGCAAGGAAAATATAAATAAGAAGAATTAGAAATTTTTTCATAGAATGGCTCCTTATAAGCTGTATGTTTATCTAAATGTAATAAAGTCCCTGTCAAGAAAATGGCAAATTTTGAATGTCATTTATCCGAGATGAACAATCTATTTTTATTGCAGTTTGAAAGTATAGATTCTATTTTAATATTAAAATGTCATGAATAAAATTCTTTGGGGTATACATTAAAATGAAAAAAATTGACACTTGAATCTTATTAACAAATTATCTATTCCAAAATAGGAGATAAAAATTAAGCAGTAAGAAATTTATCAGTTCTTGTAGTAATAATACAATTTGCGATTGTTTTGACAACTCGGATTTTTCACAAAAGAAGGCGAGAATGCGTATTATCGCCTTCAATAAATTATTTTGCATCAAAGTAATAATTTTAAAAAAATTGTAACCTTTAGCATTCTGTTGCGTTATAAAGGTATAAGAGCATAGAAATGAAAAAAGTATCAGAAAAAAAGCTCATCCTCAAAGCAAAAAATGATTTTACCGCCTTTGGAGAAGTGTATCAAAGATACTATCCGAAGATCAATAATTTTGTATATCATAGAGTGTATGATGATGCAACAAGAAATGAGATCGTATCAAATATATTTTTTAAAGCTATGAAAAATTTACCAAAGTATAGATTCATGAACGAAGAAAAATGTTCCTTCTCATCCTGGCTGTTCCGCATTGCAGTCAATGAGACAAATCAGCATTTCAGAAATAAGAAACGGAATAACATCATAAAGGATAAACTGTTTGAGAAGCGAAGCAATGAAGGTGATAAACTTATTGATCTGGATTATGAAACGCTGAAAGAAGCGATCAAAGCACTTTCTCTTTATGAACAGAACCTTATCTCATTGCGATTCTTTGAGAAGATGAAGTATAAAGAAATTGCCGAAATACTCAAACAGAAAGAAGGAACTGTTAAAGTACAGATGCATCGAACATTAGAGAAGCTACGATATTTTTTACAGGGAGCTCTGCCATATGAAAAAATTTGAAGAAAAACTAGAAAACCTTAGCGTTCCCAAGCTTGAAAGTGATCCTTTTGAGCAGGAACTAAAAATAAAATTAGCCGGATATTATTTCAATCCTGCAAGGAAAGTACAAACTCAGCTTAGATGGGCTGTGGGCTTTGCCGCGCTCTTTTTTGTTATTGCGATAGGATTGGTGATCAAACCGCAATTCGCATATAGAGCGCATAATTTTACTTTTCGAACTTCAGAAGAATCCGCAGTTCAACCGGAAGATTTTGTACCATTTAATGATAATTTCCGTTATACAACCATACATAATCCGTCGATTGGCTCGGAATTCAACCCGGATAATTATGTTGAAGATAAAGCATATGTTGTAAGAAAATATAGATCACCAAAAACAAATGATGCACTGCTGATCGTCTCGGAATTTAAGTCCCAACCGGTTCAACTTGCATCAAATACATTATTCTAAAAAATCATGGAGGTAACAAACATGAAAAAAATGAAATTCATTCCGATCTTAGCTGTAGTCATCCTCATGCTGGCAATGACTCAAGGTCTTGCAGCAGAGGAAAAGGCATTTGTCGGAATCTATCCAGGGGACATCGGGGACTATGAGAAGGCAGGAGTTGAATATGGTATTCAGGTATTTGGTATTGTAGATGATTCTCCTGCAGCAGAAGCAGGAATGCAAAAAGATGACATCATTCTTGAACTCGATGGCAACAAATTGTTCAATTACGATCAGTTCACAAAGATGCTGAAATTGTATAAGCCCGGGCAAAAGGTCAAACTAAAGATCTATCGTGACGGGGAGTACAAAACATTGAAGTTGACCCTAGCAAATAAGGAAGATTTCGAACCCAAGCCGGAATATAAAGCATATCTCGGCGTGTACCTGACTGATCTTTCTGAAAAGGGTTACGAAAAGAAGGGCTTGAATACAAGTTATGGTGTTCTCATCAGTGATGTAGTCGATGATGGTCCATGTGCTGAGGCAGGTGTTCTTGGGGGAGATGTTATGCTCGATCTTGCAGGTCAGCATGTTTATACATCCGATCAGATAAGCAAAATGCTCGCTAGCATGGAGCCGGAGCAATCCGTAAACGTAGATGTATTTCGTGACGGGGAGTACAAAACATTCGCAGTTGTATTGGGGA
>JAVCDK010000027.1 GCA_030765865.1 Candidatus Celaenobacter antarcticus | reverse complement strand
TTGTCCCCTTAGATTAAAAACTTCTATTTCCACATTTTGTGGAACAGTAAGATCAAAAGAAATCTCGCTTGATTGACTGAAGGGATTAGGATATATAGATAGATTTTGGGTGTTAGGTAAATGGTCAGGATTTACTGCATAGTCAAGAGACCAAATCACATTGATCGTAAAGTTACTTGAAGAGTTGAATGATATGGTTGAAATACCTTCGGAAAATCCGAGCAAAGTGCCACCCTCGACAGCAGTTGGCTCATTTCCCGTAAAGAATTCAATTGTGCATGCTTCTTCCACATAACCGTCAGCGGATGCTGTACCAATATTCAAAGCAATCATGTTGTCAACATCACTATAAATGAGTGGTGTGCTGCCATAATTAAAAGTATGACCATAGGTAAGCTGAATATTGCTGGGAATATCCCCTGTTCTCACAACATGAAGGATTCTTGAATCATATCCTATGGTAATTCCGAAAAAGTCTAACGTTTGCAAAGAATTGGAACCATTTCCCATATGGATTACTTTCTCGCTCCCCATTTCTATCGTACCTCCACAAGTGCTATCTGTATTTATAGGAGTATAAGTAATGTCTTTTGTAGTTGCCAGTGTGGGTATAAGGAAAGACGTAAAAAGTCCAAACTGAGCATTTACTTGAGCTCTTGTAACTGTATGGGTCGCCGGCACATCATATGTTCCATCATCATGATCATCATCATAATTATCAAGATTCATCGGATTTGCGGTATTGATAAAGAAGTTCAGATCGACATCATTAACTGAATACACCGAACCATTTGTACCTAGCGAGAATCCGTTCCCGGTTGATCCCCCTCCATTACCATGAAGGAGAAATGAGTAATCGTGAGCTGATGATGATGCGATCATATCTGTTATCGTAAAATATGAATCATTAATGAATGTGAACATTCGAAAAAAATCCGTATCCTGGTAATTGGTGTATATCTGAGCACAATCCAATCCCTCTGTATCATAATATATTCCGATAGTTGCATCTGTTCCTTCCGCAGTAGTAAGAGTTGCTGCAGGCGGACCTTCTCCGTCGACAAGTATCATACTATGGTTCTTTGCGTATCGCACACTGTCTCTTTTTTCCCAGCTAATATAGCCGGAATCCATTGCAAGGAGTTCTCCCAGCGCATAGATAATAAAGCTTCCGTTATCGGGGTGTTCGTGTGTGTGACCACCTTCTCGGGCTTGTCCGTTCTCAGCAAGAGCACACATATACACCGCGTCTTCTCCCCAGTCACTGCGAAATACTGCCTGTCCGGCATCTGGCATGATCTGGGTGGGAGAAAAATTAGGAGGAGTTGTTCCCGGATATGCAGTATCATCATAAGTACATATCATCTCCACATCGATATTATTAGAAGTAGCGCCTACAAAATATGGTTCTGAGCTATCAACGAAATCCCATGCGAGTATATCATTGCCATATATTTCAGCAAGCATACCGTTGAAGAAGTAAGGATCGAGGAAACTATCATCAAAATTGGGACGAGCTCCGTTTGGTTGGCGTATTTTTATGCCCCACTCCGTTATTGCCTGGAAATTATCATTTTGGGTAAGCGGAGGTAATAATTCACCATCGTAATATTCGGATTGTCCGTTCACAAAATTGTTATGCGATATTGCAAAAGGCAGAAAACTGGAAGCAGTAAATGACAGATAGTGAGGACCTTCTGCCCACATACCTTGTTCGTTCACAAGCCAGTTGCTGAATTGGAGATCGGTTTTCTGCATGGTATAATTGATCCAGGTTTCTGGCTGTTTATCAGTATCGATCGGGGTTTCTGTATTAAGGACTATTGCACACATGCCGAGAGCAGAAGCAAATTTGACACCATAGTTTATCTGCTCACCGAAACCGATTTCCCACAAAAGGTGCAATCCCGACCAGGGAGAACTTGAAACCAGATCGTAGTACATATCAGCAGCAATATCCTGGATTTTGGCACGAACTGTTTCTTCATTACCAGCAAAATCATAATTGTTCCCTTTTAGAAAATCATAGGCAATACATGCTAATGACAGCATTTCAGAATCCCATAGAATATTTTTGTATTGTTCTTCCAAACTTGAGTAAGATTCCCGCTGCATCCCAAGGAGATAAGCCATTACTTTATCTCCGTAAGCTGTGACGTCATCAATAAAAAATCGAAATGCAGCACAACGGGCTACAACTGCTTTTTGAACTTCTGTGGTACAGGTTGCATAATCTACATCTGATTTCGTCTTGATGTTATTATAAATTGAAATGAATGGCGCTACAGTTACTCGCGCTTTCACTTCATTGATAGCTGTCTGGCTGCTGTCTATAAGCGTTCTTGGCCAATACGTTTTTTCCGGATGCCAGGATCCCTCAGCATATAAAAAAGAAGATAGTAACATTAATAAAATAATAATAAAAAATATTTTGCAATTCTTCATGGTACCTCCGCGCATTTTGTTTAAGGCAAAAAGAGAATTTTAAGAGTTAATGTCAATTTTTTTTAATAGATACTTTTTCTAACCCACCTGACGTTTGATATAAAGAATTTTTAACATTGTTGTTTAAAGATTTCTTTAATAGGAGCAAAGCTTCTCCTGTGAATGGGACAAATGCCGAATTTTGCAAGTGCTTCCTTATGCTTTCTTGTTGGATACCCTTTGTTATGAATGAAGTCATATTGAGGATATTTTTCATGATAATTATCCATGATAGAATCTCTAACCACTTTTGCAACTATAGATGCCGCAGCGATACAATTATATGTGCTGTCACCCTTTACAATAGATTTCATCACCAGTTCAAAATCTTTCTCATGCTCCTTTTTGGGCAGATAAGGTCCGTCAATGAGTGCCAAAAAAGGTGAGGTTAAATGTGGCAATAATAACTCCTTCATACCCATAAATGTTGCCTGAAGAATATTTATTTCATCTATAATTGTATGTTCGATAACTCTATATTCATAATGAATTGCGCATGACACTATTTTCTTATAGAGTTCTGCTCTTTTTTTTGCAGTGAGTTTTTTTGAATCATTCAAGCCCTGAATATTAGATTTTTTTGGCAATATCACCGCAGCAACGACGACCGGTCCAGCTATGGGTCCCCTCCCTGCCTCATCGATGCCTATTATTTTTTTATATTCAGGGAAATGCTTATATTCTGATATCATGAGAGCATTTTTATCGCCAGGGTAATTGCTTCGAATAAACTTTTCTCTGAAGCAATCCCCTTTCCTGCAATATCAAACGCAGTACCGTGGTCAACCGACGTACGTATATACGGCAATCCAAGAGTAACATTGACCCCTGCATCGAAGGACAGCATTTTAAAGGGTATCAAACCCTGATCATGATAAGGAGAGATGATCATATCGTACTTGTGATAATCCCCTGCAAAAAAAGTGTCAGCAGGAAATGGTCCATCTATTTCAACACCTTCATTCTGTAGAATTACAGTTGCAGGTTGTAGAATTTCAACTTCCTCTTTACCAAAAGCACCATCCTCACCTGCATGGGGATTGAGTCCGAGAAGTGCCAATTTCGGATTTGTTATATGGAAAAATTTCTTCAATGCATTATTGATAATATGAATTTTTTCCACTACGTTTTCTATAATTAAATAGGATGAGACATCAGATAGTGCACAATGAGTTGTCAGCAAAGCAACATTAACCTTTTCGCTAAAGAAGCTCATCACCACTTCAGTGCATTGCGCCTGACGTGCAAAGAATTCTGTATGTCCAATAAAATCCGAATGAGAAATCTGAATATAATGCTTGCTTATTGGTGCTGTTACGATCGCATCTATGAAGCCATTTAAGGCATCTTCACCTGCTTTTTCAATCGTATTATACGCAGCAATACCGCTTTCTTTAGACGGTTTGCCCGAGACAAAGCTTGAATCCTGTTTGTATGGAATCCAATAGACACCTTTGTCAACACCCTCTATTTCTTTTGCTTCATGTATCACTGAAAATTTTGGAATCCTAATATTTTCCGGGAAAGCACCGTAAAGAATGATCGTAT
>JAVCDK010000128.1 GCA_030765865.1 Candidatus Celaenobacter antarcticus | reverse complement strand
AAGCAGGCTCGCAGGACTATCTTACAAAGAATACAATGAACAGCGAGCTTCTGGTTCGAGCCATACAGTATGCTATCGAACGCAAGCAGGCGGAAGAGGAAATCAATAGGATGGCAAAAATACTGGATATTGCCCCTAATTCAATTACTATTCATGATTTTAATGGGAATTTTATATATGCAAACCAAAAGACCTTTGTTTTACATGGCTATACCAGGGATGAATTTTTTGCTCTTCCATTAGGTAAACTTGATACACCGGACACAGCAAAACTAATTCCTGATAGAATGAAGGAAATATCTGAAAAAGGTGAAGCAAACTTGCAGGTTGAACACATTAGAAAGGATGGTTCCATTTTTCCAATGGAAGTATCTGTTCAATTAACAAAATGGGGTGATACCAACGCTATTCTCAGTATCGCCACTGACATCACAGAGCTCAAGAAGGCAGAGCTTGCCGTAGAAGAAAGATTAAAAGAGATAATCTGTCTTTATGGTATTTCAAAAATTATCGAAACATCAGGTATTTCTTTAGAAGAAATTTTCCGCAGAATTGTTAGACTGGTTCCTGCCTCCTGGCAATATTCCGAAATTGCTGTATGCCGAATCATTGTAGATGAAGTAGAATACAAAGAACCAAACTTCAAGAAAACCGACTGGATGCAAAGCAGTGAGATCAAAGTTGCCGGCAAAAATGTTGGTATTATCGAAATCTATTATCTGGAAAAAAAGTCTGATCTTGATGAAGGACCTTTCCTGAAAGAAGAAAGACTGGTTCTCGATGCTGTAGCAGAGCGCATTGGAAGCATTTTTGAACGCAAGCAGGTGGAAGAAGCGCTAAAACAAAGTGAACATAATTACAGAATGTTATTCGATAATATGAGTGAAGGGATTTTTGTTCTTGATGCTGAAACACAGAAAGTAGTTCTTTCTAATAAAGCAATTGCAAAAATCTATGGATTCGATTCTGATGCAGATACGGTTAATATAAATCCAATTGATTTCATTTTACCGGAGGATAAGGAAGCTGTGTACAAGATCATTGCTGAAGATATGTTTAAAAATGATTTACAGCAGATCAATGAATTCCGCTCGCTTACGAAAGACGGGAGAGAAATATGGATAAGTGCGGTTGGTGTAAGGACGAACTATAAAGGAAGATTGGCAGGTTTAATATCAATTAGCGAAATCACCGAGCGCAAGCAGGCGGAAGAGGAACTGCGGTTTCTCATCGCTGGTATAAAACAAAGTTCTGAGGGCATAGCAATTTCTGACCTGGATGGTAACCTGAGATTTGTCAACCGGGCCTTTGCCATAATGCACGGTTTTAAAGAGACAGACCTTATCGGAAAGAATCTCTCCACATTCCACAATCCCGAACAGATACCATCCGTTGAGTCTGCCAATCGGCAAATTCAGGAGACTGGTGAGTTCGCCGGTGAGATTTGGCATACCCGAATAGACGGTACCGTATTCCTAGCAGCTATGCACAGTTCACTCCTTCGGGATGAAGCAGGCACTCCGGCGGGTATGGTCGCCACACTTCGTGACATCACCAAACGCAAGAAAATGGAAGAGGAACTGAGCATAGCAAAGAAACGTTTAAATATAGCTAACTAAATATTACGGCATGATGTAACAAATGATCTAGTGGTTATAAAAAGTGCTCTCGATATTTACCAAGATCAAAATGATAAAACAATGCTTGGTGAAATAGAGAAAAGAGTTGAGAAAAGTTTGAAAAGAATAAACATGCATAGAGAACACGAAAATTTTGTTGAGTCATATAAAGAATTAGAAGAATATGACTTAGTAACCGTACTCAACGAAGTAACACAAAATTATCCTGGAATAAAGATAGCTATTTCAGGTACGGGTGAAGTATATGCTGACGATGCAATATATTCAGTGTTTGAGAATATAATAAACAATGCGATAAAGCATGGAAACACAAAAAAAATAGATATCGAAATAGATGAAAAAGAAAAATACTACGAGATAAGATTTAAAGATTATGGAATATGTATACCAGAAAACATAAAAGATCAAATATTTGATGATGGATTTCACTACGGTAAGAAGGGACATACTGGAATTGGATTATATAATATAGAGAAAACAATAGAAAACTATGATGGAGAAATAGAGGTAGCAGATAATAAACCAAAAGGAACTATTATCATCATTCGATTAAGAAAAATTATAAAGAGATAGAGAAGAAAGATAATAATTTCTTAATCACATAGAATAATAAACTCGAATCCTATCTGTTGTATTTTTCAGTAGTTAAATACATTCAAGCCAAGCTCAGATAATGATGCTAAGTCTGGCAATTTTATATTCTTTATCCATAGTTATGGACTTTATGTACAAACATTGAAGAATACCACATTTATTCCAGATTACTCCCTAACAATCGTCCCGGTCTTTCCTTCCAGTGAATCGACTGCATGGTCGAGGGATGTGATGATGGCTTTGTCTCCGCCTGCTTTCACGAATCTGATCGCTGCCTGCATTTTGGGTCCCATGCTGCCTGCAAGGAAATGTCCTTCATTATAATACTTTTCAGCTTCCGCAACTGTTATCTCTCCGAGAGGTTTTTCATCCGGTTTTCCATAATTGATACATGCATTTTGTACATCAGTCAAAATCAGGAATATATCTGCACCAATAGATTGAGCAAGAATATTGCCTGCTTTATCCTTATCAATTACTGCTTCGAGTCCGCTGAAAGTGCCATCGGGATTCTTTTTGACAGGTACTCCACCACCACCTGAAGCGATGATAATTGCCCTCGCTGCTACCAGAGCTTTTATGCAATCTGCTTCCACAATAATCTTCGGCTCCGGTGAAGGCACAACACGACGCCATGTTTTCTCACCTTGCGGTTTCACCTGTTTCACGACATAGCACTTGTTCTCTTGCAATTCCAGGGCAACTTCTTCTGTGTAGAATGGTCCAACCGGTTTGGAGGGATCATCAAAATCAGGATCGTTCTCATCAACAAGAACCTGGGTAACGACTGTCGTTATTGGAATATCTTTCCCTTTTTTCATAAAGTAATTTCTAAGAATATTCTGGAACATATACCCGATCTGTCCCTGGGTCATAGCGCCAATTACATCGAGGGGTTGAGGTGGAACGAGTTCCTCCGCTTCCTCCTGCTGGATAAGAAGGTTGCCTGCCTGGGGTCCATTTCCATGTGTAATTATCAGCTTATATCCGAGTGCATTCATCTTTACAAGTTGATCACAAGTGATCGCGACATTTTCGAACTGTTCTTCGGCAGTGCCCTTCTCATGTGCCTGTTTTATTGCGTTGCCGCCGAGTGCGATGACAACGAGTTTTCTTTTATCATTCATTGTTTTCTCCATATTAGAAACTTGAAATTTGAAATTTGATATTTGATAGTCTCATTTTATTTCTGAGCTTTATTACCATAAGTTTTTGTTTTCTTTATAAAAGCGTTGAGTTTTGGTCCAAGTTCATCAATTATTATCTTGTATTTTTCTAATCTCGATTCAGTAATTAAATCTCGTCTATCTGCTTTTCGTAACCATGCTTTAGTTTCTTCAAAAGATCCTTGTGCATAATAATAGAAATTCTTTCTGTCAGCCGTACTATACCTGCCAAAACCTTCAGCAATATTAGCTGCTATACTATCACTCGATCTAATGATCTGATAGCCGATCGTGTTCTTTGCTTTAGTGTTCCATTCATCGAACTCATTCCAGATCATATCTGATAAATCTTCTGCTAATCGATATACATCGAGTTCATAAACCGGTTTCATAAAATGCACCCCTGAATATTTTCTCTAATTTCCAATTTCCAGTTTCAAATTTCAACTTCAACTTTCATTCCTGCGATAGTCATCGCCATTATCGCTTTCTGTGTATGAAGCCGGTTCTCGGCAATATCTACAATTATTGATCGGGATCCGCTGGCAACTTCATCTGTAACTTCCTTACCTCTGTCAACAGGCATTGGATGTACAAAGAGTCCATTGTTGGTGCGTTTCATTCTTTCTTCTGTGCAAATCCAATTCGTAAGCTTGCTCGCTCTT
>JAVCDK010000063.1 GCA_030765865.1 Candidatus Celaenobacter antarcticus | reverse complement strand
TCGGACAAGTTTCACCCATTGCTGTGTGCGCAAAATCAACCATTGTAATGATCGGATTGGCAACCTCCTTATTGAGATAATCAGCTGCGATTGAACCACCAAGCACAATATCTGCTTCGACAGTATGTCCGATGGCTTCGTGTGCAAGAATACCTGCCAGATCAGGTCCGAAAATACAATCTGCGACACCTGCTTTTGCATAAACCCCTTCGGATTTTTTCTTTAGATGTTCATACTGCGAATCGATCTTCTCATAGAGGTCTTCCGGTTTACTGAAGAGGTCTTCAAATTGTCCAAATCCTCCAAAAAGATCATATAACTCGAAGGGTTGACCATCCTTTGCCAAACTAAGAACAATATAAATTATCGATCTGGGAATCATAGAATATGCCTGTGAACCTTCTGAAGTAAGAAGCGCTTTTTCCATTTCAAGGCAGCGGTACACTGTAGTTCGCGCGGTGAGATCTGTGTATTTTTTTCCAATATAACCATCAACTTCTTTTAAGAAATCAATCATTTCTTTCTGAGTTTTTCTCTTCTTCTCAGTCATAAAATCTTTTTCTGCAATTCCGATCGAGGCAGGAAGAGATGGTTTGTCCTTGCGTTCTCTGTCATTGAGATAGAGCGCATTTTCTGTTGCAGCTTTGATAACAGTGCTGACCGTTTCGTCAGCTATCGTAGGATTGGATGAAAATCCCCATACTCCTTTTTTATAAACGCGTGCGGACACACCGCTTTCCGAGCTTCTGTTATTGCCCATTATATCGCCGTTTACAATTGATATGGCGCAAGTTCTATTTTCCTGAATGCGCAGTTCTGTATATTCGGAAAACATTCTTTTATATTTCGATATATCTTTTTCAATCATGAAAACTCCTTAAATTCTAAATAATATCTTTTCGCTTTTGAACATCTTGATCATGAAATAGATAAGTAATCCTGCAAAGACCAGACTGCTTACACCTGCTATCAAAACATTTCCCCAGGTTGATGCTTTCATGAAAACTGCTTTAAGACCTACAACCGTATTAATGAACGGAGTGAAATACATCCACGAAGGGACTGTTTCTCCCATCGAGCTTGTGCCGATACTCAAGATCAAAACAACCATGTAGAGCGGCATGACCAGACCGGCTGCCTCTTTTGAATTGCGTGCATATGTTGCGCAGATAAGCACTAAGGATACGAGCAAGATCGCAATAGGGATGAGCAAAATTATAAGCTGAACTATTTGGTTGGCACCTAAAATGAAATCAGACATGCTTGCTGAGGAGCGGAACAGATCTTTAAGAAAAAATCTGCCGGCGATCATCAAACCTACCACAGAACTGATCGCGCTTGCAAAAGCAGCGCATACGACTGCCAGGAGTTTTCCAAGTATTATTGAAGCCCTGTCAACCTGATTTACAAGTAATATAGCCAGGGTGCCACGCTCTTTCTCACCGGAGACCGTATCAATACCGACTTGCATTGAACTCACAAACAGATACAAAATTATAATGAACGGAAGAAGCACGCCGAATGTCTTGCCAACCTCGCTCCCTTTTTTTGCGAGATTTATTTCCTCATAGCTGATCGTTTCATTTGCAGTAACAGGTGTAAGAATTTCCGTTGGAATATCAAGTGATTCCAATCTCAAAATTATCAAAGTATCAGCTAAAGAACGGATCGCATCGTGTGTTCTTCTATAAAAGTAACCCGAGTAATCAGAAGCAGCGTTATAATAAATATGCACATCAAATGGTTTAATCCCCTCATAAGCAACATCCATATTATCGGGAAAGGTAATTAATAATTGAGCTTCTTTTTCCGTAATTAAGTCTTTGGCAGTTGGAATATAAGCTTCGGGAATTTCATTTATGGTAACATTCATTTGTTCATCAATTATTGAGATGAACTCTTCGTAGATCGGTGAGTCCTTTTGCATCTCAGGAGCAACGAAGACAGTCCCGTGATATGATCTTATGTCAGCTGATCTGGATTTACTGATCTTTCCCATCACAATATACATGACCGGAAGCATAACAAGTGGAAGTACAACCATAAAGAAGACGGTTCGCCTGTCGGTAAAAAGCCGTTTTAACTCTTTTTTCATTATGATATAGGCATCACTAAACATCTTGCACCTCCAGATATCTGAAGAAAACATCTTCAAGATTGTCCGTCTTATTCCTTTTCACGATCTCGTCGAGTGAACCAAGTTCTTTTATCAATCCCTCTATCAATATTCCTAACTTATCACAGATATGCTCCGCAACACTCATAATATGCGTGGAAATGAGCACAGTTTTTCCCTCGTTCGCATATTTTTTCAGGAAATCAGTGACGTTCTTTGCAGTGACAACATCCAGACCGTTAGTAGGTTCATCAAAGATTATTATATCCGGATTGTGAATCAGACTGATCGCAATCGATGTTTTTTGTTTCATACCTGTGGATAGTTTATCGATCTTTTTGTACCGGAACTCCTCCATGTGAAGTTCTTTGATGAGCACCTCTTTTCGCTCAGCAATATCTTTAGGAGTCATTTTGTTCAGGCGCCCAAAGTAATCCATCATGTAGTCCGGAGTGAAAAAACCATCCAACTTCATATCGCTGGTAAGGAATCCAATAATGGAGCGCACTTTCCTGTCATCCTTAATCGAATCATATCCATTGACTGTTATACTGCCTGAAGTCGGCTTGATCAGAGTTGAAATACAGCGAAGAGTTGTTGTTTTCCCTGCTCCATTTGGACCGAGCAGACCGAAAATCTCACCCGGATTGCAAATAAAGTTGATGCCTTTGATTGCTTCTTTGTAGGAAACCGATCCCTTTTTCTTGTTTTCAAAGACCTTTGTCAGGTCGTGAATTTCTATCATCAGACCTCCTGATTATTCTTTAACATGATATTTGAAATTATTTGTAAACGAATTAATCTACACATTCTGCGTCAAGGAATATGATATTGAGCCAAATATTCCCGGAATTCATCAGCCAATAGGCAATGGAGTTCAGAGAATGCGAAAATACTGGATTCCTATCCCCATTCCGATGAGTCGAGTTGAGGAAAAAATCAAATAAATTGACTGAAAATATCTAAAATCCCAAAAATTATAGGTAATTAAAAAAACATGGAGATAAAATGAAAAGAAAAAAATGGCACAATCGGTTTATTAATTTAAATCTAGTCGGATCATTTTTTATTGTAGTAAGTATTCTTATGTTTAGCTTATCGTTATTTGCTGAAGATGCAGAATATCAGTATAAAGAAACAGAACAGCTCGTCGAGTTAGTTAATGACGCTACTATATTGATCGAAGAAATAGGTGAAGATGCTTTTGCCGAATTTGCTGTTCAGGATTCCAAATGGCGTCATGATGATAAGTATGTGTTTGCTATTGATCCTGAAGGAATGGTATATGCTCATGCCAGCGCTGCTTTAGTTGGCACCAATGTAATAGAGTTGACTGATGTGAACGGAAAACCCTTTATCAAATGGTTTTTAATTGAAGTATCCGATGAAGATAGCAGCGGATGGTCACACTATTTATGGAATATTCCCGGCGAGGATGAGCCCACCTGGAAAACAACATATGTGAAAAGCGCACTTGCTCCCTCAGGTGAGAAATACATCACTGGCTGTGGTCTTTATAATATGACAACGGAAAGAGAATTTGTAGTAGATCAAGTTAATGAAGCTGCTGAAATGATTACTTCTCAGGGACTCGATGCCTTCGATGTTTTGAGAGATCCACAATCAGAGTTTATTTTTAACAACAATTATGTTTTTGTACTTAATGGTGAAGGAATGCTACTCGTACATCCGGAAATTGAGGGGACAAATCTTTATAATTCTCAAGATGAGAATGGAAAATTTTTTATACGAGAAATACTTGAAGTTGGCAGAGAAAATGGCTCAGGATGGGTGGATTATTGGTGGAGCAAACCCGGTGAAGATAAGCCCTCATCTAAATCATCTTATATAAGACAGATCGAAATTGATGGAGATATTTTTGTTGTAGGAGTCGGAGTCTATTTAGAATAGTTAAATATTTATTTCAATCTAATTCACCTTTGTAGTAAGCTGA
>JAVCDK010000048.1 GCA_030765865.1 Candidatus Celaenobacter antarcticus | reverse complement strand
TTCTTTGCTGCATATGCTGCTGCTTCTTTTGCGCCTTCCGGTAATCCTTCCAGATCCTTTTCATCAGTAATATAAAGTTCAAAAGCATTAGTGGATTTAAGTAAATTTTGAGAGAATTTGGGACTCAAAGTGGAGAGTTCCTTATCGATCTCTTCTAATTTTTTCTTCTTTTCTGGTGGAAGGTTCGCTCCATTACGAACAAACTGTTTATAATAATGCTCAACTAATCTCTTCTGCTCAGCGTTGAGACTTTCCTGGTTTTTGTATACTTTCTCAACCTTCTTAAAAAGGTCGGAATCAGTTAAAACCTGGGTTTGAAATTCAGCCAGCATGGGAGAGATCTTTTGAGCAAGTGCTTTAAATTCATCATTGGATTCAGCACTATAAAGATTGAAATACACAGTCGTAACTTCGTCTAGAAGCTCACCGCTTGTTTGCATTGCAAGTATCGTGTTGTCAAAATCAGGTGATGCGGGATCATCTTTAATTGCCTTAACATTTTCTCGTGCGACCTTCAGCCCTTCTTCTATGGCAGGCATGAAATGTTCGATTTTGAGTTTATCAAAAGGTATCGTATCAAAAGGTGTATCATAGCTCTGGAAAAAGGGATTCATATCCGAATTTTTCATTATAGCTCCTTGTTTATAATTTCTGGAGTGATTTGTTGCAGGAGGATTTTTATGTCAAATGTTTTGGGGTAGATTGGAGATTTAGAATAAATATTTCACCACAGAGAACACCAGTCTTCGTTACACTACGCCCTGGTAAACAGAGGACACAGAGAAAAAATAACTTATTGAAAAAGTAGGCTATAGATCGTGTCGAAAATGAAATTTACAGAAAACAAAATCTGACGGGTAGGTGCAGGTTTATCCTGCACAAAATTAGATTTCCCTTCAGTACAACGTTTCCTTAATTCCTTTGCTGTTTTTGTAAGCTATCTTAATCATAGTCACTACTAGTGCTTTACACCTCATCATGACCTTCTCCTGCGAGGTGAAGAAATAATTTCAACTAATAATCTGCACTTGTTTTCCTATCCTTCTATGAGAGGATTAAGGTGAGGTCTCATCAAACCCAGGTCTTATGAACGAACGTGCATGTGGAAAAGCTTTTTCTGTTATGGTAAGCATTTTTTGTAATACATTTAACATATCCAAAATAGAATCTTCTCTTTCAAGGATAAATTCCATGAACTTAGCCCAGGCACCAATCGAACGATCAATACCGATCAATGCAACCTTTACAGAGCCATTCATATCTTTTATTGAAATCTCATCATCCAAATTTATACTATTAAATGCTCTCGTTAGCTTCACCTCGATCTGGTACTGATACCAATGAATAATATCAATAATCTCCTTTATCTCAACACTATCTCGTTCAAGATCAATTGCCTTTTGCTCGTTAATGTAATAAGGTTCTTCAAACCACGTAGTCACTTTGGAGGAATACTCCTCTGCCAATATCACCAAAAACTGATCTTCAGCCGCATTATCTTGCGCTGGTTCACCATCAATATCCTGAATATCAATTCCCCATTCCTGCATTGACTCCTTAATCATATCGAATGTTTCTTTCATCATCTCAGAAAACCTGTACCAGAATTCTTCATTTTTCAGGTCTTTATCCTTCAAGTCGCCAAAACGATCTTCATACATTTTATAATTCAAGCACCGATATGTAAAAGGGCATTTCTCGCACCAGCGATCACAGTAATCGTAGATTCCTTCTATATAATGAGGATTTTTTACACGTTCTTTTAATTTCTTCATAATGAACTTACCTCTTGTATCATAGCTTTGGCTCTGTCAATAAAATCTTTCATTTAACAGATCAACGTGGATGATGTTTTTCTTGACGATAATTCCTTCTCAAATAAAGACATCTGAAAATGTGTAATCGCTAAAATATTATATTAAAAATAATTTTTTATTTATCCCAAGACTGTGTTGAGCACTATAAATCTATCAGCAGTAATATGATAAAATATGATTGGAGAAAAAATGAAGATCTTAAAATATTTATTGATCTCTTCAGCTCTGATATTCATACTATCCAATGTGTATGCCAAGGATCTTACTGAGTATATTGCAGAAGCAGAAAAATTACAACAATCAGGAAAACTCAATGATGCAATTACTACAATGGAACAAGCAGTTGAGGTATACCCGGAAAATTCTATGGCGTATACTCAACTGGGAAATTTCATCAGCATGCAGGTCAGAAGTGCTGAATTCCAGGATATGTTCGCACTATGCAGCCAGGCATTTGAAAACTGGAATAAAGCAATCGAGCTCGATCCGTATAACGTAATGGCACGATCATTGCGAGGTGGCTGGGGTATTGGATTACCAAAATTTGCAGGAATGCTGGAAATCGGCATTGAAGATCAGGAATTTCTCATCTCGATGCTTCAGCACTCCCCAAGTCCGGAAGCAAAACAGCAGCTCATCGGTGTATATATGCAATTGGGTGAAGGTTACCAAAAGATGAAAGATTTTGGTAAAGCAAAAGGTGCATGGAATAAGGCAATCGAACTTCTCCCGGGAAGTGAGTATGCAGAATCTGCACAAGCAAAGATAAATAAGCTTACCAATGTCGAAAAGAAAATTCAAGAAGAAAGAGAATCAAAAGGACCTGATGGACCTGCTATTGTAGCGTTGAAAGAAAAGCTGGAAAACAATCCCGAAAACACTTCGCTTCTCATCGAATTAGGAATTGCGTATAATGATGAGGGCAAGTATGATCAAGCAGAGGATGTTTTAAACAAAGCCATCGGCATAGATCCTCAAAATATCGATGCGTATAAAGCACTGCTGGTATCCGTTGAGAACCTGGCTGCAAGCGGGTATGATATCATGGTAAGTATCGATACGGATTATCGTACAAATCTCGCGTTCCAGATAATGTATATTCTTGATCAAGCTGTTGAAATTGCTCCTGATGACATCGAGCTGCGGCTTCATAGAGGTGTTGGCGGAGTGGAGATGCCGTTCTTTGTCGGCAAATTAGATCAGTCGATCGACGATATGAATATTATTCTCGAATCTGAAGCACCGGATTCTATCAAAGCTGAAGCAAAATATTGGCTTGGAGCTGCATACAAGAAAAAATCCATGACCTATTGGATAGAAGTGGCATCCGATTTTGAAGATTCGGAAGTGGCAGAATTGGTATATAAAAATATAGATCCGGGAATTCAGCATTTCAATATTAAGGATTATAAAACCCCGGTTGTTTCAATTGATTTTATTATGGGATTCACGGATGAATTACCTCCTCAAACCGCTGTATGGATTGAAGATGGCGATGGTAATTTTGTAAAAACCATATATATTTCCGGGTTTAGCGCCAATGCAAAAGAAGTTCAGGTAAATCTTCCTAAATATGCCAAATCATCGCAATTTGAAGATGTCGATGCAGTAACAGGTGCAAGTATCGATCTTGGACATCATATCTATGTATGGAATCTGAAAGACAGTTTGGGAAATAAAGTCAAAAACGGTGAGTATATTGTAAAGGTAGAAATCTGCCATTGGCCTCATGTTAAATACCAATTGGTTCAAGCCCCTATTAAGATCGGCAAAAAAGAAAAGAAAGTTATTGTTGAAGAAGGAAAACTAATACCGTATTTGGAAGTTACATACTACCCAAAGGGCGGCAAATAAAATCCCTTCGAATCACAATGGATATTTAGTTAAAAAAGCTGTCTCCAAATTTTTCTTGACAGCAAACAATCAATATTTTTATAGAATTTCAACCAACCAAGGGAGTACAATGAAAAGAGTGATTTTATTAGTTCTTTTATTATTATCTACAACATTACTCTATGGTGAATGGAGTACTGATCCCTCAGAAAATTTTCTTTTTGCAGGAACAAATTGCAACCAGGAATATGCTCACATAACTGTCGATAATAATGGCTATTACTACATTTCCCGGTACCAGAACGAGCCAGAACCATAATGAGGTTCAAAAGATAGTTATATTAAATTATTGATGATAAAAAATTACTTCAAAATTTTCCTAAGAAATTTAAAAAAGAATAAGGGTTACTCATTTCTGAATATCTTTGGTTTATCCG
>JAVCDK010000084.1 GCA_030765865.1 Candidatus Celaenobacter antarcticus | reverse complement strand
AAATGGGAATATCCACCTGAATGAAACAATCCTGCCAGTTGGCAGACCGTAAAAGTGATGCAGATAAACCCGACGTCAAAAATGTAAAGTGAAGTTTGGCAAAAGGTGAAATTGTCATATTATGTCTAACAATCATTCAAAAATGGAGTTGGAAAGCAGAACAGCTGAGACGATGATTGAGATCTTCTGTCATGGACAACATGGTACTAAAGAAGGGCTCTGTCCCGAGTGCCGGCAGCTCTTGGACTACGTTGTGCAACGCCTTGAAAAATGTCCCTTTCAGGAGAACAAACCAAAGTGCGCCAAATGTCCTGTACATTGCTACAAACCGGACATGCGGGAGAGGATCAGGGCCGTGATGAAATATGCCGGCCCCCGCATGCTTTACCAGCATCCGCTCTTATCAGGCGCGCATTACCTGGCGGGGAAATAGCTTCCGTGCGGTCTTCGGAAATCGTCAAACGAATACGGTGCTCACCGGGCTCCTGCAATTTTCTTACTTATAAAAAGCTGACAACGTCTCACATCTCTACGTGCAAGAACAGATAATACAAGGTATAAGAAAAGCGACATAATAAATTTCTCAGTCAGGAGGATAACTATGAAAAATCCAGCAAAGAAGTTTATTGTCTCTCTGTTAGTATGCGTTATTTTATATACGCTATTAGGTTTTTTGGTTGTACCTCTTGTACTCAAGTCGATTCTGGCAGATAAACTCTCTCAATCTCTTCAGCAAGTTGTCTCTATTGAAAAACTCAGGATGAATCCATATGTTCTCTCAGTTTCAATAGAAAATTTTACAATAAAAGAAAAAGAAGGGGCGGCACCATTCGCATCATTCGGTAAATTTTATGTGAATTTGCAGAGCAAGTCTCTCTTTAAAAAGGCATTTATATTCAAGGAATTGATTATTGAAGAACCCTTCATACACATAAAGCGGAATCAACAAGGGGTTGTTAATTTATTGTCCCTCGTTCCAGCCACAGAGAAGAAAGAAGATACGCAAAACACAGAAGCATCGGAAAAGAAAAGCATAGAAATATCAGAAAAGGAAAGTAAAGCAGCCCTCCCGATTATACAACTCGACAGTATAGATGTCTCAAAAGGCAGAATTATTTTTTCCGATGCCTCTTTAAGCTCCGCAGAACATCCCGTCAGCATCAAGATTCAAAACATGACATTAACTGGTAAGGATATTTCGACAGCTCCAAACAGTCAAGGCAGTATTATGCTGACCTTGGAGGAAGAGCTTGGAGGAACTGTCTCTGCGGAAGGGCCATTGAGCATTATTCCCGTCTTTGCTGATCTGCAGATAGCTGTTGCCGACTATCATATTCTTCCATTCAGGGCACATGTTTTGGATAAAGTGAGAATAATCATAGAAGATGGCAAGATTGCGACAAAGGGAACTGTTGTAATCAATGCACCAACAGGAGGCAAATTAACGGCTACCTACAAAGGTACTGCTGCAGTGTCCGATTTTTCATCCATTGACGAAGCAACAAAAGATCAACTTCTCAAATTCAAAGATCTCCGTTTCATTGATATAGATACAGGCTATAACCCCGGTTTTTTGAAGATAGAAAACATTAACCTTTCGGATTTCTATGCCGGGCTGATCATCAACCCTGATAAAACTATCAACGTTCTGAATATCCTTAAAAAAGAAGAGGCAACAAAAGCAAAAGTTTCCGCTTCGAATGAAAAAGAAGAAACAACAGAAAAAGAATCACAGCAGTTATTTGATCCCATTATTATCAAGAAAGTAAGCTTTAAAAACGGTCATGTTAACTTCACCGATAAATTAATTAAACCGGTTTATTCTACAAATCTTTTTAACATTGAAGGAAAAATATCGGGACTTTCTTCCAAAGAAACTCGTGGTGCGAGCGTTGAATTCAGGGGAAAGCTTGATAAGACCGTCCCGATAGAAATTACAGGAGAAATTGACCCCTTTTCCGAAGATTTGTATGCAGATATACAAATTATCTTAGACAATAAGGATTTAAGCCCCTTAACGCCATACTCCGGAAAATATCTTGGGTACGTTATCGACAAGGGAAAATTAGTCCTGAAGCTGAACTATAAAATCGACGGGAAAAAACTCATCTCCCAGAATAAGATATTTATTGATCAGTTAATACTTGGTAACGAGGTGGACAGCCCGGATGCCCTCAAACTACCCGTAAAATTAGGCATAGCGCTTCTCCAAAACAGAAAGGGAGAAATTGACCTCGATATTCCCGTAACCGGCGATATTGACGCCCCCGAATTTAGTGTAGGGTATTTCATTGTTAAGATTATCGGGAATATTATTGAAAAAGCGGTAACCGCACCCTTTGCCCTCATCGGTTCAATATTTGGTGGCGGCGAAGAACTCGGTTATGCGGAATTCGGCTATGGAAGCTCTGCCATAACTGAAGAAAATGCTAAGAAACTGGATATATTGATCACGGCTCTATATGACAGACCATTGTTAAAACTTGATATAGAAGGACATGTTGATATTGATAAAGATACGGAAAGCCTCAGGCAATCTATTTTAGAGAAAAAAGTGAAATCTGCAAAGTATGACTATTCCATCAAAAAGGGATTAAAAACTCCATCTGTCGAAGAAATCAACATAGAACCTGATGAATATCGAAAATATCTGATAATGGCCTATACTGCGGAAATAGATCTCAAACAAAAAAAGGAGAAAGACAGGATAGAAAAGCAGAAAACTGATGAAGTGGAGCAATTAATGTTAAGTAAGATTATAGTTACTGAAGGCGATTTAAGGGGTCTTGCTTATGAACGTGCTTCCCGGGTTAAAGATTACATCCTCCGTTCCGGCAAGGTAGAAAAAGAAAGAGTATTTCTCGTAGAACCCGAATCTCTTCAGGCCAAAATGACGGAAAATGTCAAAAACAGTAGAGTAAAATTCTACTTAAAATGATCGTTTCTTTATTCTTTAGCCCGCTAACAATATGAGGCTTTGGACTGTTTATATTAGGGGAATAAACAGTAAGAGTCTGACCCCCTGCACCCCTTTACCGTTGACAAGCTTTGGTAGTCGATTATAAGGAAAAGAAGATGAATATATCCGATATGCGCTTTCCCCGTCAGTTGGAAGCGGACGGCTCTGCCGAAATTATTCGCGGGGAGTTGATGTCGCGCACCTCAAAACTCTGGACTGGAGGCGAAATTGATGTTCCGGTCATTACTCTGAATGAACCAATGAAAATAGCGCTGAAGCATGCGAGGCTTCAGGGCCGGATTCGCTATGGCTTCGACCCGATCCTTCAAAAACTCACCGGTGAAAAAAAAGGGATTACTAATGTCAGGGAGCAAACAGATGCCCCCTATGGAGACCGGATTTCGCGGCTGCTTTTATTTTCCAATGATGGCGCGGAGCGCTTCTATCGCCATATCGAGCAGGTTTTGGAGGCGCATGTACCCCGACTGCTCGGCTGTCTTCTGGATATTGACGGTGCCGATCTGGGTCAGTTGTTCACGGGTGAAGGAGGAGCAATAAAGGTCATTATGGCTGAGCATAAAGATGCTGTCTCCGACGTCTTGCGCGCGCTTGTTTCCGGACATGATGGCATGTCAAAATAGTTGATAGTGGGGTGTCTCAGGGGAAACCTCGTTTTTATGAAGATCTGGGATTCGTTTTGATGTATCCGTTAACTTTGATGAGGTTTAAAAAAGATACTAGCTTCTTTCGCATGTTCGGACAGGTGGAGCAGAGGAATTCGGGCTGTCATTTTCATGGAGATTTGCTCATAAATGAATTTAAACAACTCTGTGTGCTCCGCGTTCTCTGCGGTGAAATGTGACTCAAACAACCACAATAAGCCAAGCCCAAAAATGTATTGGTATAAGTATACTAAGGGTCAAACGTAGACTTGACCTCTTTTCTTTACAAGAAGATTAATCCCGACTTGTCGGGACTTTTCTTAACCGAAAAAATACTTTATGCCACGAGGATCCCCCTCGTGGCTTTTGTTATAATGTAAGGATACAATTATGATAACCGCATCGAGCATTGCCCTCTCCTACGGTAAGAGAGTCATCTTCAAGGACGTCAATATCAAGTTCACCCCCGGTAATTGCTACGGCCTGATCGGGGCAAACGGCGCCGGAAAATCCACCTTTCTAAAGATCCTGGCA
>JAVCDK010000011.1 GCA_030765865.1 Candidatus Celaenobacter antarcticus | reverse complement strand
CCTTCCCCGCGGGAAAGGTATGCAGCAGTTACACGGTAATCACCACCCTGATGCACTTCCAATCCACTGCCGGATGGGGGAGTAATGTCATCATTGTTATGCTGATTGAAACCGTTCCACCAATCCAGGTGATATTCTGCAAGATTCGGTTCTCCGACTTCTCCATTTGCAATCCAGACTCCGGTCATCATAAGATTTCCTTCTATTGATGCCATGGCACCGTGTGTCCAGCATGTGCCACCCTGCTGATTTTTAACTGTTGTGACGTAGTTTTGTCCACCAACATTGCGCAGGTCAAAGGTGGCTGGCGGGTCAGCCTGCAGTAATTGTATTATAATAAATGTCGCAATAATAAGTGTTATTTTTTTCATGATGCTCCTGATATATTACATATATTCCATTGTGCCTTTGACAAAATGTACGTCAAGTGCGATGATCGATGCTCCTCCGCGCTTGTCAAGATCACCGAGCAGATCTTCAACCCCGCGAATGATCGTATGAAGCTCTGATTCGCGAATGATCGCAAAGATAGTTTTACTGTAATTTTTATTTTCTCCAAGGAAGTTTATAAAGTCTGCAAAAAGAGGTACTTTTGTAAGAATTCCTCCCATGCCCTGAGAGTCAATAACTGTCGAGCCCCTCACGCCGAGTTCAAGAAAAAGCTCCATAATATCTTCCAAATATTTCTGTTCATACAAGACGATCATGAGGAGTTTTTTCTTCTCTTGAGGAAGCTCTTTCTTTGCCTCTTCACCGCTGCTCATAGCAATTGTTTCATAAATAGATTCAGCGGATCGGGCTGCAAGAAGTTCATTCTTTATATCTTCGTCACGAAGTGTTCTTGAGATCGCAGAAAGCATTTGCAAATGCTCACTTGGCGAGTTTGATGGTCCAAGTAGTACAAAAAAGATATGCACTTTTCTGTTATCGATTGCTTCGAAATGTACACCTTTTACGGAGATCACAAGAGCAAGTACGAAATCATCGAGTCCATCTATCTTGGCATGAGGAATAGCAATTCCTCCGCCCAGACCGGTGCTGCCAAGTTTTTCCCTTTCTATCAGAGCAGAATATATTTTGGATGATTCAATTTCATGAAGTTTAGGACATTTTTTTAGAAGTTGTACGAGTTCATGAAGCGCCTCATCCTTTTTCTTTGCTTTGAAAGAAGCAGAACAGCAATCCTTGCATAATTTTTCATAAAGATTCATTTTATTACCTCAAATTAAGGTTTAATGCCTGTGCCTTTTATGATCGCCCATCTGGAAAGTACAGGTCCGATAAGTTCGTTTATAAATACTGAAAAAATTATAATATTAACCATATTGATCGCCAGGTGCTGCATCTCGGATGTGGCATTCGATATGATAGGAGATGCTTGGATCATCAGCACAAGTCCGATAGCAACACCAGCTTGTGGAAACATGCATATTCCGAGGTATTTCTTCGTTGTTTGATCAGAATGAGAGGAGAGTGCTCCAAGGTATACACCGAAATATTTTCCGATCATGCGGGCAATAACAAAGACCACTCCGAGAATAAGGATCCCGGGTTGAGTGAAGATACCAAGCTGAAGCTCAGTTCCTGCAATAGCAAAGAACAAGGCATATATTGGAGGAGTTAGTCCTTCAAGTATTCGTGAGATCCGCTGATTTTTATTGGATAGATTTACTAAGGTTGCACCTATGACAATATTCGTAATAAGTGGCGATATATGAAGTGGGTGTGCGAGACTGATCACGATAAAGATCATGCCAAGCGCAATGATCATGATCTCGCTTTTATTTTGTTTCTTATGCGTTGCTTTATGGAGAATATATCCAACTACTATACCGATTATGATCGAGAGAAAAATTTCTCCAAGCGCCGTAAATATCATTATCATAGGATTATTCTTAATGCCGCTAATATTCGGTAATGTAACTCCTATAAATGCAAATACCAGACCAAATAGTACAACCGATCCGGCATCATCCAGAGCAACCAGTCCATAAAGATAATCAATAAATTTACCCCGCGCACGCAGCGATTGCACAATGGCAACAGTGGCAGCAGGAGCAGTTGCAGTAGCTATTGCTCCCAGAAGTAGAGAGAATTCATATTTAAACCCGATAAGTATTAATGATCCGGAAACAAGCACGAAGGTCAACCCGATCTGGAAAAAGGTGAGTATAAGCACTTCCTTTCCAACGGATTTCAGCTTTGCTCTTGAGAATTCACCGCCTATAGCAAGTGCGATAAGGCCAAGTGCAATTTCTGTAATGGGACGAAGAGCATGAACCATTTTCAGTTCGATAACATTGCCGATTGACTCTCCAAGTAGAATACCAGCAATGATGTAACCGGTCACAACCGGGAGCTTTAGCTTGTCAGCAAGTTTTCCAAGGAGGTATCCGACAATAAGCACAACACCTATTGCAAAAAGGATGTGATTGCTTACGAGAGTGCGTAATGTTGTCGTGCAAAATTCAAAAGAGGCAACCATCCAGTTAAAAGCAGATGACATCGAACATCCTTAACGAAATTAATTTTTTGTTAGTTTGCAAACATGGTGCTAAATTGGTCAATATCTTTATTTGATTGACTCGTACTTCATATGAATGAGGAAAAATTGACAATGAATACAAGCACAAAATAAACAAGCACATTCAATGAAAGCACACAGTGATGAATACTGGATGAGATTGGCACTTGAAGAAGCTGAGAAGGCATTTCAAGAAGATGAGGTCCCTGTTGGAGCAGTAATCATAAAAGATGAAGAGGTCATAGCACGTGCTCATAATTTGACTGAATCCAATAAAGATGGGTTGGCACATGCTGAGAAATGTGCAATCGACCTCGCTCAAAAAAATGTTGGCAAGTGGCTTTCTGGTTGCACTTTATATGTTACTTTGGAACCTTGTACAATGTGTGCTGGAGCAATAGTTCTTTCACGTATGGATAGAGTAGTTTTTGGTGCTTATGATGAAAAAAATGGTGCCTGTGGTTCATTGTATAATATTCTTTATGATGCACGATTGAATCATAATCCAGAGTTGAAAAGCGGTGTCATGGCGCTTGAATGTGGTGCAATTTTAAAAAAATTTTTTCAAAAAAAGAGAACTAATAAAATCGGAGAGGTGTCCGAGCTGGCTTAAGGAGCACGCTTGGAAAGCGTGTGTAGGTCACAAGCCTGCCGCGGGTTCGAATCCCGCCCTCTCCGCCATTTTTTTTTGTGGAGAGATGCCGGAGCGGTTGAACGGGACGGTCTCGAAAATCGTTGTCCGTCGTTTGGCGGACCGTGGGTTCGAATCCCACTCTCTCCGCCATTTGTAAATTCTTAACAGAATTTTTATTATCAGTATTCTTGACGATATTAATTTATGATTTTCTCATGTCTCAATAATAAAATAACGTACTGATTATGTTATAGAAGTTCAAAATATTTAAGATTGAAAGTAGATTTTTTACGTCTATTCTTCATGATAAGTATGAGAACAAGAAAAAATAGGAGAATAGAAAGCATGCAAGGTAAAAAACTCTATGTGGGTAATCTTGATTATTCAGTCACAAAAGACGAACTTTCAGAATTATTTGCTGAATTTGGCGAAGTGGTTGAGGTTACTATCATTGACGGAAAAGGTTTTGGATTTGTAGAAATGTCAGAGCCTGCTGAAGCTGAAAAAGCAATGGGTGACTTGAATGGAAAAGACCTTAAAGGTCGTTCCATGAAGGTCGATGAAGCACGTCCGAAAAGAGATAATCGAAGTAACTTTAGAAGATAGAGAATCAAGTATTGTCACGCAAGAATGGCATGATCATTAATTTAATCATGCCATTTTTTTATTGCAAATTCTTTGAAGTATTTATTGACAGAAATTTATGATTTCACACATCTCATTCAAAATAATTCGGATTTAAATAATAAATATGTCGCACGATAATAATGAAATTAGTGAGTTGTTTGGAGAATTAAAATTCATTGAGGATAGTAATTGGTATGCCGTGTATACTAAACCCCGCCATGAAAAGAAAGTAGCCAAGAGCTGTATTAATTATAATATTTCCTATTATTTGCCCTTGCAAGAGAGTGTGAGGTATTATCAGAACAGAGCGATCACATTTAAAAAGCCATTATTCTCGAGCTATATTTTTTGTAACTGCTCTTATGAGCAAAAGATTCAATTATATCGTACTGGGTTACTTTGTGCATTCATTGAAGCACCCGATCAGGCGCAACTTATTC
>JAVCDK010000105.1 GCA_030765865.1 Candidatus Celaenobacter antarcticus | reverse complement strand
TAGCAATTCGTCTTAATTCATTAACAGATATGAATAGTGCATAATCCCAGAGAATTGAGGATATCTGACGGGATATCGAGTGAGGACCTTCGCCATGTAGCCACTTGACCCATTTCATGCGCATTTGCCGAAATGATTCCCCTTTAGCTTTATCGGAGATATCACATTGATCAATTGGGTATTTGTACATAAATATATCATTCATATCTTAAAACTATAACGCCCGGTTTCACAGGACGCGACGTTTTTTAGCGTTCCTGTGCAAACCGATGTTAGCCTGTTTTTAATTGACCTAAATAGAATCACTCAAGTTTTGTTTTCCATGTATCGTACACAGACTTAAGTTCTTCCTCCCAGAAATGTATCTCAGCACCTTGATTTTCTGAATCCAATCTGCGTAAGTGACGAGCTAGTTCAAAAAATCCAGGTCCAGGTTTGCCTGAAAGATTCACAGCACCCGCACTTAGCATGGGTCTGCCAGCATTAACCTCATCTTCGGATATCTCCCCCAAAAGATGACCGATCTCAGATCCCATGTAATTTCCAGTTAGTGGTAAACAAAGTATCTTCGCAATCTCTTGATAAGTAATAGTACCACGGAATTTTGCTGCTGTGATAAGTTCTGAGAAGATACGGAAGTATTCGGGTTTACCTCGATATTTCGGTTCGATAGTAATCATATATACCTCCTGCTAATGTCGTAAGGCTAACGCTAAGCTAACCGGCGCAAAAGGGTGGAGGGAGCGCAGCGACCGGAACCCTTTTGCGCCCGAGTTCAGCGCCGGGTTATGTTGTTAAGTGTTTTATTTTTAAGCCGTTACCATTTATTTTTTTTACACCTTTGGCAACGACCATTCTATGGCATAATTTATAATTTTTTTCAAAGCACATAAGAGCTACATTTTTACCATTACATAGCATCTGATTGATTTCTGTAAGTTGCTCTTTATGGTTTAATACAGATTTAGCCATAGCCTTAAAGAATGATTCATAATTACCGTCTTCTTTTAGTTTATCTCGCAGTCTTTTATCTGCTCCGAGTTCACGATAATTTATGTAATCAATATTCTTGCTGGATAAAAATTCAGATAGGGTAGATTTTGAAAAGCCTTTTTTTCTGCTTAAAGGAAGATATCTGACATCAGCAACAACTGTAATTTTATTATGCTTTAAATATTTGAAAAAATCATTCTGATTTATTCCTTCATAACCTATTGTATACAAAACAGTTTCCATTTTATCACCTTGATTTTAAAATAAATCTAATTGAGTTTTTTTAGGTGGATAAAAGAAGCCGAGAATACAAAATATATGCTGACGTTTAGCCACATTACCAAGTATCAAATATGTTTCTTTTTTGGGGCTGCAAATTTCATTGACTTTCATTTCAATTTTATTTTCCCATCCCCTATTGTTTTTCACATTTTTATACAATTGTGCAAATTCCCAGTCTAAAATGCTCATTACGTGCCCTTTGCATTCTAAACCTTCACACCGAAAGTGCAATATGAATTTGACAGGCAATATTTCAAGGTCTTTCTTAGCCTCAAACATATCCAACTGATTCATTATTGAGTTTTTCTTTTTTAAAGTCTGTTCTATATCACTTTCCGGTTTTGATTCAATGCTAAATTTGGTTAGTTCTTTAAGCTTTACAAGACCGAGAGATATACCTGAATTCTTCTGGGTTTCATATAATTCCTCTACGGAACTATAAACATTTTTCTCATCTAAAACCCATTCCTTTCTTTCATCCCAATATTTTTTTGTTTCAATTGTATCGCCAATTTTTATAGAATCTTCATAAATATTATAGCTTTCAGGTCTTGAGTCAGATGCCGCTTTTGAAAGTTTTACATTTAGCCATTGGTATTTTGAAAACTGATATTTTCCCTCTAAATATCTGTATCGGATGGGATATAATCTTATCAACTGCTTATTTTCTGCTAAGATCCCTGCTGTACAAACTGTTTCAGTATATTTAGCGCTGTATTCGGGGTAAGTCTTAACCAGAATCAAAACAGCACTTGTTTTCAAGTTATCTCCTTAATTTTTATAAAATATATAAACAACATAACGCCAGCATAAGGCGCGGCGGTTTTTTGCCGTCGCACTTAATGCTATTGTTCTGGCTTTGTTAAATAAAGGTAACTCTGGTTGTTATTCTTTTTTAACCAACGCAGATACCCCTCCAATTCGGGACCACCTAAATTGATCGTATATTCAACTCCAAGAATGGCAATCACTGCGTAGTACTCTCCGCTATCTGAAGATAAATGTGAGGGGATGAATAGAATGTCCCACTCATTTAGAACTTGATAAGCTTCTTCAATATCATCCTTGAATTGATGCTCTGCGGAGTAAATCCTCCGTGTGTGAATAGGCCACACAAATCCTGGTTTGCCTCTTCGAACGTAATCACGTAACTCATCAAGTTCTTTCTTATTGACTATCTCCTCGTTCCAGCCATCTAATTCTTGACAGCGATAAGATAACACCTCCAAGCCAATCTTCCCAACAAACCTTGCTGTTTCGTAATTCAGATTCGGATCACCTGAAAATGGGATGTAAAGGCTTCCATGCCTCTGGGAGCGTAGTGTTTGAATAAACATAGTTTCATCTTCATTTTGACTGGCCGAAAAATTCAAGCCATCACTATCAAAAATAAGATCTACTTTACATTTGCTCTGAGGATGAAATCCTTGGACAACCGGAATGCGACCTCTTCGACTCGGAATTTTCATTTCAAATCGAATCCGCTTACCGTAATCGGAATTCATGAAAGGTGCTTCTACTTTTCGTGACAGGTAGTTGTTACAAGCACCACATACCCATCCACGAGGTAGGGTGTAATCTGTGTTCCCCAGTGACTCTGGTATAATATGCTCAACTGAGACACTGGAGTCAGAGTTTTTTTTACAGAAGATACAGTTCATTATTTTAGATGCAGAACGCATTTCTCAGCCGCGAGGGAACCGAGTCGGCTGAAGAAAAAGGTTATGTTTTGTTTTTCAATCCAAGGTGTCTTCTGATTGCGTTTTCTTTTTTATCTGCTGCGTCATATTCGGTGGTATTCGAAAATCCAATAAGATGACGCGCTGCTTCTTCTGGCCGATAACCTTTTTGTCTTAAATAGCCCAAGTACCATACTGGCAGTTCCTGTATTGCTGCGGAAAGCTGGGCAGATGATCGTCTATTTGCAAGGACACGTTCTTTGTAAAGCGCCTTCATATCATCATTTAACTTTTCAGCATTTATAACCTGAGCGTAATAGATGAAATCCATCAATATTTGGTTTCGAATATTTCGAAATCGTAAAATCGGTTGCATATTAAATGTCGCAAACCAATAACCAAATGCACCGGCTAAGATACCAATAATTGCGGATAATAAACCCACATTCATACTTTACTCCCGTAAAACATAACATTTACATATCAGGCAATTTCGCCTGATATCCTGATATTGAACCGATAAACAGGCAAAATTGCTTGTTTCCAATATTCAATATAGTATACTCTTTCAGGTCATGAAAAAACAATAAAGCAGGAAGAAAGCTATGTCAAGTAAGATTCTTAATAATATGCGGGATGTTATGCGAAGGCGTGATGAGCCCGCTTGAGGATCTGTGATTCATTTTCTTGAAACGAACGAAACTATGGGGTTATTGATCCGAAGTCAAAGCTCGTTTGTAAGGTGTAGTATTTCGACAATTTTCCAAAAGGCAGGATAATCATTTGAAAGATTTATCATCGAGTTTTGATATATTGAAAAAGAAGTTTAAGGGATATGAAGATCGTCCGGAACAGCGTGAGATGGCGGGTGAGATACTGGATTTTCTAGTGGAGAAGAATAACCTGCTGATCGAGGCCGGAACGGGTGTCGGGAAGTCTTTTGCCTATCTTATCCCCGCGATACTTTCACGCGAGAAAACGATTGTGTCCACATCCTCTCTGGCCCTTCAGGATCAGCTGGTAAAGAAGGACCTTATCTTTCTTCGAAAGGCGCTGCCGCAGAAGTTCTCATTCGGTATACTCAAGGGAAAGAACAACTATGTGTGCCTGAAGCGGGAACGGGAATATGCCGGAAGCGGCAAGCTTTATCTAAGATTTCGCAAATGGCTGTCGGAGACTGAGACGGGTGAAAGAAGCGATATTTCCTTCACTCCGAAGTTCTGGCCGGAGGTCTGCGGCGATTCCCAGGATTGCGGCGGACGTACATGTCCCTTCTACGGCA
>JAVCDK010000032.1 GCA_030765865.1 Candidatus Celaenobacter antarcticus | reverse complement strand
GCTGAGTTTTGAAACACCATGGTCATTTTCCTTCTGAGGGCATTCCAACCCTTCCACGAAAGTGTATCGATCCGCTCACCATTACAAAAAATTTCTCCTTCATCGGGCTTAAAAAATCCAATAATATGCTTGAGCAGCACTGTTTTTCCACATCCGCTCTCCCCTATTACAACTGTAGTTTTATTCTTCTCGATCACAAGATCGATACCGTTTAAAATGACGGTGCCGTCCAGAGTTTTTTTCAATCCCTTGATCTCAATCATGGCTGCACTCTTCTGCGATCAATCCATCACTGTCAGTTTTAAAATCTTTTGCAACA
Source organism: Candidatus Celaenobacter antarcticus (assembly GCA_030765865.1). Taxonomy (GTDB): domain Bacteria; phylum Cloacimonadota; class Cloacimonadia; order JGIOTU-2; family JGIOTU-2; genus Celaenobacter; species Celaenobacter antarcticus. The sequence goes on along the minus strand of JAVCDK010000032.1, from coordinate 3,934 downwards.
ACATTTTTCAACATTCCATTTTCAGCAATATTATACTCATCTTTTAGAAAAATTTTTACATAATGGTCAGAAACTGAAGTCCAATATTCTTTTTGCTTTGTTTCTAAAACTGCTTTCAGTGGAACCTTCTTTTCAATTAAATATTTTGAATATTCATTTTTCTTATTGAGTCCTAACTTTTGCAAGCTTTGCATTCTTTTTTTGCTGACTGTTCCGCTCAAATTCCATTCCATTTCAGAAGCTTTCGTGAACTTTCTTGGCGAATATCTGAACACATGCAGATAGCTTATTGGAAGATTATCAATAAAATCATAGGTTTTGCCGAACTCCTCATCAGTTTCATCTGGAAATCCAACTATCACATCACATCCGATCGCAGCATCAGGGATTGCTGATTTAACATTTTGTATGATCTTGTTGAATTCTAACGTAGAATATTTCCTGTTCATTTTTGCAAGTACACTATCAGAACCGCTCTGAAGAGGAATATGGAAATGAGGGCATATCTTTTTTTGAGAAGCGATGAAATCTATCATTTCGTCATTGAAAAACATTGGTTCTATGGAACTCAGACGAATTTGCTTAATATCAGTTTTCACAATTTCTTTGAGCAAATACAATAAATTGAAATTTTCAATATCAAAACCATAAAGTCCAAGATTGATGCCGGTGAGGATCATTTCCTTTACTCCGTTTTCTGCCAGAGAATTTACCTGCTCGATAATGGAGCGAATCGGTCGACTGACGGGCTTTCCTCGAACATAGGGAAGAATGCAATAAGCACAGAAAAAATTACAGCCATCCTGAACTTTTACAGGTACTCTTGTGTGCAAATAATATGAATCCGTAGAAAGTTCTAAAAAATCCTGTGGGCTATCTTCTGACTTTTCAATATGATGGAAAATTTCATGTTTTTGGTCATTTTGAAAAAGCAATAATCGCTTGCGATTTTCTTCAAAAAATGAACTTCCCTTATTTACATAACAACCTGCCACTACGACCTTTCCGCCAGGAGAAATATTCTTCAAAGCCCTTCGAATTGCGTATCGGGATTTATATTCAGCTCTGTTTGTTACACAGCAGGTATTTATGATGACAATATCAGGATTTTCAATCAGCTCACATAAAACGTAGCCATGTTTAATGAACTGATCGAGTATTGCTTCAGATTCAAATTGATTCGTTTTGCATCCGAGAGTTGTTATAGAGATCTTTTTCACTCAGATTACGCACTTATTTGTATAATTCTAGGTATTCACGAGCTAATTTTTCAATCACTTCAGGATAAAGCTCATGCTCGATCTTGAGAACTTCTTTTGCAATCTCTTCAGCAGATGTGCAATGATCAATTGGGATTTTGCGCTGTGCTATTATTTTTCCTTCATCATAACGCTCGTTAACATAATGAACTGATGCACCGGAAAAATTCTCCTTCATTTGAAAGACTTCTTCATGCACACGCATACCAAACATACCTTTACCCCCAAATTTTGGAAGCAGTGCAGGATGTATGTTGATGATATCGCCCGGATATTTCTGCAGAAAATCCTCGGACAGTTTTCTCATAAATCCTGCAAGAACAATTAGATGCACATTATTCTTGTTGAGAAAAGTAAGGAGTTTTTGCTCAAAGGTCTTCTTATCATCAAGAAAAATAAATTTCACACCAAATTTTTCAGCACGTTGTGTGATAGGAGCATCTGCCCGGGTTATGATAAGGAATTTTGCCCGGATAGGGACATTGCATTTCTGTATATGTGTCATAACCGCTTCGAAGTTCGAGCCCATGCTTTTGCCCGAAGTAAGAAATGCAATATTGTAGGATTTCTGCATAATTATCCTAACGATATGAACCGCAGTGATTCAATCCTATAAATTCTTTCCCGCCACAAAGACACAAAGGCTCGAAGGATATTTATATAACTTTTTCCATCTTCTTTTTCCATAATTTATATTCCCTTTAGCTCTATTCGTGGTTAAAAGTTCCTTTTTCCTTTGCGTCTCTGCGTTCTTGTCTATGCGTCTTTGCGTGAATCTTCATTTTCAATACAATTTACTGGTAGGTTTCATTTTTAAGCGCCTAAATGGACTTCTTTAGCATATCTATGAAATTAATCTCGTTCGGGTTTACACGGTTCAGTATTGCCAAATAATAGCTGATCATATCGCAGAGAAGAATGGTTGAGAAAGTTTTTCCCATAAGGGTTTTCCCGTCAGTGAAGATTTCGAGATATTCCACCTCTTCATGAGCAGGATTTTCCAGCTTTTTCTTTTCTTCAGACAGCCGGATAATATCTTTAAAAACCTGTATGCGTTTGAGATATTTTTTTCTCTCGTCAAAATCGCTGATGAAGATCGGAACGAGCGGAGTACTATAATTGCTTTCCCACCCCTCTATCTCATTATGATTCATTTCTGAAAATGTGTTACAGAAGGCATGGGTTTTTGCGTTTTCATTGATCTGGCATTTGAACCTGTAAGCAAGTGGAAATAATCTTGGATTGCTGCTGTAGATCACAGGAATTTTCCTATATAGCTTCTGTGCTAATCCTTTCGCAAGATTTTTTGACTCTTCCACATCTCGATTGATAAGTTTCAGCTTAGTTTTCAAGTTCAGCAAAGTAAGCTTAACATTGATGTTCTGGTTCTCGATGAGTTCAAGTTCTTCGAAAATTTTGACGATCGAGAAAAATAAATGTCCTATCGCAGCACGCGGTTGTAAACCCGGCGGTATCATTTTGATAAGATATCCTTCCTCTGTGCCATAATGCTTCAGAATTCCTCCGGATGTAACCATCGCTATCTGGGCACCTTCCTCTTTCAGTGTTTCAAAGCAGGACACTGTTTCAGATGTATTTCCGGAATAACTGCACACGATTCCAAGAGTGGTTTCATCCAGGAACGGCGGAATATAATAGTCCTTGAACACTTGTATCCTCAGCTTATTTCCAAACAGAGTTTTTGCAATATCTCCTGCTATAGCAGAGCCCCCCATTCCGCAGATGTACACTTTAGAAATATTTTTATAGTATCGCACAAGGTCGCTTTTTTCCTGGTTAAAATAGCTTTCTTCGATCTGCTGTGGAAGAGAAACGATCTGTTCATACATGTGCTCAGTATCAAACCGATTAAAATTTCCAGTATAGTCTAAACTAATTGATGAAGACATTACTCTCCTTTCTTCATAAATATATGAAATTAATTATTGTTTTATTAACTGTTTATATGCTTGTTGCAGTTCTTCTTGTGAAATATTCTGATGCTCTTTGTAAAAATTCTCAAGCTCTGCAATAGTAAAACGTGATAGTATTTTCTTTACCTGTATAATACCGCCGATATTTGCACTAAATGAGCGTAATCCCAAACCGAGGAGCAAGGGAACTGCAACAGGGTCGCTTGCCATTTCTCCGCATAATTTCACATCAATATTATTCCTTTGCCCAGCACTAATTGTTGTCTTAATGAGCTCAATAACTGCAGGATCGTAATACGTGTACTCATCAGCGAGAGCTTCGTTGTTTCTGTCCGCTGCCAGCACATATTGAGTGAGATCGTTTGTACCGATACTGAAAAAATCTACATGCTCGGCAAACTGGTCAGCCAGAATTGCAGAAGACGGAATTTCAATCATAATACCAACTTCAATTTTTTTATTAAATGCAATTTTCTCCTTTGTGAGAAGAGCTTTTACTTGTGAAATGAGTTCGTGCGATTCAATTACTTCCTTTATAGAGGATATCATCGGCAGCATGATCTTGAGATTTCCGTATGCAGAAGCCATAAGAATGCCACGTATCTGCTGTCGGAATATCTCTTTATATTTAAGAAGAAACCGGATTCCCCTGCAACCGAGGTTCGGGTTTACTTCCTTATGAAGTCCAAACTCTCTTTGCAATTTATCTCCACCTACATCAAAGGTGCGCACATACACAGG
>JAVCDK010000104.1 GCA_030765865.1 Candidatus Celaenobacter antarcticus | reverse complement strand
TCATGTGGCATGATCTGTTTGTGTGAATCTATTGCTATTGCCAACCACATCGAAATATTTTCAAAATTCTCAGTCATAACAACCCCCTTTAAAAAATTAACTTAGCCTCGGTCATTCCCTCAGCATCTATATATAGTATACGCCTTTGAGTGGTGGTGTCAAGTAAATAATGATTTTTTATTGAATTATTATGATGTTTTTTATAAGTGGGTGAATTCTTTAAGAAATAACTTGATAAATATAAAAAGTTTTATGTATTCAATAAAGAAAATCAAGCATGGACAGGATTCGAACCTGCGAACTCCGAAGATCCATGGACTCCCCTGAAGTCAACCCATATACCGTCGTGCATAGGTTTGCGATCAACCGCTCCGCCACCATGCTTGATAATAAACAATAATATATATATTTATAAAGTCAACTTATTCCACATGTCTGTTTTCAGTCTCTAAAACTTCCAGAATACAAGTCATTACAGAAATTGGATCAGGTTTTTTTATCCCGAAAACTTCAACACCCATTATCTCAATGTAAATATCTCTTAAAGCTCGGTTGTATACCATACAATCCCAGAAGTGATTCGGTGATCTCGACCCTTTTTTTTCCCACTTTACAACAGTTCCATACTCATCTTCCGGATGATCTTTCTCAATTACCGGATATTCTGAACCGATACATTTAAAATAATCATCATCATAACCATTACCAGCCAAAATAGCACCACAATCACCGAACGGAAAACTTTCAAGACCTCCAAGACGTTTTTCTTCTGGATAGTTCGGATAACCGGAAGGTTGCTCTATCGGATATCCTGCCCACACTTTACTAATATTTTCATGTAAAAGATTTTTATAAAAAATAGTATCTATTGACCATCTTTCACCTAAATTTACCCTGCTTTTAAATATTACTTTATCGTTTTTCGCTCGTGTTGATCTCCCGGCTAAAGCAACTACACCTGAGCAATAATTAGAAAACCAATATCCACTTTCAGGTTTAAAACCTACATCAACTCCGCAAGCGTTAATATGATAAATAATTCCATCATCAGAAAGAAATTCACTTTCTACTATCTTTTTTGCAATTAACCACGCTGACCCACCTTCATCTATACCGCCGTGAATTGCTCCTTTCGCTATTGAATAGGTCTGACCGTTCAGGCAATGACCTTCGATCTGAAACGCTAGCCACCCTTTACGCTCTTCTAACCGTCCATTTACATCTATTGCACACGTTAGGATTAAGATTTTGCTGTTGCCGTCCTTTTCAGCTACCTTATTTGGAATCGTGAGCGGTTGATAAGGTCTAAGATTTTGATAACGCCGGGCAAGTTTAACATTTTTTACTTTATCCTGCCACGGTAAGCCCTCAACATTATTTTTGAAAACCTGTAATTTATTTTTATTGTCTTTACATTCAAGCCATTCTGTGACCACCTGTTTCCAAGGAAAAAAATTGCTATACAGAGCGTTCAAAGCAAAACTTCTAAGCCCTCTTCTTTTCGCTGTTGCTGTTGGTATCCATTCTGCAGTCCCTCCATGTCCTTTTTCAAGCATCATCTCATATTTGCTTGACTCGTTTATTCTACATCCATTTTCGCACTGATAAAAAATAGAGCTGTCAATATAATTTCCATCGTCATCAAGCTCGTATTTAAGACCGGCACCGTCAGGCGTATGAAATATAAATTTCTGTTGCTTTCCGCAACGAGGACAATGCCAGAAATAATAAGACTGATCACCTTCCATAAAAAGTGAATAGATATGAGAACTTCCGGCATAAAGTGGAGTCGAACCCCAAAGAATTTTATAACTGTTTATAAAAGCCATGAACCGGGCACGGATCAGGCTGATAGTTGATCCCTGTTTTTCAAGATCTGATTTGTACGTATCAACTTCATCACACAGCCCTATCTGATAACCGACCTGGCGTAATTTGTTGGCGTTATTTGCCCCCATCGCTGCAATAAATCCGCCGTAAAATTCTTTTAAGGCTTTTGTATCACCTGTTCGGCTTTTCCGTTTCTTAGCAGTAGATGGTTTTAACTTGTCTTCTATTCCTGCACTTGCAATCATGCCGTCAATTCTGCTTGCCATATTCTTTTCTGATAGTTCCTTATCCGCTGACGTGTACAAAACAGCTCTAGGAAAAACATCAATTATAAATCCGATTATGGTTTCTAAAACAATTTGAGTAAATCCTATTTGTGCCGGTTTCATAACTGCAACTTCACGTACTGGCGAGGTCGGTGAAAGACAGTTTACAACCTCACGCCAATAAGGTGAGTTGTCAAAATCCAAACGCCCGGATCTTTCAGAATACTGACTCGCTATTGTTCTTTTTTCCTCAGCCCACTCCGAAGGGTTAATATTTACATTTTCGGGAATGAGTGCCAGCATGGTTTTGAAGATAAATTCTTGATGTTCAACTTCTTGGCTGTTCATTTTCGGATCGTTTCATTTGTTCCTCAATTTCCTTTGCATACTTTCTCTGTGCCGTCTCAACTATCTTTTTTGCTTCTTTTGTATATCTATCCTGCAATAGTTGAACAATTTTCTCACGCCGGTTATCTGGATTAGATTCATAGGTTGAAATAACAATATCTACTACTGAGCTTGGAAGTGTGATAAATGACTGTATTATTGATCCCACAGTTTCATTTATCAGCTTTTCCGCTATGTCACGCCTTATTAGTTTACCGCTTGACTCCTCAAGTTTAAGGTTGCTGAGCTGTGTTGTTGCCCTTTTTGCTTTTATGCTTTCAAGTTTCAGTTGCATATCGAGTTTCATCAACGCACCGTACTCAGTGTTTGTTTCAATTTCTGGTGGTGATTGCTCTTTTTTGCGGGGTTTTGACTCTGTTTCGGATGCTTTTTGTTTAATTTTAGATGTTTTTACACCAAAATTTGCAAGATTAACTCCCTTTGCTCTTAAATATTCTCTATTTACAGGGTTATCAAGATCAATTTTGTTCTTTTCATTCTTTTGTAAATACCTACTTGCCGTTTTTGCAACTGCCTGTTTTGATATCCCTAAAGCATCTCCGATCTGTTTTAGTGTTATTATGTTCATATTTTAAAAGATTTCCTCCCTTTTCCCAATATTTTTTTGGTGTTGTGAGTCCATCCATTTTTTATGAAAATTATACACTTCTTCTGAATTGCTTATTGAATACTGCTCTATCTGCGCATTGTCTGAAAGGTTTCCCGACCCTTCCAAACAGTAGAAATTTTCTCCAGATTTGATTAACATTATTTTAGAATGATTTTCTGTGAGCTTGGTTTGAACATCATACTTATCTCTAAACATGGCTGACAGCTCTCTAATTTGCTGTATTCTTTTTGGTGTTCTATTGACCATCGTTGCGGCTATTATGAGCCTCATTTTTTGAACAATCCCAGCTTCAAGCATTTGGAATAGTCCAACAATAACATTTTCTTTAATGCTGAAAGTAGATAAATAAAGTTCTTCCACAGGATCTTCAAACATTTGAGAAATTGCAACTAGAATAGAGTACATGTTAAAGCACCCTTGGGTTATACATCTAATTTGTTCTTTTTTACTGGGAATTACGCCTAAATCCTTTGCATGTTTTGCTTTCAAATAATGAATATCTGCAAATCTTACGGCTTTTTTTTCAGACTTAATTTTATTAACCTCACCACGTTCATCTGCTTCATTAACTATATCGTCCGAGTCTCTTTTATCGCCGTTTATTTCGTCATCAACATCATCGCTTATTTTATCTATTTCTGAGAAAATTTCATTATTTGACATGCCTAGCTCTGAAAAAAAATCAAAGCTATCTTCACATAAATTGTTTATTTCCCTTGCGAGTATTTCTTCATCGTATCCTGTACTGGTATTCAATTTATTATGAGCGATAATATACGCTCGTTTTTCCGCTTCGCTCAGGTGTTCAATTCTGATAACTGGAACTTTTTCAAGCCCTAAAAGCAAGGCTGCCTTTAACCTTCCGTGACCTTCAATTATAATATTGTTCTGGTCTATCGCTATTGGATCATTAAACCCAAACTTTTCAATTGAATTAGCTATCTGCCTGATTTGATAGTCAGGGTGAAGTTTTGCATTGTTTTCATATTCGACTACTTCCGACACTTTCAACATTTCGATTTTTAATTTGTCAACCACGTCAACCCCCACCGGTACTAAATAACAACATCTAATAATAAGACCGTTTTTTTTAAATGTCAACCTTTGTGTTTCAAAAGTCAACCCTACCAAAAAACCATTTTTAATGCGTGGTATGCACTGGCAATACTCCGTATTTCAACGCGTTATATACGGTTAC
>JAVCDK010000117.1 GCA_030765865.1 Candidatus Celaenobacter antarcticus | reverse complement strand
CGTACTTTTGAGCTGGACAAGAATATATACGAGCACGGGATCTGATATTCAAACTGTTCTAGACCTTGAAGGGAAGAAGATAGCCGGATTAAAGGGAAGTTTTGACCTGGATGGACCTGAAGGGTTAAAGGCAGTTACAAAAAAATTCGAAGTCGATTGTGAAATCATAGAAATGGAAAACTATTTGAAAATTTTCCAAGCTTTAGAGGATAATGAAATTGATGCGGGAATTACAGATAAAGATTTTGGAAATATCAATGATATTAATTTTAATATTAAAAAGACACCAATTATATTACAGCCGGCTGATATGCAATTTGCATTTTCAAAAGATTCTGAACTTACTCCATATCTGATTGAAAGAACTGACTTTCATATAAAAGAGTTAAAGAAAGACAACAATTCTATCTTTTACAGTTCGATGGATGATTATTTGGTTGGACTTAAAAAGATTACTATTTTCCCTCTTTGGCTAAAAACAATTATTGCAATTATAGTTTTCTTGATAGTCATTGTTTTCATTTTCGACATTACTTTGAGACATCAGGTTGTGAAAAAAACAACTCAATTAAGAAAAAGCGAAGAACAATTCAGGTTTTTTGTTGAGAATGTTCCGGGTTGTGTAAATATTTATAGATGGTATCCTGACGGGCATCGAGAATACATCTATCGTGGTCCAGGATTAAAAGATATAATTGGCGAAGAATTAGCAAATAAAATAGATAATGATCCTGACGAGTATTTCAAGTTAATACCGGAAGAAGATTTTAAAGCTCTGGATGAAGCATCTCTAAAAGCTTTAAAAACCAATAAACAGTTAGACTTTGAATACCGTCTTAAAATTGATGATACGAATATAAAATGGGTTCGTTCTCTATACAGTATGATTCCACAAGGAAATGGTGTTATCCTATGGCAGGGAATAGTTTATGACATCACCGAACGAAAGCTGGCGGAAGTAAAATTGCAGGAAAGTGAAATTAAATATAAGGATTTAGTTGAAAAATCTAAAATCGCAATCCTAATAGACGATAAAGATGGAAAATTCACTTATTTTAACGACCAATTCCCACAATTATATAATTATACCGCTAACGAAATTAAGAAAAAATCTAAAAGAGAATTAGTACATCCCGATGATATAGAAAGAGTCATTAGTTATCATAATAAAAGGATGAGCGGGGAAAAAGTCACATCTAATTATGAGTTTAGAGCAATAAAAAAAGATGGATCAATATTATATTTAATGGTAAATGCTGTTCCGATTATGGAAAATAATAAAATTATTGGGACTCGTAGTTATACTTAGGACATCACCGAACGCAAGCTGGCAGAGAAATCGCTGCGGGAGAGTGAGGAGAAATACCGCTCAATTTTTGAAAATTCCGGCTCAGCAATGCTGATCATATCAGAGGATAGAAATATTTTACTGGTAAATGATGAATTTGTTAAGCTATCCGGATTTACTAAAGAGGAAATAGAAGAAAAGAAAAGTTGGGTGGAATTTATACCAGAAGAAGATTTAGAAAGAATGAAAATCCAACATGATTTAAGGAGAAAAAACAAAGATAAAGCTTTGAGGAACTACGAATTCAAGTTAAAAGATAAATTTGGGAACATCAAAAATATATTTATTACGGTTGATATTATTACAGGAACTACGAATAGTGTTGCAGCACTACTGGATATCACAGAGCGCAAGCAGTCAGAAGAAATACAAAAAACATTATTTAATATTTCCAATGCAGTAAATACAGTAAAAATCCTTGATGAGTTATTTGCAGAAATTAGAATACAACTATCAGCTATTCTTGATACTACAAATTTATATGTTGTCTTATATGATGAGAAAACTGATATGATCTCTCTTCCTTTTGATGTTGATGAAAAAGATAATTATGAAACGTTCCCGGCTGGTAAAACCATTACTAAATATGTAATACAAACAGGAAAATCATTGTTTGCTCCAAAGCAATTACAGAATGAATTAGCCGAACAAGGCAAAATCGACATCATTGGATCTCGTTCCGAAATTTGGCTCGGTGTTCCTTTGAAAGTTGAGAACAAAGTAATCGGGGTTATTGCTGTTCAAAGTTACGATGACCCCAATCTTTATTCTGAGAAAGATATTGATATTTTAACATTTATTTCAGAAGAAATTGCTCTTGTCATCCAACATATTCAAGCGGATGAGCAGATCAGGAGAGAGCTTAAAGAAAAAGAATTATTGTTGAGGGAGGTACACCACAGGGTAAAGAATAATTTACAGGTAATATCAGGTCTTCTTCAACTTCAGCAGAATGAAATAACAACAAAAGAGGATGCTTTAAAGGGGTTTGCATCAAGTCAGGACAGAATACTGGCAATGGCAAAAGCGTATGAATTATTATTAGGTTCGAAATATATGTCTGAGGTGAGTGTAGGGAAATATATTACATCACTTGCAGAGCAACTTAAATATAATTATGATAACCATAATAAGGTAAATATAACCTATTCTCTTGATGAACTCACAATCAGTATTGAGATATTAGATAGACTTGGACTGATATTGAATGAGATCATAACGAATGCGATAAAATATGCTTTTGAAGGGAGAGATTCCGGGAATATTCATATAGAATTAAAGAATGCTGAAGATCACATGGAGATAAAGATATCAGATAATGGAATAGGCATTCCCCCAAAGATTAAAATTCATGAACCGGCAACCCTTGGTCTATCAATTGTCGATATGCTTACCCAGCAGTTACGGGGAACCATGAAATTAGACAGGAAAAATGGAACGAGTTTTACACTGGTAATGCCGAAAGAATTAAATAATTGAGAAAGGTAACATTTTGAGAGTTGCGAGTTACGAGTTGCAGGTTGCGAGTGGCAAGATGGATACAGCCACTAAGTCTCTAAGGAAGTTAATAATGAATAAATATAATAATGAAAAAGGAATCAAAAGGTTAATAAAATGAACTTGGAGTCTTTGTGCCTTTGTGGCTTTATTGTTACAAAATTTCTTATTTATTCAATAAGTTGAAAAGGAGTGTAGATGAACAAAACCTGCAACCCGTTATTAGGAGTTTAAAATGAAAAAAATATTAGTAATCGATGATATAATGGATAATTTAATAGCGATCAAAGAACCACTCGAAGATTTAATACCTGATTGTCTGGTATTAACTGCCCAGACAGGAAAAGAAGGATTGAGAATTGCAAAAGAAGAACAACCGGATACAATTCTTACGGATATTCATATGCCAGAAATGGATGGCTTTGAAGTATGTCGCAAATTGAAGGAAGATGAAGTAACAAGAAATATTCCCGTGATGATATTTACCGGATCGACAACCGATGCTGAAAGCCGCATACAATGTCTTGAAGCTGGAGCAGACGTTTTTTTAACAAAACCAATTGATACGGATGAACTTACTGCCCAGATCCATGTCATGTTTAGAATTAAAGAAGCTGAAGATAAACTTCGAGCAGAAAAAGAACATCTGGATGAAGCTGTACAAAAGAGGACAATAGAATTAAAAGAGAGCGAAGAAGCGTTGATGCTTGTTATCGAAAATATTTCCTTTGCTGTTTTTGCTCATAATCTTGATGGAAAATTTATTCTTGTGAATAAAACTTCTACGAAATATACTGGCTATACCAAAAAAGAATTGTCAAGCATGACTGTTGATGATATAGATCATCAAAGCATTACCAGAGACGATAGGAAAAACATTTGGATACGACTTCGGCATGGTGGGCATAAGCAATTATTTTCAACTCATTTCAGGAAAGACGGATCACAATATCCAGTTGAAATTCATCTAACTGCAATTACATTAAAAAATGAGCCCGTTATCCTTGTACTCGTTCAGGATATTACCGAGCGTAAGCAGGCGGAAGAAGAATTAAAGATAAGTCGAGAGCGGTTAAAAGTAGCAAACTCGATCTTACGTCATGATATTTCAAATGATTTTATAGTGATAAAAAGTGCTCTTGATCTATATCGTGATGAACAAGACAAGACTATGCTTGACGAGATTGAGAAACGAGTGGGGAAAAGTCTCAATACAATAAAGAAGCAACGTGAACAAGAACAATTTATTGATTCTCATTCTGATTTAGATGAGTATGATATAGAAAAAGTAGCGCAGGATGTTATTAAAAATTACCAGGATATTAAGATCGATGTTAAGGGCGCTGGTAGAGTTTATGCGGATAATGCAATATATTCAGTATTTGAGAACATAATCAGCAATGCCATAAAGCATGGCAAAACAAATAAGCTGGATATTGATATCAATTGTGCCGAAGAATTTTGCGAGATCAGATTTGCGGATGAGGGAATTGGTATACCGAACGAAATAAAATATAAGATATTCGACGAGGGTTTCCAATACGGTGAAAATGGACATACT
>JAVCDK010000081.1 GCA_030765865.1 Candidatus Celaenobacter antarcticus | reverse complement strand
GAAGTTCGAGAAATTCAGAAATGCTTAGAAAGTAACAGTATTACGTGTATAATTGAGGGATTGTAATTTAAAACCTCACCCTTGCCCTCTCCTGCGAGGAGAGGGAAGTAAAGGGAGAGGTACTTTATTGCAGGATGAACCTGCAATTACCCTTTCTGTATTATAACAATAGTTTTGTAGGTGCTGGACATACTCAGCCCTTTTTCCGTCAAAACCCGAGTCGGGTTTAGAATTATACTATTGAATTTTGAAGACCCTATAAAATCCACAGATATAATTTTATCTTATTTCATAACAACAGTAAAAAAACCTAAACTCGACTTGAGTTTTCAAAAATAATTTCAACTTTTTTGAGTGGTGGCGTCACCATTTGGTGCTTTTTTTGATATATATGTAGAGAGATAATATTTAAAGGTGATAAAATGAAAAAATATGAAAATAAATTTGGCAGAGATTGAAACATAATAATAGAAAAGTAAAAGGATTTAAAATGAGTATAAAATTTTAGATCCGGGCATTTGAAAAACAAACTTGTTTCAGGAAAACTAAGTTCACTACTCGTAAACCTCTCTATTCTTACCCGGGATAGTGAGGTGAAGGATGTCGGATATAATGACAGGTGTGTGAGGTGGACCCGTTTGTCAAGACAAAAATAGGCGTTATATAAGTGTGATTTTCCATAATTATTTTAGTACCATATTATAATTACTGATGCCCTGATCCGACAGCTTGCTGGTGGAGCTGGGCATCAGTAATCCGCTCGATTCACTGTTATCTCTTCTACTTTTCCGATTATAAACCTCCGAGGGAGTCGCATAGCCTAATGACTGATGTAAACGCTCTTTATTATAGAAGGATATGTAGCTCTTTATACTAGCTTTGGCTGACCTTACACTCTCATAATCATGGAGGTACACCTCATCGTATTTTACCGTCCTCCATAACCGCTCTGTAAAAATATTATCCATCGCTCTTCCTCTTCCATCCATGCTTATTCGTATATCACTGCCATGTAACATATCAGTAAATTCTTTACTTGTAAACTGTGAACCCTGATCAGTATTGAAAATTAACGGACTGCTCTGCATAAGCGCCCTTTCCAATGCCAATATACAAAACTCTACTCCTAAACTCACTGACAACTCCCATGAAACTACATAGCGACTGTACCAATCCATTATTGCTACAAGATACAACCAACCTCGATGCATTCTGATATACGTTATATCTGCTACCCATACATGGTTTACATGATCAATATGAACATTCCTTAATAAATAGGGATATACCCTTGTGACTGCTACAAGGAATGCTGGTCTTCTGCTGAGGATAAATTGATAGTATGCCCATTAAGCCCATTAGCCTTTGGACTTTCTTGCGACCTATCGAATAACCCATTCTGCTCAACTGCTCCTTGATCTTGCGGGAACCATAAAAGGGTGCCTTTGTATAAATCTCATCTATCAGATTCATCAGTCTCACATCGCTATCGCTTACTACCGGATCATAATATACACTAGAGCGTGATATCCCTAATAACGCTGCCTGCCGACTTATGGGAATATGTTTATTATCTTTATCAATGGGCATTGCTTTTTCCCTAACAGTTAATGCCAGATTTTTTTTAAGCCAGTCTAACTCAACTTTTAACTGACCAATCTGACGATATAATTCATCTACTTGTACATCCCTATCCTTTTTCTTTTGCCTCTTATCTTCAAAAACATAGCTGGCATCGTGTACCAATTTCGATTTCCAGTTCGTAATCTGGTTTGGATGTATCTGGTATTGTTCTGATAGTTCTGCTAAGGTCTTATCTCCCCTGATAGCTTCTAGTGCAACTCGTGCCTTATATACTCCACTATACCTGTTCCGCTTTTTCATCTTTGTCTCCTAATATCTGATAACTCTGTTTCCATTTGACCATCTAAAGTCACACTTATTGCACTGTCCAAAAATATGATACCACCATAATTGACCGATTTATAATACGATCGGTCACTTCAAAAATCCCAAATCAGTGTTCTTCAATTATCATTATAGAATCCGTTATGGAGTGGTCCATGACGACTCGGGTTGTGTTTTTCGTGCCCTTCGTGGTTAATGTGTATTCCTCAATCTTGACATCCCAAAGACACACTTCTCAATCTATCTAAAAGTATTGAATAAAGGATATTTAATGGATAATATTGTCTCGAAAAGCGATGTAAAGACTATAGAAAATCTCTCTGAAACCAGGGCAAAGATAGTGAACGAAATACACAAAGTAATTGTGGGACAGGATAAGGTCATTGAGTATTTCCTTATCTCACTTTTTGCAAATGGGCACTGTCTGCTGGTCGGTGTGCCGGGTCTTGCAAAAACCCTCCTGATAAGCACTATTTCACAGGTGCTCGACCTCAACTTCAGCAGGATTCAGTTCACCCCCGATCTTATGCCTTCGGACATAACCGGTACCGATATTCTCACAGAGGATAAGACGACCGGCAAGCGTGCATTCCAATTCATAAAAGGACCTATTTTCGCCAACATTGTCCTTGCAGACGAGATAAATCGTACTCCTCCCAAAACTCAATCAGCTCTCCTTGAAGCTATGCAGGAAAGAAAAGTCACTGCCGGAAATCACACCTTTCCCCTCGATCCCCCGTTCTTTGTGCTTGCAACCCAGAATCCCATCGAGCAGGAAGGCACTTATCCCCTGCCCGAAGCACAACTCGACAGGTTCATTTTTCATATCGATATAGACTATCCTTCATATGAAGAGGAAAAGCAAATCGCTGAAATCACCACAAGCAGAGAATTTGAAACCATCCGAAAAATTGTGAGTGGAGAAGAGATCACCAAGCTGCAAAAATTTATCTTCAAAATACCCCTGCCCGAACACATACTCGAAACCGCAGTAAAACTTGCACGTCTTTCCCGCCCAAAATTTGATGATGCGCCCGATTTTGTGAAAAACTGGGTGAACTGGGGAGCGGGACCACGAGCTTCCCAATATCTTGTCCTTGCAGCAAAAACCCGCGCTGCATTGAACGGACGCACAGTACCGTCAATGGAAGATATCGAGTTTGTTGCTACACCGATCCTTCAGCACAGAATTCTTTTAAATTTTGCAGCCGAAGCAGAAGGAATTACCTCAAAAGATGTGATCCATAAACTGCTCGAAAAAATAAAAGCATAGGAAGCTTCCCATGAAAAAGATCCTTAATGATCCAGAGAATTTTGTGAACGAAATGCTCAAAGGACTTTGTGCTGCACATCCCGAATATTATCAACAGACCGGACCGCAAGGACGCGTTATTGTTAGACCTGAAGCGCCGATCAAGGGTAAGGTCGGCATCGTCACAGGTGGCGGCTCGGGACATCTTCCGATCTTCACAGGTTATGTGGGAAAAGGATTGCTCGATGCAGCAGCAATCGGTGATGTATTTTGCTCCCCTACCGCAGATCAGATCGCAGACGCCATGCGTTGTGCAGATAGTGGCGCTGGAGTGTTGCGGTTGTTTGGGAATTATGGCGGAGACGTCATGAATTTCGATATGGCTGGTGAAATGCTTGAGATGGAAGGTATAAAGTCTACAACAGTTTTGTTGGCTGATGACGTGGCAAGTGCACCATCTGAAGAAAAAGGAAAGCGACGAGGTACCGGCGGTTTGGTCTATGCTTTTAAAATTGCCGGAGCAAAAGCTGATGAAAAAGCCGATCTCGCAGAGGTCACCCGAGTTGCCCAGAAAGCTGCTGATGCCTGCCGCTCAATTGGAATGGCTTTGACTCCATGTACTGTTCCCCAGGCAGGAAAACCGGGATTCGAAATTGCAGATGATGAAATGGAAATGGGTATGGGAATTCATGGCGAGCCGGGTGTCTGGCGGGGCAAATTGAAAAAAGCAGATGCGATTGCTCAGGAAATGTTAGAATTTATCCTTGCGGAAATGCCCTTGAAAAAGAATGATAGGATATCTGTGCTTGTAAACAGTCTTGGAGCAACACCTCCCGAAGAATTATACATTACTTACAGATACATAAAATCGAAATTCGACGAGATTGGTGTCGAAATTGTCATGCCGTTGGTTGGACGCTACGCGACATCGATGGAAATGGCTGGTATGACACTCACGATCTGCATGCTTGATGACGAACTGGAAAAACTACTCACTGCGCCATGTGAATGTGCTTTCTGGAAGGTTGGATGCTATGAGTAGTGGGCTGACCACTCACAAATTGATAACAGCAATCAAAATTATGGCTGATAAAATGGAGAAATCTGCCGATGAACTGAATAAGCTTGATAACCTGATCGGCGATGGTGACATCGGAATAACTATGGTTACCGGGTTCAGAGCAATGCTCGAGGTTTCCGGGGAACTCCCTGACGATGTAGGTATGGCACTCATGAAATGCGCACAGGCATTTACCGGAACG
>JAVCDK010000141.1 GCA_030765865.1 Candidatus Celaenobacter antarcticus | reverse complement strand
ACAAGGCAAAAATTCCGAGTGTGAGATTTTTTACCAGGAGGAAAAGACTGCATTTGATGCGTAATTTTTTCTCGCGTATCAGGATGCGTTTTTCGGAAAATATCTCATCCAGACTGTTTGAAAGTCCCAGAAAAATAAAAACAATGATCGAGATAAATATGAAAATTTTCATATTGAGATTTGATGCAAAAGAGTAACTCTGTTCTGGTGGCGAGTAGCGTAGAATAGTTGATATGAGTATCGCAAGCACCGGTGCTGCGAGAAATGTTACAAATAGATTTGTTTTGTTCTTGAATTTATTAAGTATATTGCGCACAAAAAGATAGTAAAATTGTGAGAAGTATTCTCTGAGAGATGTCCTCTTATTTGAAATGGTTTTCTTGTTGACTGCCTCATCCGCATCATCAGATTCATTCTGATTCTTCCTCTTCATCAACTCAAATAACTGGTATTTCTCAAACTTTGCTTTCCAATGACTCGGGGGAAATTTTCTGAGTTCCTGCCGTGCTCCTTCAATTGAGCTTGAGCGCTTATAAACAGGATTTCCTTCTGAATCTAAAAGTGGGCACTGTAAGATATCAAAAAGATATTCAGCCATTTTCAGCTCTTTTTTTCTTAAAAGATTTCCTAAGCCGTAGCTGATCTTCTCGAGCTCATCATTAAAATAGTTGAACACCTCTACAGTATTCCCGAAGAATACTTCTGTGCCCTGTTGGTCGATCAGAAGAATCTTATCGAATTTCTGGAAAATATCCGGGTTGGGTTGATGGATCGTGGCAATGATGATCTTTCCCTGCTCTTTGAGCTCATTGAGGATATCGGTAATTTTTTCGGAATCCTTTGATGAGAGTCCCGAAGTGGGTTCGTCCAGGATAATAATAAGTGGTTCTGCAAGAAGCTCAAGTGCTATATTGAGCCGCTTACGTTCACCGCCGCTGAGCTTCTTATCCATGATAGAGCCGACTACAATATCTCTTTTTTCGGACAATCCGATCTGTATGAGAATGTTATCGATCTTCTTCTTTAGTTCCCTGGAATCCCTGATATGCGGAAGGCGCAGTTTGCCGCAATAAAAGAGATTTTCATACACGGTCAGATTATTGAAAAGCAGGTCGTCTTGAGGTACATATCCAATATATTTCTGGAAATAGGAATAATTCTTAAAAAAATCAAAATCATTTATATAGATGGAAGCAGTGTCTGGAATGATCTCACCTATCAGGCATTTTAAAAGTGTTGTTTTACCACTTCCGCTTGGTCCGAGAATGGAAAGAAATTCTCCGCGTTTAACATAAAAATTGATCTCATCCAGCGCAACTTTGTTATCGTCTTTAAAGGTGTAATGCAGGTTATTTACCTCCATTTTGACAACTTCCAGTTCGACCTTATGAATATCAAAAAATTTGTTAAAGCGGATCGTAATTTTGTCGATAGTGACGACATCCTTTGCGAGTTCAAATTCCTTTTCCTTTTCAAGGGGCTGATGATTAAGATATATCTGCGGTGTCTTAATTAAAGGTGAAATAAAATAATCTTCATCTTTCTGAGAAATTTTTATAATTGCATTGGATGACTTATGCTCATTCATTCGGAAAAAATCTTCATAATTTTCAAGGAAAAGCGTGTCAAAACGCCGTTCGTCCCGGGCAAAGGTAAGCTTCTCCGTGAGTATATCCAGGGGAGAGAGTTCTATTATATCGTTAATAATAAAGCGGTCTGTAATGATTACTTCGTAGATTGAACCTTTGGTAAGGAGGGTTTTATTCTGCACGATCTTTCCACCGAAGACCTCGATCTTAAGCTTGTTCTTCTCTTGGGTGAAATCGACATCAAAACTCTCTTTTGTATATTTGATGACTTTCGCAACTTCCTCGACTTTGTTATGATAGAGTTTCAAAATATCGTGATAGGATACCTCGACCGCATTTTCGTCTATGTGTTTTTTCAGTATAATGGTTTCATCTTTTTGAAGCTTCATGAGCACATTTTTTTTCAACGCCTGTGAGCCGATCCTGTACATATCATCAACATAACTTCCCACAAGAACAAGGTCTTCGATGATCAAAACCATAATTTTGTAAGGCGTGTGACTATCATCTTTAAGCAGAATATCACAATTGGAACTTTCTCCGAGAAGAAGAGAATTCATGAAGAGATTATCGTCGATATTTAGCAGGAATTCCTGCAAACTGAGCTCGATAAAGTCTTTTTCTTCTTCAATGAGGTCTATGATTTGTGAATAGAGCCGGATATTTATTTCCAGCATTTCCACAACTTCCAGAATATCCAGTCTATCCATCACAGAGAAGTCGTCATTGATATGTGCAATAAGCAGCAGGTTCATGAGGAGTGTTATCTTATCAGGGAAATGCAGGTCATTTTTGATAATGCTGATAGCTTGTTTAAGCGGGAGTGGATTCTCGATCAGGCGCTGAATATGATGAATGTGAATTTCTTCTTGCCGGAAGGTGGTTTTGATGATGTTGTATATTTTTTCTATATCATTCTTGGAAAGCTCCTTTTTGTTAAAGCGGATGAGAGTAAGGTATAGTGCGACAACTGCGTTGATAATATCGTCGATGTTTTTTACAGGGGCTTTCTTCGTCATAGGATTTCCTTATCGAAGCTACGGATATTTTCTTTCACAACTGCTTGGTAGGCGAGCTGGTTTTTAATGTCAAACTTTTCGGGATTATTGCCAAAAAGCATGTCATTTACTCGAAGCTTGTGGCAAGGTAATTCTTTTATTTTGGAGTGCATCGAGCACCTCGATGTAAAAGTATTGAGTTCTTTAGACAACAGAGTCGTCTACTCCAAAACCATAAAAAAGCATGTCATTCCCAACTGGATTGGAAATTCAGATTTTGATTATAATAAAACGAATTTGAAAACACGACTCAGCTTGCAAAAATGAGTCGGGGTGAAAGAAATCCGAGTCGTTCTCTTCGTGACCGACTCGGGTAATAAAATATTTGACAAAAAAATAGTACATGCATTTAAAGCGATAGAGGCTTTATGAAAAAATTAATTTTGATGGTTTTCCTGATGCTTCTCATGAACAATTTATATTGCGAAGAGAAGCAGGATATTAATGCACTATTACATCCAAACTTTCTCAATTATAATATCTTCGCACAAAACGAAATTATTAATGATACAACCCCAAATACTCAATCTGCTATAAAGGACACTGTCTCTCAAGACTCACTTCTTAAAAGACCAAAGACTTGTTATACCCTCGCAGTCGATACCGTTGTAATGCCCGGAATTAAGATTGGCTTTGGCTGGATAAAATATGATTCAACGTCAACAAAAGAAAATTTCGTCATGATACATGCGAATACAATAATGTTAATATCTTCCACTGGAATATTTGGCAAAGTGAATACTTTTAAATCCCCACAGAGGATTGGATTCTATACAAGTTATAGCATTGGAGTTGATTATTGCTTGACTTCTGGGGGACTTGATCCTGGCGGAGGTTCAGGAAGTTCAGGAGAGCAATTTTTATCTCCCTATTTTACTTTTGGAATTGGTCATAGTTTTAAAACAGGAAATAATTCATTTTTCAGAATATCAGGTGATTTGGGTCTGAAGTGGTTGCTTGCTAGTATAACATTATCGTATGTGTTTTAGATGGAGAAGATTATGAGAAAAATACTTTTATCGACATTATTGATATTTTTTGTTAACTGCGTATTTGCTGATAAACTTCCTATTTCTCAACCTGTTGAACTATCAGATAGCACTACGATACAGAGACCAAAAACTTGTTTCTTACTTTCACTGGATACGATTATTTTGCCGGGTATAAATCTGGGCTATGGATGGTTAATATATGATTCCACATGCACTTCTGAGGAGATAGTTACTTTGCATTTTAATACCATAGGAGATGCAACAGCTCTTGGAATATACCTACAAAAGACAAAATTTAGAAATGTTGAAAGAACAGGATGGTTTAGCTTTTGGAGGCTGGGTCTAGATTATTCAAAGAATCACGTATTGTACATTACGGCAGATCCTGGTGGTGCGAGTTTTCCCAGTAAAAACAGGCAAACGATTTTTCCATTAATCTCAGCAGGTCTGGGCTATAGCTGGAAAATAGGGAAGAATTCGTATTTTCGTGTCACTGGTGATATTGGAATTAAAATGCTTTTCGCAAGTTTATCCTTTTCCTTTGTGTTTTAAGACGAATAAATAAATTTGATTCAAAATCAACTATTAAATTTCGAGAAAAAATTGTCATATTTTAGACAAATTTACAAATTACTTGATTAAAAATATGACCCTTCCAAATCTTTAACAAATATTTATAAAATTATAATAAATAAAATATATACATGACAGGAGGAAAGGTGAAAATAAAAAAAGTCATCTTATCTGTATTTGTATTTTCCATCACTCTTCAGCTCCTTTTCTGTTCATCGGCAGCAGTTGCCAACAAGAATGAACCCGAA
>JAVCDK010000171.1 GCA_030765865.1 Candidatus Celaenobacter antarcticus | reverse complement strand
TTTTGGTATTAGCCGGATGCGAGTTGGGAGAAAAAGGAAAAGATAAAACTCAAGTCCTCGCACAATGGGATGGCGGCACGATCACTGAAAAAGTCTTTAACGAACGTCTTGATCAGATCCCTCAATTTTATCGTCCCCGCGGTGGTTTCACCGTCGAACAAAAGCAAAAATATCTCGATGACTATTCAATCGAAGAAATCTTCTATATTGAAGCACTGAGCAAAGGAATGGAAAACACTCAGAGCGCTCAGGAATTCTATCGTCAGAATGCAGAAAGAGTTATCCTTGATAAATATAATCAGGAGCAGATCAAAGACAAGGGCAAACCCACTGATGCCCAGCTTATGGCATACTATGAAGCGCAGAAAGATGATTTTTATAAGAAATCACCGACAGCCACGCTCCTCTATATAGAAACCAAGACAAAAGAAAATGCAGACGCAGCATACCAGGAGCTGGTTTCCGGCAAAGATTTTGTTGAGGTCATGAACGTATATACCACAAATGAAAATCTTAAGAAAAAGGGTGGCGTGATCACCAATATCAGAAAAGGCGGTTATATCCCGAATATCGGCAGATCAGAAGAATTGGATTCCCTCATTTTTGTTGCAGAAGTCGATGACATCATCCCTCCGATCGAGTTCAATGATGCTTTTCATATCGTAAAAGTTGCTGAGCTTGACTTGAGCACTATCCGCCCATATGATGAAGTGGAAAAAGATGTGAGCAGTAGATATACCAGCGAAAAAGAACAAGAACTTCGCGCACAGATCCTCGATAAATTATTTGTGAAATATACTATCTCAATAGACACGCTTGCTGTCCAAGAAATAAATTTTGAAGAAGCAGACTCCTCTGAAGTTGCTGGAAGCGTTGTACTCATAGCATCCTCAGCTCCTGAACTTGTGTATACTGCAAAAGATTTTGCCCATGAAGTCAGCATGTTCCCGATGGAAAGAAAACAGCTCCTTCAGGAAGCCGGTGCAAAGGTTGATTTCATCAACGAAAAAGCCAACAATAATGTGCTGTATCATGATGCAATAAAGAAGGGATATGAAAATCATCCCGAAATCGCAGATGAGCTTCGCAGAGCAAAGATGATCGGCGCTCTTCGCGAGTATTATAAGCAATTTGTGGTCGACGCAGCAGTGGTTCCGGAAGAAGAGATCGTGAAAGCGTATGAAGCAGATAAGGAAAAACGCTATGTGAATAAGCCTCATGTCAAGGTACAGGAATTTGCATGCGAAAATCAGGTTACCGCCGATTTCTTGCTCTTTAAAGCCAAGGAAGCACAGACCGATGAAGAGCTCAACGGATTGATCAAAGAATACTGCGTGAAAACTGCTAACGACGGCATGATCGGACCCATTTATGAAGGTGGCATCATACCTGGCGTGGGTAAAGACGATACGTATCTTGAAAAAATATTTTCAGTGCCGGAAGGTTCTTTCAGTGATGTGTTTGGAGACGTGAAAGGAAATTGGGTTTTCTTCAAAGTTGTAGAATTCACGCCAAAATCATATCGCAGCATCGATGATGTCCGGGCTGAGCTCGAAACCAATCTTATGAGAAAAGCGCAGCAAGACCTCTTTGAAAAACTCAAAACAGAGATGCGCCAGAAGTATAATCTCGTGGTCTATCCGGACCGCCTTGAAGAAAAACTTCCTGCTGATTCACTTTTCACTCTTGCCGAAGAAGCCATGACACAGAAAAACTATGCGCGTGCTAACTACTACTATGACAAAGTAATCGAAGACTATGCAAACGGACAGGATGATTATAAAGCCAAATTCATGAAGGGATTCATTTACTCCGAATACCTGAAGAATGACGCAAAAGCCATCGAGATGTTCACAGAAGTACTCACTTACCCGATAGAGGGTGTCGTGACAGATACAACACTCCATCCTTCGGCGCGTTATATGCTGAAAGCGCTCACGGGCGAGGAAGACATTCTCGAGAAGATCAACCAGCAGTCCGAATAGATGAATACCGATAAATAGGATTTTTGCATCCTTACATAAATAAAGGCGGAGCTCTTCAGAGTTCCGCTTTTTTGATTGCATGTTACAATCGCCATTATAAAACTTGACACGGCAAAGTGCAATGATGCATAGAATTACAAAAATCTCAGGAATATCACATGGCAAAAGTACAATTAGTTAAAATAACAAAAGTATACGAGAACAGCTTTGTGGCAGTAAAAGAAGCGGACATTACTGCGGAAGACAAAGAATTTGTCGTGCTGGTAGGTCCTTCCGGCTGCGGAAAAACAACCACCCTGCGCATGATCGCGGGACTCGAAGATGTGACATCCGGCGATATCTATATCGGTGATAAAATTGTGAATGATGTGCTTCCCAAAGACAGGGACATCGCAATGGTGTTCCAGAATTATGCACTCTATCCGCACATGACCGTATATCAAAATATGGAATTCGCTCTTAAGCTGCGTAAAACTCCCAAAGACGAGATTGATGGTCGCGTGAAAACAGCCGCAGGACTTCTCGGTATTGAGGAGCTGTTGGATAGAAAGCCAAAGCAGCTTTCCGGTGGACAGCGCCAGCGCGTGGCACTGGGCAGAGCAATTGTGCGCCAGCCAAAAGTGTTCCTTTTTGATGAGCCCCTCTCCAACCTCGATGCAAAACTCCGCGTGCAGATGAGAGCAGAGATAAGCAAACTGCATAAAAAACTTGAAACAACCATCATCTACGTGACCCATGACCAGACCGAAGCCATGACAATGGGTGATAAGATCGTGGTCATGAAGGACGGACTCATTCAGCAGATAGATTCACCGATCAATGTATACAACCACCCCACCAATAAATTCGTTGCAGGTTTCATCGGAAGCCCGGCGATCAATTTCTTTGACGGCAAAATCAGCAAAAAGGGTAGCCATCTTCATTTTGACTTCGGCACCTTCTCCGTGAAGATCCCGGACACCTATGACGACTCTATTAAAGACTACGAAGATAAAGAGATCGTAATGGGTGTGCGCCCTGAGGATGTATATCATAAGAAATATTCGTCCAACGCAGAGATACCTGCCGAACTGGATGCCGAGGTTGAAGTTGTGGAACCGCTTGGTTCTGAATTTGTCGTAAATTTCCTTGCAGGAGATACCACTTTTACGGGACGGCTCGAGCCAAAGGAAGAGCCAAAGATGGGTGAAATTATGACACTTGTCTTTGATATGAAAAAGGTCCACTTCTTTGATAAGGAAA
Organism: Candidatus Celaenobacter antarcticus; assembly: GCA_030765865.1. GTDB lineage: Bacteria > Cloacimonadota > Cloacimonadia > JGIOTU-2 > JGIOTU-2 > Celaenobacter > Celaenobacter antarcticus. Next base: position 1,354 of record JAVCDK010000171.1, on the reverse strand, counting down.
CGGAAGAAACGATTGTGTAAATATCTAAATCCGAGCCGCCATCCGCCGAAAGTCGGAGTAAACGCTGGCGGACTAATTTCTAATAAGTCTGATTGGGAAAATGTATAAAGGTTAAAATGAGAAGATGTAAAATTGATAGGCACAAAAGCGTTAGAACTACAGAAATCTATACATATGTTACAAATTTTGCAAAGACGAAAATCGTCAGTCCTTTAGATAATTGGAATTAAAAGGCAGCAAGAAAGAAAAAGAAAAATGAGTGTTAATCTAAATGGGATATCCAAGACATTTGTCGTATACAACCCTAAACATGGTAATGTTCACGACAAAATTGTCGGGGATATAGACATTAGTGGCACTAAACTTACTTAGAAGGAGAAAATCTGTATCATTATGATTTCGCAATCTCTTATGCTGGAGAGGATAAATTAATTGCTGAAAAATTAATTAGTGGAATAAAATCATATTATGATGATTTTAGTATTTTTTTTGCACCAAATGAACAACATCAATTAGTTGGTCAAGATGGTGAAAGTTATTTTGAACAATTATTTTCTCAAAGCAAAGAAGTTATTGTGTTAATTTCAGAAAATTATAAGAAAAAAGTTTGGACTCGTTATGAATGGGATATTATTCTTAAACGCAATAAGGAGAATAGATTTATTCCAATCCGATTAGATGATACTATTATTTTAGGATTACCATCAAACATAATCACCATTTATTATAATAATAATATTTCTGAGATTGCAGAAATTTGTATAAAAAAATTACTGTTTTTTGAAAAACAAAATGGGATTAATCGCAAATCCGATTTCGATAAAGTTTATGAAAGTATCGTTGATTCTGAAGGTTCATTGGATAAAGCCTTTCAGCTTGTTGTGGATAAAAGAAAAAGAGAGCCACTTGCAGACATTAATTATCCAACTGCTTCATTTACTCCAAACTACTCAATTGTTGAAAAAAATTGGCTAAATTTTTCTGTGATAAAACGGCTCGAATTGCGTATTCTACTTCCAAAGAATCTTTCAAAAACTGAAATTTTATTCAATATAGAACATTGCATTACATCTGAATTTAATAAAGAAAAGCCTGATGCGTTATGTGTCTTTGCATTTTGTAAGGATAGAAATTTTGATGGATTTAATTCTGCCTTCAATGTTGCAAGAGCTGATTTTGCACCTTATGGCAAATGGGAAAAAGCTGAAGAAGGTTTTTCTTATAATTTGCCCGTAGAAAAATTTAGAACCAAAATTGAATACTTTGATGGATATTTTGATCCCAAAGTAAAAAAGAGAACATCGGACAGTATAGCTAAAGACATTGTTTTAGAGATGTTAAATAAAAGTAAAAA
>JAVCDK010000132.1 GCA_030765865.1 Candidatus Celaenobacter antarcticus | reverse complement strand
ATTTGTAAGCAAGCGCAGTATCATCAGGAACGAGATCATCTTCTTTTTCACCCGCTTTTCTTCCTATTGGAGACATGGTTTCAAATGGAAATACACGCGGTATCTCTCCAAGAAATATGAGGTTTTCAGTGAGGGCAACGGGGTCTTTGCTAAGTTGTAATGCAAAGTGTGGCTGAATTTTATTTTTGGAAAATAACGTTCCGATCTCACCGACCCCATCGACATAAGTGCTTACGAAGATCTTTGGGTGTGCAATAAGCAGCGGTTTTTGAAAGTTCTGTTTCTCAAGGCGTGCTTCTGTATATTCGCGGATTAGTGTCTCGATGCCCCAGGTGTGGTCAAGGTGTGAATGTGAAAGGACAAGGTAATCCAGAAAACGCAGATCGATTCCCATTTTTCGGGCATTCTCAAAAAATATATTACTGTAGCCGCAGTCAAAGAGGATCCTTTTTTCTTCATCCTCAATAAAGAAAGAAAGTGCCGGTTCTCCAAGAAAATATCGGTCGATGTAAGTATTATTGTCCACGAGAACTATAAGTTTCATGTTTTATGCTCCTGTGTTGTGAGAATATTTTTAAGATTATCATTTCTGTCAATTTATTGAAAATGGGTGTTTGGGACGAAACTATCAAATCAAAATGACATAAGGGACTGGTGAATTCTATAGGGGTATTTTTTTTTCCTTTATCCACCCCTTTGCCTGTTCAAGCTGATCTGTGGGGAAAACCTTAAATTGCCCATGCACGGTGAAACCCCAGAGTCTTACCCCATCGGCAAGCCGTTTGATATACATTGTAATCGTATCACCTTCAGCTCGTTCAATTGACATCGGTATCCTTTCACCTTTTGGGACAGTGATCAACACGGCAAAATTGCCGGGACGGAATCTTTTAGCCACCTCAGGAGCAATGACATCAATGACATAATCCGCAGCATTGAGGTCTTCCTTACGTGTAATGGTGTGTTTCATTTAACTTCTCCTTATTATTTCTTTATTGTTATATTCGAATAGTTGGATATACATAAGAAAAAAAATTTATCTCTCAAGTATTTTGATTATCTCAATCGTGAACTCATCGACGACTTTATAACAGACCTGATTTCCCTGGCGTTTGCTGATGCAAATCCCAGCTTCTTTTATAATTCTAAGGTGCTGAGAGATAGTTGACTGAGGCAAGCCCATCTTCTTCTGGCAAACAGACACATTACATTAGTCGTGATATAGCCCAAGTACGATCTTCAGCCTGTCAGCATGGGACAACGCTTTTAAAATTTTGCACGTTTGATCAATATCGTATTTCATGATTTTAATAAAATGTATTTTTTTTGATAAAGAGTTGGGGATGTTTTTGATTGTCAAATTTTTCTATGTTGTATATTGAGTCATATTCAAATGTATTTCAGGTAAATCCAAGGTAAGAAACTAACATTTGACAAAAATATTTTATTTATTTGATATCTAACCATATTTAATGGAGATGATAATTTCTTAAATATATTTGAATATGTGTTTTAGGCATTGAGTTATAATTTCCATCTGGTTTAAATATAGATTGTATTTTTTTTGATATAACTCTAATTAGATTCTACCCAATCATCTTAATCCTTACTGCGAATCGATAAGCACTCCACGATCTTTAAGAAGCAACAGGAAATGATGGCTAACTCAATAATAAGGAAGTAGTTTTTAGTAGTAAAATTTATGAAGAACAAAAGACTTTTACACCAGAGGAAAGATAGCATGAAAAGATTATTTTTTATTATAGTTTTCGTTTTTATTAGCACCCGATTATTCTCCATCGATTATATCACCTCGCCATTAGTCTCAGGCATATATGAAGATGTTGTCATATCAAACAATACCGCATATCTGGCAACACAATGGTGTGTTATGATCCTTGATGTAACAGACAAAACAAATCCGGAGCTTGTGAATATTGTTCCTTTTAATATGGCATATTACCTCAGTATTCAAGATAACCTTCTTTTTGTGAGTACACTCGTATCCTCCTTCGGGACATATGATAATAAAACTTCTATATATGATATCTCAAATCTCCATGAACCGATTCTCATTTCTGAAATCGATGAATCAGCCCAGAGATTTGTCGTACGAGACACATTGCTGTTCATGCAAACCCAGGAATTCGTGGGCGATGAGCTGACATATAAGTTGAAAATTTATAATATCAACAATGTCTTCTCTCCAGTTCAGATTGCCGTGATAGATAGCGTGAAATCTTTTGACTTCCATAACAATTACCTTTATACAGCTAATACGATATATAACGAATCAGAAATTCATTTGAGAATCTATGAGGTGGAGGATATTCTAAATATTTCATTATTAAACGAGCTGAGCCTTCCGCTATCATATGCAAGCAATAATGATCCATACTTATTGATAGACGGTAACATTATTTATATTGCTGAATGGAATTCTTACTTTATTCTAAATATTATAAATCCTTTATCACCAGCTATCTTGAGCTATACAGAGAGTCTTGGATTAATGGATTGGAATAACAAATTTGTAAAATATCATACCTATTTATACCTGAATGGAGGGAAGATCATTAATGTGTCGAATCCTGCAAATCCGGAAATTGCCGGCAACTATGATCCGCCCTGGCCACCGGGAAATGTGATCACAAGCGTGTATGTTTTTGACGAATATCTTTATGTCACGAACTGGGAATATGGATTTTATATCATGGACTTAACAAACCCTACTCAACCTCTTCAAACATACTGGTATGAAAATACTGATTTCTATGAAGGCATTGATATTAAAGATGATTATGCATATATCTCATCCATGCGGGGAGTTACAATATTAGACATTTCTTTACCAGAAGAGAGCGACGTTATTGGGTCATATCCATATATTAATTGGAGTAGTGATATTTGCACGGATGGTGTTCTTGCTTATGTTGCATGTGGTTATGGACTTGTAATATTAAATGTGAGCAATCCGGCTAATATGTATCCTGTAGGCGATTATCAGGGATGCCTAACACGGTTAGCAAAAAAAGAGAATCTTATCTTTGCTGTTGATAACATCTGGGGTGTTCTGGGAGTATATGATGTCACAAATCCTAATAATATACAATATCTTGGTGGCTATAGTTTTGCAGATAATCCCAATGCATTGTGCGTAAAAGACAACCTGCTTTTTATCGCAGATGCCAACTTTCATACCTATCAAACTAATTACAATGGCGGATTGAGAATTATTGATATATCTAATCCGGCAAATTTGGATCTTATCGCTACAATAAATCCGGATACAACACGATACTACCGCTCTCTTGCCCAAAAGGACAATTATGTTTTTATGGGAAGCAATGAGCATGGGATATATGTGTTTGATGTTTCAAATCCAGCACAGCCCTACCAGGTGAATTATATAGAATCGAACCGCTCATCTTTTGCTTTGGAAGTCCAGAATAACTATTTATATAATGGTGTGCAGATCTTTGATATTTCGGACATCAATAATATTATTTTGATTGATTCGTGTACATCGGTTTGCGGACCCGGAGTACCATGGTCGATTGCAGTTTATGGCAACTATATTTTTGAAGCTTCTACCTATGCTGTGAATCTATATTATTCTGACATAGTCACAGATATTGACGACGAATTTAATGAAAATATTACAAGCAAGATATACCTTTATCAAAATTATCCCAATCCCTTCAATTCCTCTACGACGATTCATTTTGGCTTAAGAGAAAGAAATCGTGTAAATCTATCAATATATAATATCAGGGGTGAACTTGTTGCAAAATTACTCGAGGGCATACTGAATCCCGGAACTTATACGATCAACTGGAGCAGTAAAACAGGTGTCGATCCTATGAACTCAAGCCCACTTTCGAATGGGGTATATCTCTATAAATTACAAGCAGGAGATGGGGTTATAATAAAGAAAATGCTATTACTGCGTTAATCAAGAATGCTATCATTTCCATAATGGGCTGAGGGATTACTCGCTAAGAAAATCCAGCATGAGAGCATTCGTTTCTTCTGGTTTTTCCATTCCGATCAAATGAGCAGAGTTAAGGACTTTAATAGTGATATCCGGCACCGAAGACATAGATCAGGCGGATTTTTTTATAGATTTTTACCTTTTCCTCAACCGCAGGCATGACTACAGTTTTGTAATCTTCAGCAGTGAGCTCTCCTATTGCAGTGAAACCCAGCACATTATCGGGCAGGTCTTTCATTCTTTCTATCATGAGGAAACCCCCAGACTTTTTTATTATAAACGAGAAAAAATATTTAATAAATGGTAGATTTGCTGTCAATTAAAACACGCGAGTCCCTACTAATGATTTATCAATATGCAAAACCTCAAAACAAAACTCCAACTCCCACCTGTGTTCCATAAAGCTTACGGGCAAAATTCGCATTACCCCACACGCGCAACAGGAATTTCTTAAAGATCGTATAATCGATTTTATATGTGAAGCCGGAATAGCCATCTTTACTAACATCCGCATAGGTGTAACCGAGCATTATACTCGAAGTACGGTCATTAAATACATAATTAAGATTCGCGGTTAAACGACCGAAAAACATATCTGATCTGTAACCTGCCAAGAAATAAAGCT
>JAVCDK010000024.1 GCA_030765865.1 Candidatus Celaenobacter antarcticus | reverse complement strand
CGAGCTCTTCAGGAATATAATATCTGATAATTGGGGGATCGTTAACGGGTTCGACAGTCACTTCAAAAGTATCTGTAACCGAGGGGCGGTTCCTCAAATAGGTAAAACCATCATCTGCTGAGACGACAACTGTTGAAATTCCAAACCAGTCCGGTTGAGGAAGAATGCTTATTTCCGAACTTGAAGGAAGTGATATACTGAGTTCTGTCGAATCCCATTCTACATGGTATGCCAGCACATCTCCGTCAGGATCATGAAAATAGAGATACAGTGTGATATGTATTGGAGTTAAATAGTCTTCGGGAATAGTAAAATCCCCTATCGGTGGAAGAATATATGGAGGATCGTTTTGAGGATACACATGCACGACAGTCGTATCGCTGTCCTGAACAAGACTGGAATCCATAATGATAAAGGTTACTGATTCGAAGCCGTTCCAATTTTCTACTGCATTTGAAAAGGATACATTCCAGTCATCCTGAATGATAGTAATGTAATTCGGCTGAATCCAGGAAAGAGTAAGTTCTCGCAGTTCGTTATCAACATCGCTTACAAAATCATCAAATGCAACTGTGAGCGTATCATCCTCAAAAAAGGAAAAAGTATCGGGCAATACTATTTGGGGCGGGTCATTAACCGGCAACACGAATACAACAAATGAATCCTGTGCGGTTTCTCTATAATTATTCCTGTTTCCGTCATCTGCTCTTACAATAATTTCGGAATCTCCAAACCAATTTAAGCAAGAAGAAATTTGAAGCAGATCGTTGTCCAGCAAAGCCGATATCTGAGTGGAAACAAACACAACTGAAAATGTAAGACTATCATTATCAGGATCAGCAAAGTAGTTATTAAGATGTACCTGAATAGTATCTGTAAAATCTTCATCCTTTGTAAAATCCGGAATTGTATCCTGCACATAAGGCGGGTCATTCTGCGCGAGAACTTGCACCATAACAATATCGCTGCTGCTTCCCATTTCATCATCGGTGATTGTAAATTCTACCGAATCAACACCATACCAATCTGCTTGTTTTGTCGAAAGATACACATCCCATCCGATTTGCTGTACCTCTATATACTGGGGTTCAATCCAGGAAAGTACCAGGTTATTCAGCGAATCCTCGATGTCGGAAATATAGGTGCTAACATCAAAAATGTAGGTGTCATCTTCGAGAAATATTATTGAATCCGGTAAGGTAATTTCCGGTGGATCATTGATGGGTTGTACGGAGAACTCGCAGTTCTCTTCAGCCAGATTTTGTCCATCCGAAACTTGAAAAACCGTTTGTACCTGTCCGAACCAATCATCAGGTGCATGTATGTGAAAAGAGTTCGTTTCAGTTTGTATACTAAGAGGAGCACATTCATCAAAAGAATACGTGAGCTCGTCGTGCGAATTATCAGGATCGAACACAAGGGAATCAAAATAGGAGAATGCAATGATGAGAGAATCGTCCTCGCTGAAAATTTGCAGAGGGATCGGGTCTATTTGCGGAGGATCGTTGTAGTCCTGTATCAGTACGATGAACTGATCAGAAACGCTTGCACTATCCGGGTCCTGAGCTGTTGCAGTAACAAATAGAGTGTCCTGCACATTATCCTGTGCAGTGAAATAAATTCTTCCAATTTGGAGTGAATCTTCATCATGGGTCAGATAGGGTGAATCATAATCCAGAGAGAAAAGCAGCACATCCCCATTAGGGTCCCAGAAAACCGTATTCAGATCTGCAATGAACTTCGTTGTCCCTGCTGTTATGACGTGGTTTGGAATAGGTTGAGCAACCTCGGGATCACCGGTAGAGCTCAAAATTTGATACGCAACTGCATTGCTCGAACCATACATATTTTCGACTATGAGATTTCCTGATGATACACCTTCCGGTACGATCAAAGCGATCTCAGTTTCATTCCAGGATATTATCTCGTCAGCAGCAAGCGTATTAAAAAACACATTTCCTGACTGTTCAAATCCCGAACCATAAATATAAATTTCATCATCAGCGGAAAAAATAGTATTGCTCAAAGAATCTATTCTGACTGGATGAAGAGACCAGTCCACTTCAATATAAAAATTAGAAGCTTCATCAAATTGCATGGTAAGAATTCCATCAGAAAAACCATACGAAGAAGTCCCTGAAACAGAAGTCGGCTCATTGCCTGTATAAAACTCCACCCAACCCTGCCCGCTTACAAACCCGTCCGCAAAATCCTCTTCGATATGAAGCGCTATATCGCAGCGATTCTCTGTATTGATAAAAAAAATAGTGTCATCATAATGAAGGTAATCTCCATTTTTGAGGACCACATTGTTCGGCTGAAATGCGCCGTTTTCTTTTGAAATTGCGATATAATTCGCATTAAAAACGAGCGGTACAGAATCAAATAGCGTGGAAATGCCGTAAGTGTATTCCTTTGCAAGTGTGAGTATCTTGGTACTATCCATCGAAACCAATCCACCGATAGTCGTTCCATAATCCAGGGATTCGTATGTAATATCTTTTGTGTTTTCGTGCGGAATAAGCATTGATGAAAAAATCGTATTCGAACCGGAGGTTGATGCTTTTGTCACTGTATGAGTTGCCGGCACATTGTACGTTCCATCATCATGAAAGTCATCATATGAAGAAAAATTAATTGCATTTATTGAATTGATATAGCAATCAAGAGAAATATTATTTTGCGTATATTGCGAGCCGATTGTAGAGCGTTTGTCATCTGTCAAAAAAGTGAATTGCCCACCTGTTGATCCGCCACCATTGCCATGAAGAAGCCACTCGTATGTCTTTGTGCTGGAAGAAGTTATAAAATCAGTGAGAATAAAAATCTCATTATTAAAAAAGGTTGCACATCGAGTGAAATCAACATTCTGGTAATTGGTCTGCACCTCAGCATAATCGAGAAATCGGGTATCGTAAAAATTCTGGATATAGGCATCAGTGCCATTTGCAGTATAAGTTCCTGCAGATGAAGGACCGCTCCCATTTACAAGAATCAAATTATGATTATCAGCATTCATAACCTTATCGTGCTCACCCCAGCTTATATAACCGGAATCCATTGCCAGATACTCCCCGAGCGCGTAGATGATGAAGCTCAGATTGTCCGGATGCTCGTGTGAGCGCCCCCCTGTTCGTGCGACACCGTGTTCCCCAACCAGGCACATATAAGTCGCATCACTTTCCCAATCATTTCTGAAAACCGCCTGCCCTGCCTCCGGCACAAATGTGCTTGTATAATTCGGTTCAGTTGTGCCGTCATATACATCATCATACAAGCAGATCATCTCCACATCAATATTTGATGAAGATGCCCACGTATTGTAAGGTCGATCGCTATAAATGTAATCCCATGCCAGAACATCGTTATCGTAATATGAAGCAAATGCAGCGCTGTAATAATACGAGTTCAGAAAACAATCATCAATCGGTGGTCGTGGCCCATCGGGCATGCGTATTTTAATCCCCCACTCCGTATTCTTCTGAAAGTTGTATTGCTGCAGAGGAGGTAAATAGGTTGTACTTCCAAAAGTTTGGGGAATACCATCTGTAAAGTTCTCATAAGAAAAAGCAAAAGGTATGAAATTCACAGCACTGAAACCAAGATAATGATGCCCTTCCGCCCATCCTCCATCCTGATCAATAAGATAATTTCCAATCTGTCTGTAGAGTTTTGTGACGGCATATTCGATCCATGTCGAGGGCTTTGTGTGGTTGCTTCCGCTTGTTTCCGTATTGAGCACAATCGCAGCCATACCTACAGCAGAAGCAAGCTTCACACCATAATTCGTTTCTTCACCATGTCCCAGCACCCACGCATAATGCAGTAGTCCAAAATCATCATCAATCACTGCTTCATACAGCGCTCCGGTTACCCACTGAATTCTATCCCGAACTTGCTGTTCCTCTCCACCGAAATCATAATTATTTCCTTTGAGAAAATCATAGGCAATGCTAATCATCGAGATAATTTCAGAATCCCAGATAATATTTACATATTCTTCGGATATACTGCTTGAATCCTCTCTTTTTGCTACGAGCAAATATTCCTTTGCTTTATCTCCGTAAAATGAATCTCCATCAATAAAAAATCTGAATGCAGCACATCTCGCAATACGTGCCTTCTGTTTCTCCCATATGTATGATGAATAGTTCAGATCTGAAGCGGCACAAATGCTCGCATACCATGCACTATATGGAGCGCGGAGCACTCTATCCCGAACCTCTTGCACAAGGACCTGGCTGGAATCCACGAGCGTACGGGGCCAGTAGGTTTTCTTCGGCATCCAGCTTCCCTGAGCCGACAGAACATGACAACTAAGCAGAAAGAAAACAGTGAAAAGAAGCTTTTTCATTTTATGGTTTGTAGGTTACCAAGCTGGGGTTTGGTAACCAGAATCTAAAGAGAGCAAAACTTTTTTCATTCTTTCTTCTTATTTTTCTTCTTATGTGTGGTGACCCTATCCCTCACTTTGTCGATCAGTCTTTGATGAAGAACCTTCTTTATCACATCGACTTTACCGTATGAAATGATATTATCACCGAGGAGCATCCTGGTATCATCAGTTAGATTTGTAATTATATTCCTACCTCTTTCTATAGCAAGGATCTTCATCTCCGGATATTTTTTAACGAT
>JAVCDK010000109.1 GCA_030765865.1 Candidatus Celaenobacter antarcticus | reverse complement strand
GGGATAAAGATTTCCTTGCGTATATGAAAAATCTAGAGGCAGTCAAACCCATTATCTTTTGCGGTGATCTTAATGTCGCACATAAAGAAATAGATCTAGCTCGTCCAAAAGACAATCATCATAATGCCGGTTTTACTGATGAGGAGCGGGAGGATTTTACTCGAATTATTGAAGCAGGTTTTATAGATACTTTTCGGGAGTTCGATCAGGAAGGTGGAAATTATTCATGGTGGAGTTATATGTTCAATGCCCGTGTAAATAATGTTGGGTGGAGAATTGATTATTTCTTGATCTCAGAGATGCTGAAGCCCAATCTGAAGGATGCTTTCATTCTCCCGAATGTTATGGGCTCGGACCACTGCCCTGTCGGGATAGAGATAGGGTTGTAAATTAATAGTAAGGTTTTTAAAATGAATAAAGAACCTAAGAAGGTATAATGAAAAAAACAATTGTCATATTAATAATCCTAATTCAATGTACTGCTTTGTATTCAGCACACATTTATGTTAATGGAGAAATTCTAAATTTCAGAGACTATCCAAACGGCAATAAGATTGGTATGCTAAATTTGGGTACTAAGTTAAGTGTATTGGAAGAAAAAGGGGATTGGGTAAAAGTAAGAATTGAAGGTTGGGTTTATAAGCCCTTAACTTCATCAGTAAAGCATGAAACAGTTCAATCTATTAATTACGAAATTATATCTCAATATACCCTGTCAGATATAAAGAAGAGTTATAATATTAGGTTGAATAATAAAGTATCAGAAGACGTCCTTACTAAAATTGCCTATGAAATAAAAAATTCAGACAAAACAAATTATGACAGAATTTATATTTGTTATTATCTTCCCGGATGGGAAACAGATTCAGGTGCTTGGGCAACCACCCATTTTAATCCAGGCCTAGAAGTTAAAATTCTTGGATTAGAAAAAGAGGAAACAGAAAAACTATATAAAAATTCGTTAGGAAATAATGTAATTTGTTGGGGTATCTTTGAAAAACTTGGATGTAAGATTGAAATAATTAATAAAAATGGCAAAATTGTACGAAAAGATACTTATTCAGACGGGAGTTCTGGAACTTATGAGATGATTGAAAAGAAAACAAAATATGGAAGAAAATTTGTTGATAAAAATGATAATAGTCTTTTCGGAGAATATTATTTATTAAATAAATCCGGTATGCTTGAATTCCGAGACAATAATGGTTTAATTGATACAGGGCAGAAATAAGTATGATTTGGCTATATAATATCACAATAAAAATAAGAAAAAAACTTAAAGGAATAAAATGCTATGGAGAAAGAAATTGTTGATTACAAAATTGTAAGAGTTCGACCAATTTCAGCTTCAACAGATAAAATTGAATCCACAGTGAGAGATCTTATAAAAAAGGGTTGGCAACCTATAGGTGGAGTTTCCCTTTCTGCTTCAATTCAAGCTCAAGCTTTAGTAAAATATGGAAATTAAATATCGTATTTTGTCTCGCTACCAAGCCCCAGCTTGGTTGCGCACAGGACATTCCCAAAGTGGGAACAGTTAAATATGCTTCGCATTTAACGTCCTAAAGCTTGGGGAACGAGTTGTTTGGTGTTTGGCTTGGGGAACGAGGAATTATGTTTGGGCTTTGGGAATGAGATGTTGAGTTTGAGCTTGGGGAACGAGGGGATGAATAAAAAAGGGGAGCACCGCTAAGCGCTCCCTACACTCAATAATTACAGATTTTTATTTTATTTCGTAGTTTTGACCTGAAGAAAAACTTCTTTTCCATTCACGTTCCAGCTTTTCATATTATCCGAGTTTTGCATTTCAACAATTTCAACAGCAAGCGTCTCTTTCCGGATATAATTTGTAAATTTCTCGAAGGTCTCCATAATATCATCGGATTCCGTGAAGAAGGAAATAATTATCCTATCCATAATATCAAAATCTTCTTCTTTTCTCATGAACTGAATCTTATTTACCAACTCCCGTGCATTTCCTTCAAGCAGGAGCTCTTCATCGATTCGAGTATCGAGCGCAACAAAGACATCACCATCTTCACCGTACACAAAACCTTTTTTATTTTGCGTCTCTATCTGTAGACTTTCTTTTGTGATCTTTATCTCATTCGTATCAATATCGAGATGATAGACTCCATCTTTATTCAGGACATCGATGAGGTGGTTTGCGTCCGCATTTTGAAGTGCTTGCGCAATGTGTGACATGTGCTTGCCGTAGGTAGGTCCCAGCACTTTGTAATCCGGTTTAATGCTGTAATCCATAAAACGGGTTTTATCTCTTACATACTCTATATTATGGATGTTTATCTCTTCTATAATCAGTGATTTCATCCGTTCAACAACATCTTTCATTTCTTCGGGAGCATAGAGCGTTCGCAGCGGCTGGCGTATCTTTATTTGCACTTCATTTCTTGCAGCACGTGCAAGTGACACAATGTCGATTATATCCTGCATCTCTTTCTCGAGTTTCGGCAGGATCAGTTCTTCATCATGTTCTGGATAATTTTCCAGATGAACACTTTCCTTATTCGTAAGAGACCGAAAGATCTTCTCAGAAATATAGGGTGTGTATGGAGCACATAATTTAGAGACCGCAAGCAAGACTTCATAAAGCGTCATGTATACTGCAACTTTGTCATCCTCCATGCCCGAAGCCCACACGCGCTTTCGAATGCGGCGCACATACCAGTTGCTCACATCGTTGATCACAAAGGATTGCAGCAAGCGCACTGCACGGGTAAGGTCGTACTTCTCGTTGAACTCACGTACTTTTTTTATCACAGAATTCAAGCGAGAAATTATCCACCTATCCAGTTCAGGACGATCCTCTGGATTTATGGAATATTCCTTATACTCAAAATTATCAATATTGCCATAAGTTACAAAGAATGATGCTACGTTTTTCAGGGTGCCGATAAATTTTTTATTCACTTCCAGCACACCCTCTTCGTCAAAGCGGGTAGGTGTCCACGGAGGACTTGTTGAGAGCATGTACCAGCGAGTAGCATCAGCGCCATATTTATCTAAAATTTTAAACACATCAACGGCATTTCCTTTGGACTTACTCATCTTTTTACCGTGTTTATCCAGTACCATTTCGTTCACCAAGCAGCTCTTATATGATGACTCTCCTTTTATAAAAGTTGCGATCGCCAGCATTGTATAGAACCATCCTCGTGTCTGGTCAATTCCTTCTGCAATGAAGTCTGCGGGGAAGAGTTCCTTATCAAAGATATCCTCATTTTCAAAAGGATAGTGCCATTGCCCGAATGGCATTGAACCGGAATCAAACCAGCAGTCGATTACCTCAGGAGTTCTTCGCATTATGCCACCGCATTCAGAACAGGTAAATATGATATTATCAACATAGGGCCTATGAAGTTCGATGTCGTCCGGAACGGGAGCACCGTCAACAAGCGTTCCCTTTTCCTGAAGTTCTTTTATTGATCCCGGTGAAAACTGATGTCCGCATTTTTCACAGAGCCAGATATTGAGCGGAGTGCCCCAGTAGCGGTCTCTGCTGATCGCCCAGTCTCTATTATTTTCCAGCCAATCGCCAAATCTGCCTTCCCCAACGTAGGAAGGATACCATTTGATCTTTCTGTTGTTCTCAATCATTTTGTCGTTGTATGCAGTAGTTCTGATATACCAAGACTTGCGTGCAAAATAGATAAGCGGACTGTCGCACCTCCAGCAGAAAGGATAGGTGTGTTTCACCTGAGTGCGCAAGTAGAGCATTCCTCTCATATTGAGATCTTTTATGATGCCTTTATCCGCATCTTTTACGAACTCTCCTGCCCAATCCGTGATCTCGGACGTGAATTTTCCTTCTTCGTCCACAGGTCGCATAAACGGAAGACCATACTTCTTGCCGATTGCAAAGTCCTCCTCTCCAAAAGCAGGTGCCGTGTGCACGATACCGGTTCCGTCTTCCATGGTTACATAATCTCCAAGCGCAACGTAGAATGCTTTTTCTTCGGGCTTGATAAAAGGAAAGAGTTGCTCGTATTCTTTGTATTCAAGGTCTTTACCTTTGTACTGTTCAACTATTTCAAAGCTATCTTTGAGGACGTCGAGGCGTGCTTTTGCCAGTATCAGATATTCATCTCCTGTCTTTACTTTCACATAATCATGATCAGGATGAACGACGAGCGCTACATTTGATATAAGCGTCCATGGAGTAGTTGTCCATGCAAGAAAATAGGTGTTTTTCTCATCCTTCACCTTGAAGCGGATATACACTGATGGATCTTCAACTTCTTTGTATCCAAGGGCTACTTCGTGGTCGGAGAGAGGTGTACCACAGCTCGGGCAGAAGGGCACGATCTTTTTATCAACGTAGATCATATCCTTCTTCCAATATTGATTGAGTATCCACCACACGGTTTCGATGTAATCGTTTGTCAGCGTGATGTAGGGGTTATCCAGATCGAGCCAATATCCAAGCAGGTTTGTCATCTCCCGCCACTCTTTTTCATACGTAAAAACAGACTCGCGGCATTTTTTGTTGAATTTCTCTATGCCATAATCCTCAATCTCTTTTTTGACCGAGAAGCCGAGTTGCTTCTGAACTTCGATTTCAACCGGCAGTCCGTGGGTATCCCATCCGGCTTTCCTGCGAACCTGGTATCCCTGCATGGTTTTATATCTGCACACCACATCCTTCAGCGTTCTGCTTATCGCATGATGAATGCCGGGCATTCCGTTTGCTGTTGGAGGTCCTTCATAAAATACGAACTTCGGCGCGC
>JAVCDK010000026.1 GCA_030765865.1 Candidatus Celaenobacter antarcticus | reverse complement strand
AAAGTTCGCATCAAAGCAGGATCATAATTTATATTATACACTTGTTAAGGGTTCCATCAAACAGAAAATCCACCTTGAATTTTTGCTGAAAAATTATATTGATTTTGAGAAGACCGATCCCAAGGTGCTGAACCTTCTTTTACTCGGATTGTTTCAGTTAACTTTCCTGGACTCAATTCCTGCATATGCATGCGTGAATGAGACTATCAATATCAGCAATAAAGAATTCAAAAAAGGAGTAAGCAGTTTTATAAATGCAGTGCTCCGTTCTTATATCAGGAAGGATAAAAAAATCCGAATTCCGAAAGATATAGTGCAGGAAATCTCTGTTACATACTCATTTCCAGCTTATTTGATAAAGAATTGGGTATCCATCTTCGGTAAAGATGATACAATAGCACTATGCACTTATTTCAACAGCACTCCAAAACTTACTCTTCGGATCGAGACTGATAAAATTTCTTACAGTAAATTCAGTGCATATCTGAGAGGAAGAAGCGTTCAGTTCAGCAAAAGTAAATATTTTGATAACATGGTAGTTATTGAATCTTCGTTCAATTTTCTTAAAGATGAGTATTTCAAAAAAGGATACTATTATATCCAGAATGAAAGTGCTTTAATACCTGTACTTCTTCTGCATCCTGAAAAAGGTGAGAAGATACTCGATATGTGCGCAGCACCCGGCGGGAAAGCGCTCTATCTTGCCTCATTGACAAAAGATACTGCTAAAATAACTGCGGTTGATAACGATCCCGGTCGCATCATGCAATTCAAAGAGAATACAAAACGTATGAAGCATTCCTCAATTGATATTGTCATGAAAGATGTACTGTATCTAAAATCCCAAAAGAAATTCGATAAAATTATTATTGATGCACCCTGCACAGGCTGGGGAGTGATGCAGAGGAAGCCGGACATACGCCTGCAATCGGAAAATCGGCTGAAAAGTTTGATACCCTTGCAGCAAAAATTCCTGGAAAAAGCAGATTCTCTTCTAAAAAAAAACGGTGTTATAGTTTATTCAACATGCACGATCAACCCGGATGAGAATGAGAAACAGATAGAAAAATTTATGAAGAATCATTCAAATTATACTCTTATAAAACCTGATCAATTTGTTGAGAAAGATTTTGTATCTGGCAAATATATAAAAACTTATCCTTTTAAGCACAACATGGATGGAAGCTTTGCTTCTGCCTTAAGGAAAGTAGTATGAAAACGATAAAAACGATTGGTTTTGTTTTATTGAGCTTTATTATTATTTTCTTACTTGGCTTTGTGATCTCCAGAACTGTGCTCTATTTTTACACTCATCACAGGAATGAGGTTGAAGTTCCTGATCTGGCAAATAAAGACTACAAAAAAGCCAAACATGATCTCTATAAAGCGGGATTGTACATTGATAATGTAGGTGAACGCAACAGTCTTGAGGTTCTAGATGGAAGTATCATTTCCCAGGAACCACAAGCCAATACAGTCGTGAAAAAGGGCTATACGATCGATGTGATCGTGAGCAAAGGTCCTGAACTTATTAAGATTCCTACGCTGGATAATCTGACACTTGATGAAGCCCGGATACGGCTTATAAATAGCGGACTGGAAGTAGGTAACGTAAATTATTCCTATTCAAATGAAATTCAAAAGGGAAAGGTGATTTATAGCCAGCCCGTGTACGGAATGGATATTCCGAGAAACTCAAAAATTGATATGGTAATGAGCTTGGGTAAAATTCCTTCTACGATAAATTCTAAAAAAGACGAGTATGACTCTTTACTTGAAGATCTTAATGAAAATTAGCAAATCGAGGTAATATGGTAGCAAAATATGATGCAACACGAATAAAAGTAATGAAGGGACTGGAAGCAGTACGCAAGCGCCCCACTATGTACATTGGCGGAACCAGCGAACGTGGTCTTCATCATCTGGTTTATGAAGTCGTCGATAACAGTATAGACGAAGCAATGGGCGGATACTGTAATAGAATTGAAGTAATCATAAACACAGACGGATCTGCAACTGTCATTGATAATGGACGCGGCATTCCGGTCGATCAACACAAAGAACAGAAAGTCCCGGCATTGCAGGTGGTTATGACCATGCTCCATGCGGGTGGAAAGTTTGACGATAAATCCTATAAAGTATCCGGCGGATTGCATGGTGTTGGTGTTTCAGTAGTGAATGCCCTGTCAAAATGGCTTGAGGTAAAAGTCTACAAAAATAAAAGCATATACAGACAATATTATGAATGTGGTAAAGTAAAATCTCCAGTAGAGATCGTTGGAAAAACCAAAAAAACAGGTACGGAAGTGACTTTCATGCCTGATGAAGAAATTTTTGATGATATTACTTTTAGTTTTGATTATCTCTCTGTACGACTTCGAGAACTTGCATTCCTTAATAAAGGTGTGAGGATCATCCTCGAGGATAAGCGCAATAATGAAAAGCATGATTTCAAGTATGAGGGGGGAATAGTTTCTTTTGTAAAATATCTGAATGAAAACAAAAGAGTTCTCTTCAATAGACCAGTTTATATATCAGGTGAGAGAGACCATACAGAATTTGAAGTTGCCATCCAATACAATGACGGTTTCCAGGAATCAATTCTGAGCTTTGCAAACAATATCAATACTATAGAAGGCGGCACGCACCTAAGCGGTTTCAAATCTGCTCTCACGCGTGTAGTTAATACTTATATTAAAAATTCCAATCTCGCAAAAAATGAAAAAAACACTCCGCAGGGTGGAGATATAAGAGAGGGAATGACTGCAGTGATAAGCGTGAAATTAAAAGAACCTCAATTCGAGGGACAGACAAAGACCAAGTTACAGAACTTCGATATTGAGGGTATTGTCAATTCCGTTGTGTATGAAAAGCTGATGGAATATTTTGAAGAGCATCCAACAGAGGCAAAATCGATCTCAAACAAGGCGATACTCGGCGCTCGATCACGAGAAGCTGCGAGAAAAGCGCGTGAACTCACACGGAGAAAATCTGTACTCGAAAGCGGAAGCTTACCGGGCAAGCTTGCAGATTGTTCGATCGAAGATCCCACTCAAACCGAGATATTTCTTGTCGAAGGAGATTCTGCGGGTGGTTCTGCGAAAATGGGAAGGGACAGGACTTTTCAGGCAATCCTGCCATTATGGGGCAAAATGCTTAATACAGAAAAAGCACGTATTGATAAAGTACTTAATAACGAGAAAATTCAGCCCATTATCCTTGCACTTGGCGCAGGTATCGGTGATGAATTTGATAAATCAAAACTTCGTTACAATAAAGTCATTATTATGGCTGACGCAGATGTGGACGGTCAGCATATCGCCACGCTTTTATTAACCTTTTTCTTCAGATATATGAGACCTCTTGTTGAAAGCGGTAATATTTACATTGCCCGTCCTCCTCTTTATCAATTAAAAAAAGGAAGGATGTCACGCTATGTTTTTTCCGACGAAGAACGGGATGAAATTCTCAAAGAGATTGGATCAACAGGTGTGGGCATACAGCGCTACAAAGGTCTTGGTGAAATGAATCCCGATCAACTCTGGGAAACCACTATGGATCCTGAAAAACGTATTCTTACCGCAGTGCGAATGGATGATGCGATCGAAGCTGATCGTATCTTTACGATTCTCATGGGTGGTGATGTGGAACCTCGAAGGGAATTTATTGAGAAAAATGCAAAATACGCAGAAGTCAATGTGTAACCGGAGGATAAATGATTCACGATAGATCAAGAATTGAACAGATTGAAATTGATGATATACTGAAAAAAGCTTACCTGGAATACTCAATGAGCGTGATCGTTTCACGAGCTCTGCCAGATGTGCGCGATGGATTGAAACCTTCCCAGCGAAGAATTCTTTATGCAATGCACGAGCTAAAACTCGAACCGGGAAAAGGATTCCGAAAATGCGCAAAGATCGCTGGTGATACTTCGGGAAACTACCACCCTCACGGTGAGCAGGTCGTGTATCCTACGCTCGTGAGAATGGCACAGCCATGGAGTCTGCGCTACATTCTTATTAATGGACAAGGAAACTTCGGCTCTCAGGATGGTGACCCGCCAGCAGCAATGCGTTACACAGAATCTCGATTGCAGCATGCGGCAGTTGACCTTATGGCTGATCTGGATAAAAATACTGTAGATTTCCAGCCAAACTATGATGACACCCGCCAGGAACCAAAAGTGTTTCCCTCAAAATTTCCCAATCTCATTGTCAACGGTTCATCAGGAATCGCTGTGGGTATGGCAACGAATATGGCTCCCCATAATCTTTCCGAAACCAGTGATGCGCTTTGTGCACTGATCGACAATCCTGAACTCGAACCGACTGAACTTCTTGCCTATATAAAAGGACCGGACTTTCCAACAGGTGGCTATATCATCGGGAAACAGGGGATCCGGGATTATTTCCAGACCGGTTATGGCAAGATCATAAATCGAGGAAAAGCATCTATTGAGACAAAAAATAATGGGCAGGAATCGATCATAGTCACAGAACTTCCATACCAGCTCAATAAGACACTTCTCATTGATAAAATTGTTGCACTGGTCAAAGATAAAAGAATTGAAGGCATCAGCGATATACGGGACGAATCCGGACGGCAGGGAATGCGTTTGGTCATCACCGTAAAAAGAAACGCCGATGCAGATTCTGTACTAAAAAAACTGTATAAATATTCTCAGTTGCAGGTAAGCTATGTAATCAACAACCGTGCGCTTGTCGGCGGAATTCCACAAGTCATAAATATGAAGGACTTGCTTCA
>JAVCDK010000051.1 GCA_030765865.1 Candidatus Celaenobacter antarcticus | reverse complement strand
GAATGGGAGTTCATCAAGCCCGGTATAGGCAGTGAGATGAGAATTAAGTGTAAGAAATCTTGGTTTGTCATAGATGAGATCGTCTTTGTAGGATATTCCAGCAGAAAAACCTTTTCTGCTTACTTTTGTAGGTCCAAAAAGATCGTAGAAGTCTGTCTTATTATATGCGAAATGCAGCCCCCATTTTCTTAATTGAAAATCTCCTTTTATATGATAGGATTCATTATCCTTGAGATATTTGTTGGGTTGAGAATAGGAAAAGGTGAGGTCTAGAATACGCATGTTAACATCATCAGAAAAATGAAAATAATAGCCATAAGCCGTATAATCTTTATACCCTTCAATTACAGGATATGCATAAAGTAGATCAATATTTTTATAGGGATCATACGTGCCGTGATAATAGGCGAGTGAGTCGATATCATACTGGTAGAAATCACCGTAATTCCAATCTTTTAAGAATGGATATTTATCGGCTACTGCCTGACCGAGATAATTGATTGCGCTTACTTTTTCAACGGGCTGGTTTTCTATCCAAACAGGAGAGAATCCTTTACCACCTTCAAATTTAAAAGCGATAAGGGTGTTTTCATTCACAGGAACTGGTCGGAACAATCCTGTCTCAACATTGGTCAAAACACTCATGTCATCGAGTGTAATATCGTAGCGGAAAATATTGGACACTCCTGTATAATAGGATGCTCCAAAAAGAGAGCGTCCGTCTTTGGAGAATACAAAATTTGCAGGTGAGCTGAACCCGAAATCAAAGATGGTTTTATATGACGCATTGTTGTTCATCAGACTATCAACTTCAAATAAAGCTAATTCTTGAGAACCGTCAGCATGAGTGAGAGCGGCGGATAATTTCTTGCCGTCGGGAGAAATATCGAGATCATAAATTGATGTGCTGTAATTAAAGGCGTGGACTGCTTTCCATTCAGTATAAGGAGGTTCCAATCGAATCAGAGTGGAAATTCCATTAGAATGCCGGACACCCCACAATGAGGAATCGGCAGGGTTTATCACGAGATCGCCGGTGCGGAGATTGTTTATGAGTTTTGATGTTTTTCCGGTTTCAATATCAACAACATTGAGATCTCTCAGCGTATAGTTGTCGGTTGTAAAGTAGATCTTCTTTTGTGGCTTATCATAAGCAAATGAGCAAGTGTAGTAGGTTGATGCACCTCTGAGATCGCAGATCTTATGAAAATCTCCATTGTTCACATCTATATATCCAAGTTGGGGAAGCTGACCGGGAAATTTAATAGCAGTGTAGAGTCTTCCTGTTTCATTATCAAAATAGCTTTTTGACACGGAACCAAGAATTTTATCAGTAATTTTCTTACCGATCGTAATCGGATTTTCTGCAATCTTTAGCAGATTTTTTTCCTGCCAGTTATACTCAAATCCAATCCAGTCCGACCATGCATGATGTAGAGATTTTTCATATACTTTCTTAAATTGGGAGATGAAGCACTGGTCGCTTTCATCGACCCTATTTACCCATGTGATAAGCTTTTCTGGTCCATATGTGTATGCTAAATAAGAAAAGAATCGCGCTCCGTACAAATAGGAATTAGCTCCTACCTGAAAGTCGATCGCAGTCCCTTCAGATTCTAATCCTACTGCATGATAAATCGGGATAGAATCCTTCACCATCGCCCTGAATATCATCTCATCATACGAACTCATCGTGCGTCCGACGCCCCGGCACATCCAGGTTTCCATAAACACTGCGATTCCCTCATGAAACCAGCGGGGTGCAAATTTACGGGGTACAGTTAGATAGGAGTAGAGAAGGGAGAGAGGATTTGCAGCATTTTGCTGAACTTTGCCCAGGAAAAGCTTGCGGAAAAATCGTTCTGATCTTCCAGAATTATCCATCGCAACCACATGTGTGAGTTCATGATTCATGAGAAAAGACATGCGCTCACTGGAAGGAGCAACTTCGAACACATACATGCTTGGGGCGATGTTCACAAAAACAAAGTTGACCGGAGCAGCAGTTGCGCCGCCATTACTCCAATCAGAAAAATCTTCTAAAAAGATTGTAATGGGCTCTTGAGAGCTGTAATCCCAGAAATCCTCGTAATAATGATATGTATTAAGAAATGAACGAGCTAAATGAGGAACGATATAGGAATGCGCATTCGAATAATAGATAAGATTAAGATCATCTGTCTTGATCTGTTTAAATTGCTGGGCATACATAGGCATGACACAGCTCAGGATGAGACCCAGACAGATGATCGCTAAAAAGTTTCGCTTCAAATTCATTTCTTGTTTAGTTTGATAGCCCGAAATTTTGGAAATCGCTTGCATTGAGAACAAACATCATATTTTGGAAATCGCTTGCATTGATAAGCTTTATAAAGTTCTGGTTCAATGTAATTGCTCCAAAATTCACATTTGTATAAACAACTTTCAATGCTTCAATATTGTCATCACTGATCCTAGCGTTCATTATAGAATTCAGAAAAGAATTACCAAAAGAATTATTATTAATATCTTGAGATAGAGCTGCATCCAACTTGTCCTCAGGTATCGCCAAAACTGATTTTTGAAATTCAGGACTGAAGTTATTTTTAAATTCATCGCTTTGGATAAAATTCTTGAACTCATCCGGAGTATTAAGTACTTGTGCAAATTCCTGGAATTCTTGAGCTAATTGAGTAAATTGCTGGAAGTCTGACATGAGCAGAGCGATAGTGTAAAAATCAGAGCTTAAGACAACTTTCCTGAAATTCTCATCTTTAATAAGATTCTGGAAATCTGCACTTTGGACTATGTCATTGATTTCCGGATTTTCTATAATAATTTCATCAACAGTAAACTGTTTGCCAATTTCGCGCTTGCTTTTTTCGACACCTATCATCGTACCTGTTAAATTTTTTGATGACTCTGGTGGGTAAAAGAATGAGAAATAAACCGCAATAATCACTATGACGACTGCGAGTACAACAAACAAAGCCGTACGTTTTTTTTGTTTCATGCTACCTCCATGATAATTTTAGGTAATTGACTTATTTAATAATATTGACAGCAATTTCTGTGCCAGTATTGTAATAAACTAGCATAAATCTTTCCACATGAGTATGCTTTTTGCGTAAAGCACCTCATAGCAGTTGATCGTGGGATTAAAAAATTTATCGTATGTTGGGAGGATTTATTTATGAAGAGTGCGATAAATGCAAAAGTGTAGAATTAATTCCGCAGTATGTATTTTTAATTAAGCAATATGGCAAAATATAGTCTCTTTTACTCTCTTTTCATGGCATAATCCGCCACTTGCTGTATGATCTTTTCCGCACTTTGGTCATTCAAAACCGTGAATCGTTTTTTCAACTTTTTCTTTCATAACCAAGCCTATTTTCTAGCTTGTTCCGGAAATTAGTCAATTACCTAACTTTATTGTTCCTCTCAATTAAATAGCGAGTATTTGATAGTATCAAAGTCAAGGTTCATGAAATATCTCATGATAAAATTGTCATTAAATTTTATTTTATTTGAAAATGGTTTATATAATTTCGAGGTCGCTCAAATAGAAATTGAATTGGTTAGGAGAATTGATTAATGAATTTCAGGTATATACTTTTTGATGCGGATGGCACGTTGTTTGATTATGAACATGCAGAATTAAGTGCTTTCACAAAAACCCTACACGACTTTAATATTCATGAGAAAGTAGATGAGCTACACGCTTCTTATAAGGTGATAAATTATGCTATTTGGAAAGATTTTGAGGAGCATAAAATTACTGCGAGCGAGCTTCGAGAAGAACGCTTTAGAAGATTCCTCGACAAAGAGCAGTTACTTCATGATTGTAAAAAAATGAGTGAAATATACATAGATTATCTTTCAAAAGGTACGACACTTCTGGATGGAGCAAAAGAAATAATTAACTATCTGAGCACCAATTATTCAGTTTGTCTTATTACAAATGGACTCGCAGATGTGCAGTACTCACGCATAAGAAAATCCGAGCTCAAAGGTGCTTTTGATCATATATTTATCTCAGAGGAGATCGGATTTCCCAAGCCCATGAAAGAGATATTCGAGCATGTTTTTGACACTCTTGGTTATCCGGGGAAAGAGGAAGTACTTATTGTGGGGGATAGTTTTTGTTCCGATATAGTGGGCGGTAAAAATTATGGCATCTCAACCTGCTGGTTCAATCCGAAAGAGCTTAAGAATGAGAATGGATTTGAACCTGATTTTGAGATACAAAAACTCAATGAGCTGAGATCTATATTATAAAGGTAACTTTTACGTTTTATTGAAAAATGGTGGAGAAGAAGGGACTCGAACCCTCGACCGCAGCATTGCGAACGCTGTGCTCTCCCAACTGAGCTACTTCCCCACGTTATTTTGTGTTGTATTTCTTTTCTGTTGTTTCGGATGTCAATAAACAGGTTTTAAATCCGGCATCATGATTTCATATTTTTAACCAATTGCTCCTTTGTATCCCACAGTTTATTTGAAAGCGAGACATGGTAGAAGTGTGGATTCACAAAACGCTTCACACCGGGGTCGAGACGGTCCACATCCTTCTTTCGTGTTTCACGTATCTCTTCTAATGTAGGCAGTTCATATACAAGCTTGCCGTCTTTCAGAATATCGACATGCAGTTCCTCGATTTCTGATATTTCATTTCTCAGAAGTGTTCGTTTCTTCGTGTGTTCGACTAGGTGATGAATTATGATCTTGTCACGATTTTGTATATCTTCATCATGAAGCGCGATCAGATCTGCGGTCGCTTTACCGCGCGAGTCATAGATGCGCCAAATCTTTTTGTTTCCCGGATTCAGTATTTTTTCTTTTGCTCCCGAAAGCTTCATTGCAGGGAACAATTCACCGTTTTTCTCAATAGCAACAAGTTTGTACACCCCGTCAAGAGCTGAAGCTCCCTCAGAGGTGATGAGTCCTGTTCCGACTCCGTACACGAGACGGTTTATGAGATTATCCGGATCAACAT
>JAVCDK010000030.1 GCA_030765865.1 Candidatus Celaenobacter antarcticus | reverse complement strand
GGTTCTTCAGCGGTTGTAATTTGCACATAACCGTTTTTCTTTATGATATACATGGCAACGCTTGATGGTCCGACAAAGGCATCAACAATATCATTGTTCAGTGCAGCCAATGCGTCATACTCGGATTCTGTTGCAAGTATTGTTATTTCTTCATATTGTTTGAGCATTTCTTCATAGTAACTTCCTTTTTGTACTGCGACTTTTTTACCGGCAAGGTCATCAATAGAGTTTATTGAGTCATCCTTGGAAAAGATCCTGATCTCATCGATCAAATATGGTTCGTCCGAGAAGTCATATATCTCCTCTCTTTCCGGAGTTTTGTCCATCTGTGACATCAAATCCACTTTTACCCCTTTACGCAGCGAAACCAGCGCATCGTTCCATTTATATTCAGTGGGGACAAAACTATATTTGGTTCCTTCAAACATCGGGGCGAGCAGGTCGATGTCAAAACCCGCCGGTTCGTCATTTACAACAAAAGAAAAGGGTGCGTGAGCTTTGTCAAATGCAAATATTATACCTCGTTCTTTTGCTGATAAAGCAGTTGTTATCAATAATAGAGCAGTGATCGATATTAATAGAAATGATTTCATCTTCTTTATAAATCTCCTAAATTATTTTTCTCTTTTTAATAGAAGGATCGTTATATCGTCAAATTGATTATCTTTCTGGAATCCATCAAGATCCTCTGTGACAATATCGATAATTTCGACCAAGGATTTACCGGCATTCTCTCTGAGTATCTTTATAAATCGTTCTTCACCATACAATTCATTTTCAGGAGAGGTCGCCTCAAGCACACCATCTGTATAGAGCACCATTTTTTCACCGATCTCCAATTGTGCTTCACCTTCATGATATTTGTGGAATTCATTGATGCCAAGTGCAATATCCTTAAAAGTTTTCAGCATCCTGTAAGAGCCGTCCTCGGAGATGATAATTGGCTCGTCGTGTCCTGCGTTAGTCCAGTGCATATGTCCGGTTTTAATGTTGTAGATCGCAAGGAAGAGTGTGGTGAACATGCAGGCGTCATTATCCTGGCAGAGCACGATATTTGCTTTTTCCATTGCCTCTGCAGGGGGAACACCTTGCACGCACACGGTTTTCATAAGTGTTCTTGTGACAGCCATGAACAATCCTGCAGAAATTCCTTTGCCAGATACATCAGCAATTATTATTGCTATGTGGTCGTCATCAAGCATGAAGAAATCAAAGAAGTCGCCAGCAACCTCTTTCGCAGGAATATTTCGAGCATAGAGATCGAATTCTTCTGTATCTGGGAATGGCGGGAATATTCGCGGAAGAAGGGATTCCTGGATTTGCCGGGCAATACGGAGTTCACTTTCCACAGATTCTTTTGCTTTTGTCGCAGCGGTCAGATCGGAGATGTAATGTTTCAGATCATAGGTCATTTTGTTGAATGCTTTTACAAGTTCATGAATTTCATCATGCCCGCGAATCCCTGTTATCTTTTCATCGAGGTCGCCTTTTGATATCCTATTAGCGAAACCGAGCAATTTTTTTATCGGGTTTGTGATGCCAATTGCAGCCCAAAGAATAACAAGCAGGATTATGAGCAGCCCGATGACCATAATAGCAATCTGCCTGATCACCATCGAATTGACTGTTTTCATGATCTCTTTATCGGGGATCACTGCTGCAAAACTCCAATGACAGTCTGGAATCGGTGAATAGACCAGCCAACTTTTTTCACCTGTATTCACATCCCTGAAAGTTGTGATGCCCTGCTCCCCCGCGATCATTTTTTTCCCGATCTCACGCAATTCGGGCTGGTCATCTTCCTCGGCAAGACTGAAGATGCTCTCGTTCATTATATATTCTTTGATCGAATGGTATATGAATGTGCCGGTACGGGTGATGATAAAAGTATGTCCAGCCATGATGCGGATATTACTCATCTCCAGCTCTAGATCGTCGAGTGATATATCCGCAGTAGAAATGCCGAAGAATTTTCCATTTTTATACATCGGTTGCGAATAGGTAGCCATGAAAATATCGCCACCGCCCTCATCATAATATGGCTCTCCCCAGTAGGATGTTCCCAGTAGTTTAGGTATCATAAACCAATCTTGAAGTGTATAGTCATAGCTTTTTGCAAGATCAATATCTGCGATATCCTTATCGGTACGATACACATAAGGAGAGAAAAGCTTGATGTTGTTATTATAAGCAAAGGGATTAAAAGCAATTGCCATTCCGTAAATATCACTGTTCTCACTTAATTTCTTTTTCATCAGAGAGTAGAGTTCATTCTTAGTTGGAATTGAGAATTCTTCGATCGCATCCGCAATGCCAATAGATGCCCTGGAAACTTTAAGAAATTTTCCGTCTAGCATAGAGGCATGGTGTGAGGTGAGCTCAAAAAGGTATTCCTTCATTTGTTTAAGCGCATTATCACCACTCCAGAAATAGGTGAACAGGATTACAACAATATATACCAGCAGTAGAGGAAGCCCGATCCAGAGAAGAAGCTTTCGAACCAAAGGACGTTTAACTTTTACTTTTTCATCTTTCATGAGCAACGTCCTTATAGAAGTCCTTATAAGCAGGAATTATCGTGATCAGTTTCTGGTTGAGCAATTCCTTTGCAACGGTATAATAATCATTTTCTTTGAGCGTGCCCCAGTTTTTGGGATCGTCCCCGACCTGGTATGTCACAGCAGTTTCAATAGCACCGAGCATCCATCTCTGATGCGATCGGTTTGTCTGCATGTGATATTCTCTGCAATATTTCATGACTATATCGAGTGTTTCTTCTTTGTTCTGGAATGCATATGCCCAACCCTTTATCGTTGCATCAATAAAATTCTTACACATTTCCGGATCATTCTGTAGTGTTTCATCTCTGCAGTAAATGCCATCCTCCGGGAAGTTGAGATCATAATCCGTGAAGAAGAATGTCACGAGTTCATCTTCATCGATACCTGCCTGAAGGATTTTATGATATTCATTATAGTACATTGCTAAGGTCACATCAATAGCACCGACAAGGAATCCATCAATTCGGAATGACTGGGGGATCACCTCCGGTTGAATGTTTTGTTTCTGGAAGAATGCAATGGGTTGGATCGAGAAATCCCCGCCCCAATTACTGACGATTTTATCCTCAAAATCCTTTGCAGTTTCAATCCCGCTCTCTTTTTTTGCAACAAGCATCAAAGAAGATTTCTGAAGAATCTGGCAGATGTTGATAATCGGTTTATTTTCCGAGCGTATCTTGATCGTCTGGGAAAGCCATCCAGTACAGAATTCAATGCGTTTGTCCAGCACCTCCTGGAGAGGACTGTCCGTTCCATCAGAAAAAAGTATTGTTGCATCGATACCGGCTTCATCATAGAAGCCCTTTTCATGTGCAACGATATATCCGGCAAATTGTGCCTGAGGGAACCACTGCACCATAAGAGAAATGCTCTTCTTGCTCTGACCCAGTAAAAATGGAGTGCAGAGAAAAATGATGCAAAAAAATAATATTATAGACTTTTTACTTTTCACAAAATCCCTAATATTTTTTGTTTATTTATTAACAAGTATTATTTATTTTTGTCTGAATCGTCAGCATTTGTATCTTCTGCAACTTCCTCGAGGCGGGATTTCTGGCGACGTGTATATTGTTTGAGCGCTTTGGAAATATCAAGGACATTAAATATCTCAGTCTGATTTGCCAGTTCCTGAAGCTCCTCTGAAAGTTTTGCAACTGCTTCACGCTGGAAGCGAAGAGCTTTTGTGAATTCATCTTTACTTTCCAGACGCTTGTCATCACGAATACGGAATTTGTGCACCTCGTCAATAGCTTCACGTTTGATGGTCATGTCGAGGAATTTTTGCGCATTTTCCATGAATGGATCAATGCGATACATGTAGAATGACACATTCGCCTTATTTCGCATCTCGTGAACGAGTTCAGGACGGGGTCCTATAATCTCACCTTTGAACTTCAGCCACCAATCATCGGTCTTTTCATCAGTCAGCATGATCACGGGTTTGTATGTTGATTTGGCATGTTCAATTGTTTGATACCAGATTATAAGATCACGATATTTATTAATGTTCTTCTTGGCTTTGAGGTCATGGAATCCCGGAGGAGTTTCATCTTCGTAACGTTCAATGCCCTCTTTATAGATCTCTTCAAGGCGTTCTTTCGAGAAATCATTGCCGACTTTTCTTTCCAGAAGATTTGAAATCGCTTCCTGGAGTTTGTCATTTTCGAAGAGGGAGAGATATTCCTCTTTTCTTTCATGCAGCTTTAATTCGAGGTCTTTGAAAATTTTAACAACTTTGTCTATCAGCTGGTCTGCAAGAAAGGAACGATCATCAGAAAGCAACCTGTTTTTCAGTTCATCCTGAATCTCTTTTAGAAATTTCTGCAGGTCAAGATAGGAATCTTCCTGGTGCTCGATAACCTGCAAGCGGCGTTGATGATATTCCAGTGCAGCTTGATAGGGAATCCATATGCGGTCTCCCATCTGTTGAAAAGTGTTGAGTATTTCTGTATTTGTTTCTGCTGAATAGCGGTATAGATTTAACAGCACATTTGCATCGAGGACAAATATACTGTTTTCCCACATCCGTGTAAGTTCGGTCTCGGTGGGCTTATAATAACCAACAAATGCATTTCTCATGAATATGCTCCAGCAAAATTTTGCTTACGTTAAATATTTAATTACCACAAATCCTAAAAAGATGTTTTTTCTCGTCAATGTTATTCGTACAGCTCAAAATAAGGTACAAATAGATTCCATCATTCATTGTCAGTCTCTTGTATATGAAATCCTCGTTTCTTAAGCTGCTCTAATAATCTTTTTGGAGAGGGTTCCCATTGTACCAATTTTCTGCTGATATGCTCTGTCCAGCTATAGGTTTCATAATCAAACTCTTCTTTCCTATCTCCGATAAGACCAATTTTAGCATTCAGATTCTTATAATAATTTTGGGATAAGTAGCCATCATCCATTTTTTTCTTTGCA
>JAVCDK010000173.1 GCA_030765865.1 Candidatus Celaenobacter antarcticus | reverse complement strand
TTAATGGGAAGGGTTTTTACCGTCACAGTGGACTGTCCTTTCCGTATAATGGATGCGTACTTGGAAAAACTTATGCCTGAACGTCCAATCATTTTAGTTGACTTTCATGCTGAAGCTACTGCCGAAAAGCAGGCAATGGCGTGGTACCTTGACGGGAGAATTTCCGCATTGATCGGATCTCATACTCATGTACAGACGGCAGATGAGCGGATACTTCCACAAGGCACAGCATATCTTACTGATGCAGGAATGACTGGGCCTCATGATTCTATAATAGGACTTCGAAAAGAAGACGGGATTGAAAGATTCCTGACTCAAATTCCAAACAGATTCAACCCGGCAAAAGAGAATTTGATGCTAAATGGAGTGGTGATTTCATTAGACGAAAAAGGATCAGCTTTGGATATTCAACGAATCAGGAAAAGCTATTTAGTTGAATAGAAAAGAGATATGGAAAAAATATTATACGGGAATCCGGTCGCAAAAGCTATTTATCAAGAACTTAAAGAAAAAGTGGCTGTCCTATACAATAAAGGGATAATTCCACGACTTTGCGTATTCAAGGCAGGAAACGATCCCGCATCAGAATATTATGTTCGGAATATTCAGAAAAGAGCTCAGAAAATTGGAGTGCTGACTGATGTAATAACCTTTGAAAATCTTGCACCACAAGAAGAACTCATTAATGCAATACAGAAAGCGAATAGAGATCCAAAAATTCATGGCATCATGTTGCAGCTGCCTTTACCGAAGAAATTCGATCAAATCAAGGTTATCCTTCAGATCGATCCCCGCAAAGATATCGATGGTCTCCATCCAATAAATGCCGGCAAATTGATCTTGGGACAGAAATGCTTTGTACCCTGTACGCCTTCTGCTGTCATGGAGATGCTTAATTATTACAAAATACCCACAGAAGGAGCACGTGTCGTTATTATTGGGAGAAGTGCAATTGTAGGACTTCCCTTGTTTAATCTTCTGGTGCAGAAACAAGACGGTGCGAATGCCACAGTGACCTTATGTCACTCCCGATCAAAAAATATTCAGGAAATTTCTAAATATGCGGATATTCTTATCGTAGCTATTGGTAAGCCACAATTTATTAATCATACATATATTTCTAGTAAAACCATCGTTATTGATGTCGGTATTAATGAGATCTATGATACTGATGCAAAAACGAATATCTTTGTTGGTGATGTATTTTATCATGACGTATTTTCAACGGTTAAAGCGATTACTCCCGTGCCCGGGGGTATAGGTACGATAACTACAGCTTCGCTGCTAAAGAATGTCATTGAGGCGAGTCAAAGTTGAAGCGGAAAAATGCGAATATGAAAAATATTTCAAAAACGAATTTTTTTATTGACTTATTAAAC
This sequence comes from Candidatus Celaenobacter antarcticus, assembly GCA_030765865.1. Lineage (GTDB taxonomy): Bacteria > Cloacimonadota > Cloacimonadia > JGIOTU-2 > JGIOTU-2 > Celaenobacter > Celaenobacter antarcticus. The sequence continues at coordinate 3,684 of JAVCDK010000173.1, read as the reverse complement.
TTAGCTACAAAATCTTTGTTCAAAGATGGGAGGTTTATAGATGTTAAAGAATAGGTCTCTTTTAATTTTGGTAATTTTATTATTAGTTGCAGTCTTAACTGTTCTAAGCTGCGGCAGAAAGGGTTCATTTAATCCTAATGTTGCTCCGTATATTGAAATCTCGGATTATAGCGGAATAGCTCGACCTGATACTGTCCTTACTGATTCTTCTATGTCTCATGTGATCGGGAATCTCATTAATCCTGATATTTACGATTCACTTTTTTATCAAGAGATATTTTGGAGAGCTTGGGATATTGATGGTGTCGTGAAATCCTTTGCCTACAGAATAGGAACTTGGGACAGTTTAAGTGAAGATTGGCAATATGATCAAACCTATGGCGTGAATGTAAGCGAAGATGGATGGGTCCTGCACCTGCAGCCTAATGGTGAATATGGTATTTGGACTCCATTAAAAGAACGATTCCCCAAAACTGCAGTGTATTTTACAGCGAAGGATACAGCTGATTATAGAAGTAATTTCGGCAAATTTGAAGTAAAATGCAAGGATAATTACGGTGAAGAATCAGAGATAGCTGCACGGTATTTTTGCAGTTGGTCTGATGTTCCGAGTACAAGTGTACAAACTTCGCAGGGAAGCATTGATTCATTACGAGTTGGCTCTGCAATACTGTTCAAATTCATAGTTCTTGGTGATGATGATCCATTCGGATATGGTTCCGAAGCTGCATATTACAAATATCGTTTGATGTATTACCATAGTACTGGAACCGACACGATAGAAGTTAGTGGAGTTGGAGAGGTTTTAGATAGTACGCAATGGTATTCCACGGAAGGATATCCATTAAGGAACGAAGTATTGCTCATGGCAGATTATCAAGATGGCAACCCATACGGGAAACCAATCCTGAAAATAAATGAAAAGTTCCCAGATGGCACCTTTGAAGTTACTGAAATTCAGGTAAAGACTGTGGACAAAGCCGGTATCATTGACCCAAAATATGCAAGTATGACTTTCTTTGTCCGAGGATATTTCCATCCCGATACTGCACCTTTTATGGCACAGTGGACAGATTTACCGCTAGAATTAGGTGGTGAGGGTTCTGATCTAAATATACTTCCACATATTTTTGTAATCAGTGACTATACATGGTTGAATTATTTATGTTTGAATGAAGATATACCCAAACGAATAATTGGCAATGAAAATCAATATGCTAACCAATTCTATATGGCGAGGGACACTACGCTATCAGCAATTTGGTCTGACAATGTGGAAATCTACATGCAATGGGAGTATCTTGGTGAATTTGAATATGCTGGAACAGATCGAGGTAGAATTTCGGCAAATCATACGTATTTCTATGATGCAAACCTTGATGAGTATATTCAGTATTTCTGCGATGTTGAGTATATGGAAATTCAGTTAGATGGAAACGTAGATGGCTTGCCGCCTGTTGGAACCGTTATTACTGATAATGTTACTGGAGAAGAATGGATGCGTCTGCCGATCTATGATGATCAAAACTGTAAATTGTTTGATCTGTCTCCCGGTGAGCACACATTTAAAGCGCGTTCTGTAGACTTCCAGGGAGCAGTTGATCCGACACCTGCAGAGCTCACCTTCTATCTGCATGAACCAATTCTGGAAGAGGAAAAGGAAGGAATCTTATTAGTCGGTGATACAAGAGATAGAATTATATTCTCTACGAAAGATTCAGTAAATCAGTTCTATGAGAATTTAGTTAGTCACAGTACTGAGACATCAGAATTCTATGATCTTAATAATGAGGAATTCGGGAATCTATTTCTTTTAAACAAACAAATAAGAAACCCAGAAAATCCAGGTGTTCAACCATTCTTTGCACCATCCGATATTCACCAATATAAGATGATTATTTGGTATGCAAACAAACCTCAGGGTTATTTTGATGTAGAAACAGAAGTCCATTTACGGAATCATTATGATCCTCTGAGGTACTACATGATTTCAGGAGGATCAGTATTTTTTACAGGAACGGCTAAAATTTCAGATCCACCCGTTCCAACAAGGAATTTCCTTCAATTATATGGTGGTCTTGCAGATACATTATCAGCGCTTTCTCAATATATAGACGATAACCAATTGCTATGGGGTACACCAACTTTAGAGAATTCAATGTTTGTAGCAGCTAATGGCCATAATAGTTTTAGTAGTCTTGATTCCTTCAATTTGAATTTGCATCTATACAAATTTCCAAATGGTGTTTATTTTCCTGAAACATGGGCCTTTAATACGTTAGGTAGGATTGGTAGTATTACATTCCTTAATGTTGACAATGCAGAAACTATTTTCACGTGTGTAACAGATACAATGGCGATTCATCAGCAGTTTGCAGATGCACCTGTCGGCACAAAATACACTCATGCAACAGTAGAAAAACCAGTTTATCTACTTGGATTTCCGCTTTACTATATGATGCCGGATGATTCTAAAACGTTTATTGATATCATCTTTGACGAAGTGGGTGTAGCACATAATTAGTTAGATAAAACGATAATAAATAAAAAGGCGAAATCGTAATTGATTTCGCCTTAATTTTTTAAAAATTTCAGTTAAGATAAATATTTATCAGCAAAGAACTTAAAGAAATCCTTTTGAATAGTCTTCTTTACAGTTCGAAGAGCACGATTCTGTGCTTCAGTTAAGTTGAGGTGACCTTCACGATCACTCTTTGTGTATAAAACAGCTTCGGCATTACTGATCTTATCAATGATAGTGATCGAAAGTTCCCATCGGACAAACTTTTCATCCCTGTAAAGATCGATCTGTGAGATTAATAAGGAGCTTTCAATTCGAAAATCAATATAATCCGCATCAGCAGCAGCGGCATACACAGTAAAACCAAAGTTATTGAATACTTCCTTAAGATAATCCTCGAGATAATCATTATAATCGCCTGAACCTTCCACTACTACATGGATAGTTTTTGCAAAGGTGTTTCTTTCTGCAACAAGCTTCTCGAGTGGTTGCTTGAGATGTACGCCGGCGTTTGATGGAGAAATAATTCGCAGCTGGGCATTTAATATCTCATTCTGTTCTGCAAGATCAATTGCTTCGCTGAGATATTTTAGTTTATCAAGCTTTGATGTGCTACTCTCGTATTGGGAATAGAACTGTTCGATCTTTTGTGTGTTTTGAATAACCTCATTTTGATAAATGTCCTCGGTTTCACTTCTGTTGAGATAGGCAATAACATAGTACTCACCGTTGTTCGGATCGAAATAGGAGTCACCAATCTTCACATTTTTCAGGGTTTGTTCGCTCTGTATTTGAGTAAGATTTCTCATTTTTTCTTCAGCAGTAAGTGAGGTTTTATCTCCAACTGTGGTTTCTTCGAACTTTTGTGTAAGCGTTTCATCTGATTTGATATCTGCTTGAAATATCTTTGAAAGATTTGAATAAGCATCTTTTTCTGCCGATTTCTTTGTGTCACCCGAGCCAACAGCAGAAAGATAATAAGCATCTTTATATTTCGACTGTGGATTCATGATCCATCCCGGCGTTTTGTTCTTTTTTGCAGTTACCATCGAAGGTGCGCAGGACATAATGATCACAACTAATAGTAAAATAAATTTTTTCATGATAATTCCTAATCTAAATAATGCGATTCAATTATATTAAGTTGATTTTGTCCGATTTCT
>JAVCDK010000018.1 GCA_030765865.1 Candidatus Celaenobacter antarcticus | reverse complement strand
TTTTGCATATTAACCCAATTTTATTAATAGAATAAGCTCGATGATCACACAGCAGAGAAGCACTATTGCAAAGAGGTTGAGCCAGAATATCCGCAATGTGAGTTTTTCGATCTTATTTTTTAAGTCACGAATATCATTAAAAACTTTTTTCTCGATCACATCGTATTTCTGAGAGAGTTCTTTGTAACCCTTGTTGCCGAATTTATTTTCCCAGTCTTTCACTACATGGTTAAGGAAGTTGAATATCAGCTTGATGAAGCTTTTAATAATGAAAGAGGAGTTGCCATTTTCGTCTTGATCGTTTCTTTTCATACATACCTCATTATAGCAAAATATTTAAAATTGATAGCCAAGAGAAAACTGATGAGTGATCGGAAGAACAGGATGGGAGCTGAAACCATAATCGATCTTAACTCCTTTGAAGAGAATGCCGAAGCCACCGGAAATACTGCTCGGGTATGTGGATGCACCGGTTCGCAGCCAGAAATTATCCATCACTTCAAATTCAATGCCCGCTTGTATCTTCGTTTCTTCTCCAAGCTTTTGTGACAAATCGATTTCTGTGATCACGCCATCATATGGTTCGTAGGCAATGCCAAGAGCAAGATGCTGAGGAAGGTCAAAGGTTTGGTCAGAACCCATTGAAGGATTGTTCAGATTCTTAACCGCAAAAGCAATATGCGTGCGCTGATGAAGCACAGCAAGTGCTCCGAGATTGACGCCATAGGTTGTCGAATTACCCGGGTCTATTCCACCAACTGTTTCACCGAACTTCAGGTAAAAGAGATTCAATCCATAACCCACATAAAGCTGTGAATGCACATCTCCCATAAGAAGAAAGGAGTGAGCGAGAGAATACGTGCCTTCCTGCTGAAGTTTTTGTCCTTCAAATTCGACATCCATTGCCTGCATTCCCAGGGAGATAGTTCCGATTCCGGGTAATCTGTAGGCAAGTGCACCTGACATGAGAATTTCAAAACTATTATTGAAAAGCTGAGCATAACCAAGAGAAATTCCCTGCTCTGCATATGCGAGTGCTCCGGGATTGTAGAATATGGCATTTGGATCGTTACAGCTTGCAACGAAAGCACCACTCATGCCCCGGGCACGTGCTGAAGGTTGGTAGTTGCCAAATACATTTGAGTTTATCTCCGCATAGATAAATGAAGTGGTAAGAAGGATTATAATTACTATGAAACCTAATTTTTTCATTGGTATCCTTTCATCAAAAATTTATTTCAAAGGTGCTGAAATGACGATAGGAACAGATTTATTCTTTATATCACCATTATCGGGATTAACAACTTCCAAGTTACAAATATACAGCCCGGGAGGAAGGGTGTTCCAATTGTCATCCTTGCCGTCCCATTCAAATGTGTGCATACCTGTAGACATTTCGTTCGTGAATGTGTTCACGAGCACACCCTCACTATTATATAATCGTAAAACAATTTTATCGCCTGTACGTGAATGGAACTGGATTTGGAAGGTTTCCCCAAGAGTGGGGCAGAATGTATAATGAGGTACTTTCAGGATTGCAGAAAAATCAGTTATGGCATAATCATATTCAAAAACTTCATCTGGAGCATCTTCGGGGAAGTAGAGCATATTCTGTTCTGCATCTTCCGCAGCAATATAGAAAAATACGACCGTCCCTGCATCTTGTCCTGGCAGTTTGACTTCCCACGAGTAATCCTTTGCCGGACTCATCGCGATCTGGCTGAAAGGATTTTGGCGTACAGTATTCCAATAGAGAATTGGATTTTGTAGAGAGTCTGTAAACGTAAGAGTAACTGTTACTGCTTCACCCGGAGCGGGATCAAGGTTTGATATTACAACATTACCGCCCACTCCTCCGCCGTGCGAACCAATGTAATCAAAGGTGTCAATAGGATACACGATCCATTCCGAGTCACCTTCGCTGGTTCCTGCAGAAGATGTCCAGTCAGTATTTCCTCCCTGTACTGCAGTTTTTCTTACCAGGGTATGATCCAGTGTAGCACTTATAGTTCCTGCAACTGACCATCCTGTACCCGGATCTTCGGTGGAAATTCCAATTACATCAATAAGTATCCAAGTAGCACCACCATCAGTTGTCATCTCAATTCCACGGGCATCATTGCCATTGAAGCTCACTACATAACCGCCTGCATTATATGCAAGTATGTCGTCAGCAACTGCCAGAATTGTCTGTGCTGATTCTTCATTTGCAATAACCCATACATCACCTGCTGCGAGTGTAGCACCGACAGGGAAATTGTATAACGAAGTGCTCCATCCACTTCCATTATAAGAACTAACAACACGGTAATTATCGAGATAAACAGTCTGAGATGAAGCATTGTATATTTCGAGGGCTTTGCTATTACTTGAACCTTCAATATATTCTGAGAAGATCAGCTGACCTTCGGATGGTCCTTCTTCATAGCCGGTAAAACCTATAGTACTGTTTGGTAATATTACATTGCCGGCAAGGTCTTCGACATTATTTACAGTAATAGTATAATTGTATACTTCATCCTGAGCAGTAGTAATAAGTTCAACAGTTTTACCAAGCGATTGAAGTATGGCATCAGTAATCGTCAGGTTCCCGATAGAATAATTTGCAATAGTTTCAGCAGTAGTTTGATCAACCTGCTCATCAAATGTTACTTCGACTGCAGTTGCTGAAGTTGCATACGCACTTGCTAAAGTAGGTGGAGTTGTATCATTCTCACCATGCGCTCCAAGATATTCAAATGTATCAACAGGATAAACGATCCACTGTGAATTCTCAGCAGTTGTACCTGCAGAAGTTGTCCAGTCAGTAGTACCTTCAGTAACTGATGATTTACGAACAAGTGTATGGTCCTTTGTTGCAGAAGGAGTTCCTGCGACATCCCAACCGTCACCTGGATCTTCATCTGGATTTCCTATAATATCAATAAGAGTCCAGGTAGTACCCTCATCGGTGGTTTTCTCAAGACCACGAGCATCGTCACCGTTATGGTGGACTACACTGGGATAGGAAAGTATTTCATCTGCAACAGCTTGTAACTGAGCATCAGCTTCATCGGTTGTCATGACCCATACATCTCCATCTGCAATAGTCGAACCCGCAGGAAATTCATGCCAATATAGCCAACCGGTACCATTCACTGATTGAGCAATTCTATAATTTGAAAGATCCACTGTTGCGCCTGAGCCATTATACACTTCCAGAGCTTTATTCTGTGAGTTGCCTTCAATGTATTCCGAGAAGAAGAGGTCAGGTCCGCTTCCGGGAGTATAGCCGGTAAAATTTACTGTGCTGTTCGCTATTATAACATTTCCGTTCAGATCTTCTACATTATTGACTGTGACCGTGTAAGCTGTACCTGATTCCTGAGAACCGGTTGTAAGAATTACTTGATTATTATTTTGAAGAGTTGCATCAGAAATTGAAAGAGCAGGTGAAATTGAATAGTTTGATAGGGTCTCTGCAGTTGTTTGGTCCAAACCTTCACTGAAAATTATACCCACAGTTGTTTCGTTTGAAGCATTAGCAGAATTTATTGTGGGTGGTGTTGTATCTCCGCCAGAAGTAACAAAATCATCAGCATCCCTAGGATTGATCCCGTATTCACTGGGGTAGTAATCCACTGCACCTGTGATTGATGCAAAGGTTTCACCAATTGTTGGGTCGTTATAAGTATAGATACCGTCATCGATCTGACAATTTCCCGAACCATCGTCAACAAACCATTCTCCATAAGAACTTGGTTCCTCAGTCACTGTCACATTTGAAATCTTCACCAGGCATCCCTCATAAGGTTCACCTGTAGAAGGTTCAGAAAGATCGCCGGTGCTAACCGAACTAGCTGGCGGTACTTCATTTCCGGTACTCAAGATTGTAACATTTGACGCATAAGCAAGTTCAGTATAGCCACTATATTCCTGAACATCTCCGGTCACTTCCACCTCATCACCTACACTAACATCGGTCGAGGCATAATACACATAGATGCCGTTCCATGCACCACCTGTAGTGGACGAGATGAAAAAATTATCATCATAACCTGAAACACCTGCTGCGGTAACAATTCCAGTTACAGTTACAGTCTGTCCAACGAGGAGCGAGGGATAGGTGCCATCTCCAGCAATAGTCGTGTATTGGATGTCGTAGACCGTTGTTCCAATAAGCAACGAGGTGGACATGCATACTACTAAAAATATGAGCGAAAATTTACTTTTCATTCTTTCTCCAATATTTCTTCTTCTTTCGCAGAATTTTCTACAAAAAGATAATATATAATTAACAGGATAACGCCGACAACTATGCAGGAGTCTGCAATGTTGAAGACATACCATCGGTCAATTTGCCATTTACCTATAGTTAGATTTAAAAAATCAACGTCAAGAAAGTCAGTTACTTTACCAAAAAATATCCTGTCGATAAGATTGCCAAATGCACCACTCAGGATAAGCGTAAAGCTGAATCTTGGCAGCGAATGCTTGTTCTTTATAAATAAATAAATGATTACAGTAATTGCAATAATATGTAATAGTAATAAAATTATATTCGTAAGATTTCCAAGCTTGGGATCAATGCCGAAGACAGCGCCGTGATTCTCTACAAATGTAAGCCGGAAAAAATTTCCAAAAACAGGGATTGAGTGCATATCGGGTTTTGGAAACAGGTTTCTGATTGCCATTTTTGAGATCTGATCAAGAGCAAGGAATAATAAAAATAGCAGCAGATATTTTCTATAACCAGATCTATTGTTTATGATTGTTATTTATCCTTTCTTCATTCCTTTTACAGCCAATACAAAGCTCTGCATAGGGGATCGCTTTCAGGCGCTGATATGAAATGTCCTCACCACAATAGTTGCAGACCCCATACGTTTTTTCGTTTATTCGTTTGAGTGCGTTATCAATATTTTTCAGGTTTTTTAATTCCCGATCGAGCATATATGTTTCTTTTTCTCTTTCATCGGAATCAGATCCCAGGTCTGCTAAGTGCGTGGCGTATGAGGAGACATTGCCGACCGCATCCCGAATGTTCTTACTCCAGTTCTCATCAATACCCTCGATGATCTTCACAACTTTTTTTCGTTCCTCCATAAGCAGGTCACTGAAAAAATTCAACTTTTCGCGTTCCATAC
>JAVCDK010000114.1 GCA_030765865.1 Candidatus Celaenobacter antarcticus | reverse complement strand
GGCATTTATGTTCTCCATCCAGCCATAACATTAAGAACAACAGTTGAGGAATTCTCTCATTTTATTATTGCCCATATGAATGGTGGAGTGTGGAATGGAGTTCGCATACTTGAAGAATCAACAGTTGAAATGATGCATACTGCTCATTTCTCACCAGAAGACAAATACAATTATGGATTAGGATGGACAATCACCAATAAATTAATCGGCAAAGGCGAATACGGTCATAGTGGCGGCTATGTCGGAGTCCATATTCTTGTCACTATTATTCCCAAAGATGACATTGCAGTAATCTTGTTTTCAAATGAACTTGATTCGGAACTCCATGCAACTAGAATTGAACGAAAAGCATTCAACGCAATCGACAATGCCTTATTCGGAAAAGCAAATCGAATTGCATCATAAAAAAATAATTTTTAGCAAAAGAGATGATTAGAGCCTATTTCGTTGTTCATGAATAAAGCACCTTCTTTTTGAATGATTTTGAGTAGTTGTTTAAATAGGATATTGCTTTTTTCTGTTTTAGAGGTGCAAGATCTGAAGGTTATAGTGTGTGATAATCACGATGCAACAGATAATGATACAGCACATACGTTGGGAGAAGGGAAGGGCTGAAAATGTTGGACCAAGACCACGTGAGGTTCGGAATTATAAAAAGAAGAAGTATAAACAGTGGGCGAAGGAAAAAGGATATGGGTACCGTTGGCCAGCTAGTGAAGGGATCTTTTCTGCAGTAAAACGAATGTTCGGAGAAGAGATCATGAGCAATAAGAAACGGAATATGTATCATGAAGCGAAATTAAAGTTCTGGACATATCAACAATTACGCGATTACACATAATAAAACAAAAAATTGAAGTATGAGCGGAAGCTAGGACTTTTTTCCCGAATCATGCCACACAGCACCTAAGTTTTGTATTTTTCATTAAATACAAGGGCAGTTGGTATAATTGTGATTGCAGCAGCAAAACATGTTAAAACGCCAATACTAAACATATTCGCAAGACCACTAATAAAAATAATCCTCCCCATAGTCATAGCTCTAAAACCTAAAAGTATTGTAAAAGTTGTGATTGTCATAGAACCAATTATATGAACCATGGTTTCGGAGAGAGCATATTCAAGATCATGCTTCTTCAATTCTTCCCTAAATCTTGTTACTATCTGTATGCCAAAATCGATTCCAACCCCCATTATCATAGCAATCCCTGCAGAAGTGATAAAGGTCATCTCAATCCCAGCAAACGATTGAATACCAACTGCCCATACGAGACCAAGACCAATAGCCAGCAAAGAAATGAGACCATATCGGATCGAAAAAAAGAGCAGGATCACGATAACTAATATAGCAAATAATGCAGTTATGGCAGTACCTGACATAATTGGTATGATCTGTTCCTCTAGTTCTTTAAAAAAAATGTTATAACTGAAGATATTTACTGTAGTGCCAACTGGTCGTTCATTTTCATCCACGATTGAATTAACATTGTTGATAAAATCATTAGATTGTTTCTCATCCATTAGTACATGTTGGACTCGAATTACTGTTAAACAATAATCATCACTTATGTATTGTTCGAAAGTATTGCTATGGATTTCATCGGAAGCATCCGTTTGTTCTCCGAATATTGTTTCGTATTGGATTACATAATCGAGCGCATCTTTTATTTCTCCGAGAGAATCGTCGAGTGCCGTGAACTGAGATCCGTACTGTGATGCGCTGGTGTTTATTTCAATTAATGCATACTTTATTACACCGATGCCGCCAGATATGTTTATCAGTCCATCGCCCAATTGTGTGGAAACATCTTGAAGCTGCGTACCTCCACCCTGAATTTCGTCTAATGCATCGGCAATCACAGTAATATTTTCAGAAATCAGTCCAAGCCCATAAGCCATCAGTGAAGCGTTTTCCTCAATGCTACTCACTAATGTGTTCACACCGAGTTGTATTCCTCCTAAATATGTCAGCATTGTTGTCTGTTGTGTCGCATTCGCACTAGAGCTCATGATTTCCGTTTGAAGTAAATCCATAAGGAACGTGAGTTGAGACATGTCTAACGAGGAAAGGGATGACAAACCGGATTGCATCAGGAGGAGATTAGAATTAATCGTTTCCAATCCATCAGTAATATCCTGTAGCCCTGCAGAAATATTTCCTAATGCGTCCGCTTCGCTGTAAGTACCATTCCTTACTAAGAGGAGGCTGGTATTGAGGATGTTTACTCCATCAATAAGTTGTTCAAACCCTGCAGTCATTTGTTGTAACTCATCGGTGCGAATACCTTGCTGTATTTTTCCAATTCCTTCTGCTGCAGATGAAAGAACCTCAAGAGTAGATGGTAAAGTAGTAGTAACTTGCATATCTGTCTTCATAAGATGAATGATTTCCGCTCCGTTCTGTGGAAGACTTCCATTATTGTTTTCTTTCAAGAGAGCTGCAAGAGAGTACACCGAGACAACGCCATCTAATTGTTTTATTTGCTGTTCTAACCTATCTAGATAAAGGATAACTCTAGGATCCCGGATATCTCTCACTTCATTTGAGGAACCATACTTTGGGTCTACCCTGAGCGAAATCGACAGTACTGAAGAATCCGCTCCAAATTCCTCCTGATACAACTCCAAGGCTTGAACCGATTCCATACTACTAGGAAGCATATCTGCATAGTTCATCCCTGTTGAGTGTATATTTGCTATACCAATTAAACTACAACCCGTGATGAGAAATACAACCAATAGCACAGCCGTTGGTTTTTTTACAATAAAATGTGCATATTTTTCGAGTATAACTCTTTGGAGATGAGAGACGGAGGATCCTGTATGCCTCCCATTTTCTCCTTTTTTTCTTTTCATTCTTTTTGAGATTTTATCAACAAGCAGATACAGTACCGGCGCAAAACATAACGTTGATATCAATGAATAGAGAATCCCAAGCGCAAGAAGAAACCCGAGACTTCGTATCATAGGCATCGTTGCCAAAACGAGGGATAGAAAGCCTGCAATGGTGGTGGTCGACGACCCAAAAATCGCAGGTCCCATCATAGGGACTGCAGTAGATACCGCTTCTTCAGCAGATACGCCTCTTGTACGCTCTTCAGCATATCGCCGGAACAAGAATAATCCGTATTCCACACCAAGACCAATGATCATCGCCCCAATTGCAATAGTAACTATTGAAATCGGCATATTTAAAAGACCCATGGTTCCAAAAATCCATACAAGAGCAAATATCAACGGGAGCATTGTAAGGAGAACCTTTGTTGCATTTCGGAAAATACAGATGAGGAATAGAACAATAAGAACAATCGCAATCATCATGGTCAATACCATGTCCTCTCTCATTAAATGGCAAAGGTCATTCCTTGTCTGTGCGTCTCCAGTCACACTCGTTTTCAGCCCGGAAGGTTTTTCTACACTATCGATCTCTTGTTGAATATCAGTAACAAGGCGCTCAATCTTCTCATCGCTATCAACACCAGAAGTATATACATACATAGTTGTTGCAGAATAATCCTTATTGAAGAACTGGTTGGATTGAGGCACCTGTTGAAGAATATATATGATGCCATCCTTTGTCTCTGGAATTTCGATAGATGTAAATATCGAAGCTATCGAGGTGACAGAAGTAATTCGAGGATTATCCATTAAACGCTCGTGTAAATCGGCGATACTGCAAATAACCTGAGAGTCTCTGATATCTGCTATGTTGTTTTGAAAGGTATTTTCTTTATCGATATAGACAAGAATAAGCAATGCTTCATTGCCGCCAAGCTCATTATCAGATTCCTTTTGCGGAGCTAACAACTCCTGCGGGAGTTCTTTACTTATATCGGTTTGCAGTGTAATATTTGAAAAACCAACAATCATAAGAGAGGTGAAGAGGATAAACACTATGAAAACTGGTATTGTGTATTTACATTGAATCCTTGCGAGTTTTGCAAATATTTTTTGCCAGATCGTTTTTTCATCTGATATCATACTGATCTACACACATATTTTCATATCATAGTCAAAATAATGTTCTAAAAAGATAATTAGGATTTTTCTCTCCTATAGTATATGTAACAAGGCACAATGATACCGATAACGATAACAGGTACAACGAAGAAGAGAAGGTTTAGTCCTTTTCCAGTGCCCACCTCCACAGATATGGTTTTTGCAACAAGGTTCACTTCATCGCCGTTAATATAACGAAATTCAACATCAAGTAAATAGTCTTTTATATCGGCGGTATCACTGACATCCATTTGAAAAATGGCAATAGATGATTCATTCGGTTGTAGATTTCCGATATAATCATAGTTATCATTAATTTCAAATGGTTGATCAGATTTTTTGTAGATCCGAAGAGAAACACTCTTTGCCTCTTCATATCCAATATTTTTTAGTGTCACTTTAACCTCCGCTTTTGATCCTACGGCAAGAGGAGTGGGATTTGTTTGTACCTGTTCTATTTTAAATAATGCAGAGTTTTTTATAAAGAGTTGAAGCGGGAGTTCTTTTGACACATACTTACCATTTATACCATATTGAATCGTGATACTCGCATTATGTGCCCCGGGAAGCACATTCTCAGCAACGTCAAGGTAAAATACTGCGTTTTTACTACTACCACTTTCAATTGTCCCGAGATTCACCCTATCAGAATAACTCTCACTTGGTGTAAAGCCAACAGGTGGATTGAGTTGAACGGTGATGAGTTTAGCATCTGCTTCTCCAACATTTTGGATTTCCACAGTAAGCTTGGCATCCTTCATATCTGATGTCATTTTCGATGGATCTGCTGTGATAGAACCTACGGCAAATGCTGAGCCTGATTTGATGTTTATCTCAAATGTCTTAGACGTTTTTCCTTGATTTGTACTACAATTAAGAGCCAGTTCATTCCATCCACTGACTGCATCATCTGCCACTCGTACCTTATACTGAAGAATAGACCAATCATCCTTTGGGAGAGTGCCTATATCTCTTTTTGCATTCTCATTAGGGTCAAGGGAAAAAGGATATTCTTCAACCAAGGTACAGATAACATCTCTTAGACTTGATGATCCGGTATTTTCTATTTTTATCCATACATTGACGTATGCTCCTGCCTCTGCAGGAAGCGGATCATATTTTAGAAGTTGGACATCCGGAGAAGTAATAGTTGCCTGTGTAGAAAAAACGGCTGAATTCCATAAAAAACCTATGACTAAAAATGCTAGTATTACATAGTTTATTGTCTTCATTTTTTTCTCACCATGACCTTATTTACATTTATAATTAGTGATATTGAACCGGCTTTGGGACAATATTATGAGGTCAGGTTGTTTCTAAATCAATTTCAAGGTTTTCGAGGTATTTCAGATAAACTAATCGTTTGATATTATAACCACATGCTCGTGTAAATGCAGATGACATT
>JAVCDK010000137.1 GCA_030765865.1 Candidatus Celaenobacter antarcticus | reverse complement strand
TAAGCCTTCAAATCAAGCACAGAAAAAGCCCTTACCGCCACACCATGTATTTTTTTCAGGCCATCATCCGGCAATCCTGCCAGTATCTTATTTCCTTTCTGACCATACAGTAATATGTTCCCAAACGAAAGAATTCCTTTCGCTTGCATGGTTATGATTTCGGAGGGCATGCCGCGTAATCTAATCCCGACTCTCAGCATCCCCGGTCCTGGCCTGGAGACAACCACGTATCATATTGTCAATCCTGGCAATGGATTTCTACTCGCCCGGTATAAAAATCCTTCTCAACTTAGGTTCAACCGTATCTGATTTTCCCTTATTCACAAACACGCGAGGGGCCCTCTTGCCCAGTGCACACAGAATTTCATAGCTTATCGTCCCGGACTTTCCGGCAATTTCACTGGCCGAAATATATTCTTCCCCCTGCATCCCCATCAAGACAACTTCATCGCCTATTTCGCATTCAGGTATATGAGTAACATCCACTGTACACATATCCATGGAAACGCGCCCTGCAATGGGCGCCCTTTCCCCCCTTATAAGAACGTGCCCCTGATTCGACATAATAAAGCCATACCCGTCCGCATACCCAACGGGTATTATCGCAAACCGGGCAGGGCTTTTTGTGATATGAGACCTGCCATAACCTATGCTGTGCCCCGCAGAAAAATCCTTTAGAATTACAACTGTCGTCTTGAAACTCATTACCGGTAGCAGATCCACCTCCGGAGCCATATCGGATGAGGGATATACCCCGTATGTCATAATCCCGGGGCGCACCATATCCAGATTGAACCGGGAGAAGTTGAGGACACAACCGCTGTTGGATATGTGTTTTATAGGAATATATATCCCGTCTTTTTCCAACCCTGTTACAATCTTCTCAAACAGTTTCCACTGGAAAAAGTTATATTCATCGTCTTTACGTTCACTGACAGAGAGGTGGGAGAATATGCCCTCCACCACTATGCCGGGAAGGTCAAGGATACTCCTGATCATGGCGATCGCGTCACTGTATATAGTCCCGCTCCGGCCCATCCCCGTATCAATTTCAATATGAACGGGAAGTTGCGCATTTCTTTCAATCAGTTTTCTGTTGAGTTCGACAGCGAAATGGACATCTGAAACAGAAGGGGTCAGATCGTATTTGATTATTTCATCAATTTCATGAACTGTGGAAGGACTCAGCAATATAATGGGTGCATCTATCCCGCCGACCCGAAGCTGCATACCTTCATCGGCGTTGGCGACACCAAGGGCGTACACACCGTTTTTTAAGGCTGCCTTTGATATCGAAATCGCCCCATGGCCATACGCATCCGCCTTCACTACCTGAAGCACCTTTACGCCGGATCTCACCAACCTTTGTATTTCGTTCCAGTTATGTCTGAAACTGTCCAGATCTACTTCCACCCAGCTTCTGTATCTTTGTGCTCTTGACGGCATTTTCTATGCAATCCCGCTTTCCTGAATTTTATAACCTGTTTCTCAACCATTCATACATCTTACATTATGAAGATATTACCAAAACAACGATGAAAGTCAAGGCGAAGGTATCGAATCAGAAGGGGGTAAAAGAAAACTTGTGTGATTAATCAGAGAATCGTTACAGCATGCCACACATAGAATCGTTCAAATCGGTCTCGTACGTCTGTCGGGCAGGCATGGATACAGAGAAAAAGCAACCGCTAATTTCTTGACAATGTGGATACGTTAAGATAGAAATCCGTTTTTTGAGTCGTAAAAAAGCCGATGTAGCTCAGCTGGTAGAGCAACTGATTCGTAATCAGTAGGTCAGCGGTTCAAATCCGCTCATCGGCTCCATATAATCAAAGGGGTTGCGAGAAATCGCAACCCCTTTGATTTCTATTGTTATCTACTGTTTATGCAACAAAACACTCCAGAAACCATAATGATATCAGATATCAGACAGTTAAGCACATAATACAATAAAGGGGTAAACTGATTAATAATCAGCTAGTCGGATGTTTTTGAGCCCAATGTGGCTTACCCGCAAAATCAATGGATTACGGGGATTTTAACTGTCCATCTTTCGACGCTAACTTCTTCCTGTAACAAACAAATCTTGACTTGACCTGCTCGTAGTAGATTACTTTTGGGAATCAGTAAAACGTCCTGCATCACCAGCGGCCCACCCAAGCTTCCCGCGTCAGCGCCGCTGCGCTTCTTGCCGACTGGTGAATGCAAGTGTTCGGCGATTCTTGCCGTTTCCTCGCGTTTGCTTAAAAAGTAAGAGCAGCCTTTAATTTGCTTTTCAATAATTGCCAGCGAGCATCTACAAATTCAGTAAATCTTTCTAATTCCAAGATATTAGGAATGATTTGTTTCTCCAAATCCACTGAAGATTTAGAAACCCATTCAGACAATGACTTGACTCCTTTTGAGATATTTTGATTCCCATCCAGCATTTGCAAATTTACAATTCCATTATAAAAGTCTGAGTTGGCAAAATACCAATCTGGATCATTAGACGTGCTGACTATACCGGCTTTCTTCAATTTACTTTTGGTAAATATAGTTTTTGGATGTATATGGTCTTTATGGAAATCTCCATTTTTATAATCGAGATTTGGATATAGAAGTGCGAGAATGGGAAAAGCGTATCTGTCTTCGTACCTGGTATAAAGAAGGTTTTCTATAAACTCATCATCTACTGTGATACTTTTCCTTGTTTTAGTTAGCCGAGCGGCAATTGCCTGAGCTGGAAATAATGGCTCATTTTCTTCAATTGATTTTTTGATTGGTTCACGAATTACTTTTAAAATGGCATCAGCCTGCCCGCCAAAAATACGATGTAATAATACAGCATGGAACCATTTTTTTATGGTTCCCCAATCATCCTTATAGGCGACTTCCTTACGAGTATAATTTTTCGATTTTTTTGAAACAAACAGATAATAGACAATAGGAAGAACTGCGTTTTTAGATGTCAGGCTTTGTTCTGTGTAGCCAAAGTCACGAATTAACTCAAAAGCTATTACAACACAATTTCTTATCTCATCCCAATGCTTTTCAAATTCTTTTGCATTTTCAGATGTGAAATTTGAAACTCTAAATTTAATATCTTTGCTGAATATGAGCAAATATGCACGCAATATCAGATCTTTATTAATTTCAAAGCCATACGAATTCCATACTTCATCAATTGCATTATTTATTTCTTCCCGAGCATTTGCCCAACTAGCAATGAGAGTTGACATTATTAAATCCGAATAATCTAATTTTTCGCCACCACTATTGATTCTAATAAATATATTTAGAGCTTTATTGTAATCGGGATCATCTTCAAGGTAATAGTTGATTATAGGGTTTACATGAATAATATCATGCAATTTACTCAATGTTTCATTGACAAATTCATTGTCCTCCCACTCGTTTTCTTTAATATATTGATTTAGTTTAAAGGTTCCTTGTAATCCCAGAATATTTCCAACTTCAAACCATTCCTTTGGTTGAAGGCACTCTAGATCGTCTTTTGTCAAAAATTGAAAATCATATAAACGTCCATCGTCATCAGTCACATTATTTTCTGTATCATCTTGAGGAGCATATTCAGTAATTTTTAGATACAGCTTTTGTGTAGGAAGTGCATACTCATTGTTTACCCAATGAACTCGAGGTTTTTTATATGCATAAGATCCCTTTAAGCCTATATACAAAGCAGTAAGTCTTTGTTGTCCATCAAGAACAGCCTCAAAATCAGGAACAGTTAATGTGTTCACCTCTTCACAGTGTGTGCAATATTTCTCTCTAAATTTCCTTAGAATTGAATAAAATCTGTTAAATTGTTTGTTTTCACCATTTACTTTCCAAAGAAGTAAAGAACCTATAGGGTAATCTCGCATTAAAGAATCAAATAATATTTCTATCTCGTCATGACTCCATACAAATTCCCTTTGAATAGCAGGAAGGAGTAAGGTTTGATATTCAATTTTTTGTATAACACTCGCAATTGTTACTGGAGGGTAAAACGCCATATCTATTCATCCTTAAATTTTAAATTATTATTCTAATGAGTATTTTTTCTCAACATCATATTCTTCTACGCCGAACAGTGTTTATATGTATCTTGTATAATAACCTAAACACAGCGATTTAGCCGTATAAGACCTCCCGAATACCTACAATTTAATATATCCTTCCTGAAGTCGAGAGAAGCAAGGGCAAAGGGAAAACAGCGGATTTCTTAGTGTAACCGTTACCAATAAGCTTATTGGAAGGCAGGTAGCGTTTCATGCTGATCCGATACGTCGGCTGGCTTGCCACTCAGCTTCACATTCTCCTGGGTTTCCTTTTGTATATTAAACGGCTCGCCATAGCACTCCTCGAACACATCAGGAAATTTTTCTTCTTTCCGGAGTTGTTTAAAAAGTGGCCAATTCCTATAGTAACTCTTATGAAAATATTCATCGTGCCTCAATCGTTTCATCAAATCATAAGTCTGATCATAATCATCACGTAGGACAGCAACGGCTAACTTAAACCTATCTTCCGAAGCGCTCCAATCAATTTGGTCAATTACTTTTTTACAAGACTTGCCGTCTCCGTCCCATTTATAGGCTTGGGCAAGATTGACAATCATTATCAGCTTATTGGTCTCGCTGGAGTGTTTGAATGTGGGGCCAGTGAAAAAATCAAGCAGTCTGATTGCCAAATCGTACTGCTTATTCTGAATTAGATCAAACGTGAGGTTAATAATATTGTCGTCGGAATCTTCAATATAAGTCGAGCAAAGTTTTCTCCATACAACATGCGCTGCTTTTACACCTATCTCGTACACGCACTTGTATGCCTCTCGAAAATAATCAGGGTCAACTCCCAACTGATCTCCAATTTTAAGCGTTGAGTCCAACTTGCACTTATGCTCAGAGCAGCATTTTATATACTGAGAAGATGCGTAGCCATCGCAGTGAACAAATAAATTTCTACGTTCATTCAGTTCCACAAATACGGGCCATGATTTCAAATTTTTAGTAAAGGGAATTTTAAGTTTTTCCTTGAGCCACTTAAATTGTTCAACCACACTTTTTCGAATGACCGCTTCCACTTCTTTTTCTATTATGTAGTCACTGGCGGCCCTTATTGTGTCAAACTTTTGAAGCTCTGTGAATGGAATAGACTTCTCTGACGCATCTAATATTTCTGAGTTGGCATCGAAAATGAACCGCACGATGCAACCAAGAAACGAATCGTACTGTGAAACTAGAGAGGTTATGTAGTGTCTTGGTATGAATTTGACGGACGTAAGAGCGCTGTTCCGGTTCCGCTTGAGCCGATTGTGCCTAGTGTCATGTCACGCTTGATATGTTAGATAGAATATGTCATAATGATCTCCAAAAGAAGGAGGTTCATTATGCCAAAGGTAAAGTATCGACTTGTGCTGACGCAGGAGGAACGTGGGGAGCTTG
>JAVCDK010000163.1 GCA_030765865.1 Candidatus Celaenobacter antarcticus | reverse complement strand
AAGAATTTCCTGAAGAAAGGAATTCTTGAAAGCAGGTCCAGCCCATATTTAAGAATAAGAAGAATGAGAGGAATCGGTAGAAAATTGCCAAAAACCCCAAGTAGATATGCTTTATACCATGGCATCTCATAATGATGAATTGCCCAGGGGATTGCTCCTCTGAGTTCAAAAATTGGAAGCGCAGCGAGCGAAATGATAACAGCTTCATCTGACAAATTCTTCTCTTTAAAAAATTTGGTGAATTTCGCCTGTTTTTCCTGTTCATCTGGTTGTTCATCGCTGTAAAGTAATATCGGTATCGTCAGCAGTAGTATCAGAAAAAATGTAAAGAATTTTATTTTTACCATCCCTGCTCTCCGATAAGTGGCACGAATTGGCATCCACCGAAATTCTCTTTTATGATATTCCCATTTTCTTTTCTCACACATACCAAGTCCTGTACAAATCTGCTTCCGCAAGGCAGCACAAGGCGCCCACCTTCTTTAAGCTGAGTTAGAAGACCTTCCGGAATAGAGGGGGCTGCAGCGGATACGATAATTGCATCAAAAGTAATATCCTTCTCGTTTTCCTTCTCAGGTTTCCAGCCGATCGTTCCGTCACCTTGTTGGATTTTAATATTTGAGTATCCTAATGTATCCAATATTTTTCTCGCATTTCTCGCAAGAGAGGGAATTCTCTCGACAGAATAAACTTCACCAGCAATCTCAGCTATTATCGCTGTTTGATAACCTGAGCCGGTGCCGATCTCCAGCACAATATCCTCGGGTTTTATCTTCAGCATATCAAGCATAAGAGCTACGATGTAGGGTTGCGAAATGGTCTGCCCTTCTCCAATACACATAGGACCATCACTATAAGCAAAATGATCTGAATGTCCCGGAATGAACAAATGCCGCTCCACTTTTCTTAGGGCGTCCAGAAGCCGTTCATCAGTAATGCCACGTGCTTTAATCTGGTGCTCGACCATATTATTTCGTTGCTTCGTGTAGTCCATTCAGAATTTTATTCTCTTGTTACTGATTTTTCATATGAATATTTTTATTATGAAGCAAAAATTTTATTATACCAAATCTTGGCAACCTTTTTTGTAAAATTATTGACAGTAAATACATTATCTGTGCTGATACGTATGTTGTTAAAATAAATTTGTATGGATGTTTATTATGAAGTGTGGAAATAAGGATGATATTATATTTCTTGGCGTTTTCATACATAGTTAGGCTTTAATAGCGAAAGGAGATCAAGATGAAAAAAATGGCATTTCTCTTTGTGATTTTTACAATAACGGTATTGATGTTCGGCTGTGCTACAATGCCGAAGTCGCCATTACAAGCTCAGAGAACATCAGCTGTTATTCTAGCGTCCAAAGATAAAGTTTGGCCTTTGTTGGTTGCAGAAGTGGGGCTGAATTACCCAGTTCAGGCTATAGAAAAGGAAAGTGGTCTAATCACCACCCAATTTGTTCAAATGCCAGTCGGCTTAAATAATTCAGGTATGGAAAGGTATGTTTTCCCACCAGGAGGTTTCTTTGCCACCTGGGCTGGGTTACGCATGAACATGCGAATTATGGCTATCGAATCTGAACCAGGTAAGACGATGATTACGATTAATGCACATTACGAGGCTTTTGAAAACAATGTATCTAAATCATGGATAGTAGCCCATTCAAATGGATCAGTAGAGAACCAAATTCTAACCAGCATTGAGCAGAAACTGAGATGAATAATGCCTAACAACCGAATTAACTCGGACTGGCAATTCCTCTGCGCTCCATTGCCAGCCGGTTATGCAAAGAGTTTTAATCTTGTGACAAATACTCTATTAAGATGTACTTGAGACATATCGAAGTGCACATCTTAAGTACATCATGTAACAAGATTTTTCTACCACTAAATCTTGGCAATCTTTTTTGAAAAATTGTTGACAGGGGATACCTTATTTGTGCTGTTTCGAATGTGAAAGAAATAAATTTATATGGAAGTGTGTTATGAAGTGTGGAAATAAGTATGGTATTACGCTAGATAGCGAAATTATAATAGTAATTTATAGGAAGTGTAATTAAAATGCCAGCTACTAACCATCCAATATTCCAAGCTCCACGTGACATTAATATTTGCATTTGGAGATATATGGATTTCGCGAAATATGTGTCACTTTTAGATCAAAGCTCTTTATTCTTCGCTCGAGCAGATATTCTTGATGATCCTTATGAAGGCGCAATCTCTTATGCAAATATTAAGTTACGCCCGAAGATTTATGGGAATAAGATATCAGATAGTATGTTTAAAATACTCTCCAATATTAATTATTCAGCTAGAAAATGGACATATATCAACTGTTGGCATATGAATAATAGTGAATCTGCTGCAATGTGGAAACTTTACTCTCAAACAAACGAAGCAATTGCGATTAAAACCACCTATTCTAATTTATTTAACAACCTTTCAGAGGGAATATTTGTTGGTATTGTACACTATATTGATTATGAAAAAGATTGGATGCCAGAAGGTTCTAATTTTTTTAATTATGTACACAAAAGGAAATCATTCCAACACGAAAATGAGCTAAGAGCACTTATTCATGAAATGCCAACTGGAGATAAAATATACCGTGTTGGCAGAGATAATCCGGCATTAAACTCACCAATTGAGGCCAAAGTTACCATTGATTACAAACGAGACAATCCTGAGACTGGACGTTTGGTCCAAGTAGATCTTAATACACTTATAAGTAAGGTTTATATTGCTCCAACTTCACCAGACTGGTATTTCAATTTAGTTAAAAACGTTTCGGTGAAATATGGACTCAATGTCCCCATTGAACGATCCTTATTGGACAAAAAACCATTATTTTAATTATCCGTAATACCAATTTGTTTCGAACTTATCACAAGCTCTGCGATCTCTGCGTTATGTATTTCCTTCGTGTGCTTTGCGTGCAACAATATTCTCTCCGTGATTTTCGGAATATCCCAAATTTTAATAAAAATTGACAGTAAGTTTTCACTCAAAATAAGTCATATCATGTTACATGATAAACGAAGCAGGAGAAATATATGAAAACCAAAGCAGAGGTACTCAAAAAAAACCAACTGACCGATGTCTTGCTCGTCATCGCAGTGTTAGGTTCCTTATGGGGACTGTCAGAGGTGGTCCTAAGCGGTGCAATACGCATGACGGGAATACCCTTTCGGGCAGGCATTCTTGCCGGTATCGGTATCGGATTGATCGCCGTCGCAGTTGGAGCTTTCATGCGGATGGGCATAATTTTATTGATACCCATTATTGCTGTCTTGTGCAAACAATTGGTTGTACCCATTCTCGGTGTTTCGGTTATGTGCAAAGTGAACTCCTGTGTGGCAGTGATGCTCGAAGGATTTGCCGTGACCGGAGTCGTGTACCTTGCGAGACGAAAACTGGCGGGGAATCGTCTGATGCAAATAGCATGTGGAACATCAGCTGCGCTGCTTGCTGCCGGAATTTTCTATTTTGCGGGCATGCGGCTGGCTCCGTGCAATTATTTATTGTCCTTCAATCGATCCCATGGTTTTGTGTCATTTATGGCTGTAGAAGGACTGGTGTGGGCAGCTTTTTCCGCTGTACTCTTCCCTTTGGGATACCGGATCGGCGTATGGCTGCGCGACTCTGAACTCACCCTGAAAAAGAAGTCGCTGTCCTATTACATCGCCGCTGCTGCGATAGTGGTTGGAAGCTGGACCGCAAGCGCTTTTGCTATTGCTGCCGGATTCTAACGCAATGTCCACCGAGCGAAACAAAAACTTCTGAATGGAAAATGTACACGTTTACACAGCATAGGGATTTCTTGTGAAAAAATCACATCGTGTACTTATTCCCCTTTTCATTGGACTTCTTCTCAGCATCTCATGCTCAAAAAAAGGCATAGATATAAGAACAAAAGAGTCTATCATACAAACGATTCGACAGGAATTATCACTCCATCCAAAAGCTACATTGGTCGATTTGTATAAGAACTTTTTTCAAGGACGATTCGGTCCGGGGCACATGATCAGCGATCCAGAATCTGCGGCATCCTATTTTTATCATGAGCTTGAAACAGCTACTGAGTTCGATTCCGTACTCTGGCAGCCCGTTGGATATGAGGAGAATTTTTACCGCATCAATATGTGCCTGGTGCGTGCCAGTATAATCGATGGACAGGAATTAATAACTGCTTTTATTGAAAGTGCCAATTCCGTCGAACCTCCATCGTTGGAATCGTGGATCGAAGAATGGGATCAGATCATACAGGTTATCGAAGAAATGGAGCTCGGGTTACCGAATTATGAGCAGGATAAAACACAGTTGGCTGAACATCTGAAAGAGGGGAATATAATGTTTCATCACAGTGATACTTTTCATAAATACTACAATCCCCATTATCGGATTGTATCGAAGGAGTATTTTAATAAATTACAAGGGATGTTAAGAGAGAAATAGTTATTCGTACTTGTCGTAAGCTCTACGACTTGTGACAAGTGCTTAGTGATTTTCTTGAGACATGTCGAAGAGCATGTCTTAAGTAAATCAGCACTAATTAGTTTACGCTTCATCTAACAATTCCAACAATGTCTTTTCTAAAACCTGTTGCTTGTATTCGTTAATCGACTTAACATAATCAGCAACATCAACAAAACTTTTCTTCAATATAAAATCATCAAAAAGTTCACCTGACCGAACACCTATCCACTCTTGATAATTTGAGAACTCCCAATCATCCGGTTCCTCTACAAGTCCCGCCTTCACAGGATTTAGATGTATATATTTGCATAGTGTTATTAGTTGCTCTTCATCAACAACCAACTTGCTCTGAAGTGGATGGCCAAAAATCGATCCTTTGCGAATATATTTTATATTATATTTCTGAACATAAGATGATAAAATTTTGTTGAAAATCTTGTACAATGGAATTTTACTATTTTGCCTCAGTAAGAAATGAAAATGATTCGGCATAAGGCAATAAGCGTAAACTGAAGAAGGAATTTCTTTTACGCTTTTTTTAAATGGTTTTAGAAATTGAGTATAATCTTTGTTTTCACGAAAAAGTAGTTCATTAGGTACTACTCGATTGTAAAAATGAACGATAATCCCTTCATGGTATTGCTCTCGCTTTATTTTCATTATATTATTTTCGCACTTGTCACAAGCTCTGCGACTTGTGACAAGTCCTTATTTATTATCTTAAGTAAATATAAATTAAGATTTAAGATCGTTCTTCTCAATCCACTCTTTAATTTGTGGGAAGTAGGAGTACTTAGTCATATCGATCGTAATGGGAGTTATAGAGACACTATTTTCCCCTACTGCATGGAAATCGGTTTCTACTCCGCCTGTCCATTTCGGTGTCTGCCCACCGATCCAATAATATGGGCGACCTCGCAGGTCATTTCTTTCCTTTATAAAGTCGCTGTACACACGATGTCCCAACTTAGTAACTTTAAAGCTCTTTACTTCATTTAAAGAAACAG
>JAVCDK010000096.1 GCA_030765865.1 Candidatus Celaenobacter antarcticus | reverse complement strand
GTAGATTATACGAATCCTAATAGAATATTTGCAGAATATCAGTGGGGCAACTTGTACAGATCTACCAATGGTGGTTCATACTTTAACTATATTGCTTATTCAATGAGCGGAGACAGAACAAATTGGTCTTCGCCTTATGTGATGCACCCTACCGATCCTGACATTCTATACTTTGGCACGTATAGAGTATGGAAAACTACAAATGGTGGATCAGGATGGTCGGCAATGAGCGGAGATCTTACCCAGGGTGATGATGGAAGTAGCTATCATACGATCTCAACAATGGCAATTTCCAAACTCGATCCAAGTCTTATTCTTGCAGGTAGCGATGATGGGCGAGTACACATTTCCAATAACAGTGGAACTTCATGGAATGATATTTCTGCAGGATTACCTGTTCGCTGGATAACCAGGGTTGCTTTCGATCCTCATAATGTAAATACGATTTATGCAACTGTTTCCGGTTTTCGCTGGGATGAAGAAGCTCCACATGTATTCAAATCCATCAATCTTGGGCTGGACTGGCTGGATATAAGTGGAAATCTTCCTGAAATGCCTGTGAACTGCATTGCGATCGATCCTGATATCCAGAATAAACTATTTGTAGGAACGGACTCCGGTGTATTCTTTTCTGAAAATGGGGGACTGAACTGGTATAGTCTTTCTCAAGGGCTTCCAAATGTTCCTGTTACTGATATGAAGATCTACAATCCCGATAGATTTATGGTCATCGGGACGTATGGCTGTTCCGCATATAAAATAGATCTTGATGACATCATTGTTAGTGCTGATCCTGAACCTGAAGCGCAGGTGCTTGTTCAGCTTTATCAGAACTATCCTAATCCTCTTTCTCTTTCCATACACACCTCAACGCAGATCGATTTCTCTCTGAATACTCCTGCAGATGTTGATATTACTGTTTATAATGTAAAAGGACAAAGAATCAAAAACATTGTGAATACTCAAATGGCAGCGGGAAATCATAATGCACAATGGAATGGTGCTGATGAATTTGGAAAATTTGTTTCTACAGGTGTCTATCTTTACAAGTTGTCTGTAAATGGCAATGTGAAGCAAATAAAGCGATGTACAATAATAGAATAATGCAAAACAACAAAAGAAGATATTGAAAGAACCCAAAGATTGATATTAATGAGATAATTTCAAAAAACTAATACATTTCTTAGAAGCAGAATTTCTCGTCCTGCTTCTTTTTTTATGTGCACCACTCATAATGGAATATCTAAAATTTACAAGCTAATTAGTGATAGATTTAGTATAAATATTCCATTTTTTCCCATTCGATTGGGTCAATTTTAACCTTAAAATAATTGCAGAAAAATTTGACAACTTTTTGTAGGAATTTCGAATGAAAAAAATAAATTCAGGAGGTGCAGATGAAAAAAATAGCTGTACTTTTATTTTTATTACTTCTCTCAGCAACAGCTTTTGCTGCATATCAGGTAGGGGATGTTGTATCAAATTTCAGCTGGACTGATAACACTGGAACTTCACATAATATTTACGATCTCATCGATGCTGAAAAAGCGATTGTATTTTTCTGGGGAGGTACTGGTTGACCTAGCTGTACTGCGGCGGCGCCGCAATTAGAAACTATCTGGCAAAACTACCAGGGAACAGGTCATTGTTATATCCTCTCTGAGACAAATTGGACTTCCTATGGAGCAACCTATTTTTACTCTTATGATATCGATCCATTCTATGGCCAATATGGGAACGGATACATTCCATTCTTCGCTGTCATTGGTGGTGAGTATAAACTGTTCTATGGAGACAACGGTGTGGGCAGTGTAAGCGCTGCATTGGATGCTGCAATTCAGTCTTTAGGATTATATGCAAACTTTACTGCAAATATTACTCAGGGACCACCGGAACTCACAGTTCAATTTACAAGTACTTCTTCAGGAGCCCCTGATACGTGGGAATGGGACTTCAATAATGATGGTACTATTGACAGCTACGAAGAAAATCCGGAATGGACTTATACGACCGTTGGTTCTTACGATGTTTCTCTTACTATATATGAAGGAGCTGATAGTGACGAATTTCTGCAGGAAGATTTTATCACTGTGATCAATCCTACGAATATTTCAGGTCAGGCAGCTGGTACATGGTCACCCACCTACGGCACATATACTATAACAGGAGATGTAACAGTTCCTGTTGGTGCGGTTCTCACAATCGAGCCAAGCACGAACATTGTTGTAAATAACAACAGCAAGATTGAAGTGAAAGGCCAAATAAATGCCCATGGCTCCGAGCGGGGTTTGATAAATTTCTCAACCGATGATACCTGGAAAGGTATCAAGCTCATCGATAGCCAGGAAGATAATGTGATCTTCTTATGCTATTTCACGGGTTCGACAGAAAGCGCAGTGGATATTGATAATTCTTCTGTAGATATACTCAACAGCACTTTTTATGAGAATACAAACACTTCTCAAAAAGGTCCTGCTATAAATGTGCTGGACGCGAGCGATGTGCTTATTTCGGGTAATATAATTGCAAATAACTTTAGCTCAATCCTCTCAGGCGGTATCGTTCTTGATAATGCAACAGTAGAAATTTCACACAATATTATCGTGAATAACGAAGCAACCTTTGCAGGTGCAATTGGAATGAAGAATGGTTCTGATGCATCACTTATCAATAATACAATTGCAAATAACACTGGGGGCTATGCTTGTATTTATCTTATATCCTCTTATCCGAATGTGTTGAACACGATCATCATTCATGATGGTTTGATATTCACGACTTTTAGCAGTAATCCAATAGTGAATTATTCCTGTATCTCAGGCGGATATTCCGGGACAGGTAATATCGGCGATGATCCCCAGTTTGTAAATCCTACTGCAGGAGATGGAAATGCGTATAATGGCTTAACTGCTGATTGGAACCTGCAAGAGACTTCTCCTTGTATTGATGCCGGTGATCCTTCTTCACCTCCCGATCCTGACGGTACAATTGCAGATATGGGAGCTTTGTACTATCATCAAGTGGTTTCGACTGACGATCCTCACAACAATATGATCTATATCAGGCAGAATGCACCCAATCCTTTTAAGAGTTCTACTTCAATATCTTATTCATTACCGAAAAATTCTGAAAATGCTGTCATTACAATCTATAATGTAAAAGGTGATGTGGTGAAAGAATTCACACTTGATGATACTGAAGGTGAGATCGTTTGGAATGGCTTTGATCAGAATAATAAAGCAGTTACAAGCGGAGTTTATTTCTATAGACTCCAAGGAAATTCCTTTTCTCAGACAAGATCAATGGTCTTCTTGAAATAGCGTATTCCTGGAAACCTAAAATAGCTTTCGGTTGAGAGGAAGGAACTGGTGTTCCAGCTGGTCTTCAAAATCAGTAGTGAGCGGATAACACCGTCCATGGCAGGTTCGATTCCTGCCCTCTCGGCCATTTTTTTATTTAAAAAATAGGATATAAAATGGATAAAAACGAACTCAGAAGAATTCCCGGAGTGGATACATTGAAGAAGAACTCTGAAATTAAAAATCTCATTACTGAATTTGGAGAAGAACTTACAGTTTTCTCGATCCGCCAGGTATTAAATAAGGTCAGAGAATCTGTTCTTAAAGGGAAGAGAATGCCATCTGAAAATAAGCTATTCGCTATGATAGAGCAACGAATATATAATGTCGGCACTTCTTCATTAAAAACAATGATCAATGCGACAGGTGTGGTACTGCATACAAACCTTGGACGCGCACCGCTGGGTTCTGCACTTACAAAAGAGGTTTCGAGGATAATTGAAGGATACTCAAATCTTGAGTTCGATTGTGAAAAAGGCAAACGGGGTCACAGGGAAGATCATATTACCGATCTTATTACTTTCACCACAGGAGCCGAAGATGCAGTTGTAGTAAATAATAATGCAGCAGGTATTTTTTTCTCTCTCAGTACATTCTGTGCAGGCAAAGAAGCAGTGATCTCGCGCGGGGAACTTATTGAGATCGGTGGCTCCTTCCGAATCCCGGACATCATGCAGCAAAGCGGTGCAATTATGGTAGAAGTCGGTACAACGAACCGTACACGCATTTCAGATTACGAAGTAGCACTTACTAATGAGACTGCGGTGTTGTTCAAAGCTCATAAATCCAATTATTATATCCAGGGATTTTCTGATGAAGTTGAGATCGATGCGCTGGCGGAGCTGGCACATGCTCATGGACTTCTCTGTATATTTGATATGGGGTCGGGACTGCTTAGGAAACCGAAGGGACTGCCCCTGGAAACCGAACCTGATGTCCATACTGCATTGCGATCAGGTGCCGATCTTGTGATGTTTAGTTGCGATAAACTTCTGGGGGGACCACAGGCAGGCATCATTGCAGGAAAAAAGGAGTATATTCGGAAATTAAAGAAATCTCCTCTCATGCGAGTTCTACGTGTTGGTAAAATGACTCTGGCTGCGCTTTCTACAGTATTAAGGTGCTATCTCAAGGATGAATCACTAATTACAAATGTACCTGTATTCCAAATGCTGAATCAGAAAAAAGAAGGGCTGAAGAAGAAGGCAGAAAAATTTTCTAAGCTTCTATCAAGAGAGAAAATTCCCAATAAAATTATTGATAACATTGCTCGGTGCGGTGGAGGAACACTTCCACAGGTTGAGATTCCCAGCTATGCTATTAAGCTCGATCTTTCTAAATCGAAACTTACTCCAGAGCAGCTTCATCATAAATTATTGCAATTAGAAAAACCGATCATTGGCATTCTTCGTGAACGATCACTTATGTTTGATATTTTTACTTTGAACAAAGAACAGCTTGCATACATAGCAGAACAGGTAAAAAAGATCATATTCACGTAACATCATGAAGCATTTGATAATGGGTACAGCCGGTCATGTTGACCACGGGAAGACTGCGCTCGTCAAAGCACTGACAAATTTTGACTGCGATACTCATAAGGATGAAAAACAGCGCGGGATCACTATCCATCTCGGTTTCACACACCTTGATCTGCCGAATGGGAACAGCATCGGTATCATCGATGTACCCGGGCACAAAGATTTTATCAATACCATGATCTCCGGAGCAAGTACCATCGATTTTGTACTTTTTACAATTGCTGCAGACAGCAGTATCATGCCTCAGACCAGGGAGCATCTGCACATCATGGAACTTCTTGGGATCAAGAACGGTATTATTGCTCTGACAAAAAGCGATACGGTTGATGAGGAAATATTGGAACTCGTGGAGCTTGAGATAAGTGAGTTTGTGTCCGGCACTTTTCTTGAACATGCTCCCATCATAAGGACTTCAGTGAAAAATAATTCAGGAATTGAGGAGTTGCTGAAAGAGATCATCAAGATCACAGAACATATTGATCAGCGTTCAACCGGTAGTTTTTTCCGAATGTACATTGATAGAATTTTCAGTGTTCAGGGATTCGGAACCGTCATAAACGGCTCTGTCTTGCAAGGGAGAGCAACGAAGAATACTGTTTTGTATTTACTTCCGGGTGGAAA
>JAVCDK010000142.1 GCA_030765865.1 Candidatus Celaenobacter antarcticus | reverse complement strand
GTGAAATTAATAACAAACCTGTTGGTTGTATTGCACTCCGCAAGCTCGAAAACGGAGTATGTGAACTGAAACGAATGTATGTGAAACCAGAATTCAGAGAACAGGGAATAGGGAAGAGTTTGGCTCAGGAGATTATTAAAAAAGCAAGAAAGATCGGGTATAAAAGAATGAGACTCGATACCCTTGAATCTATGAAGATTGCAACACATCTCTATAAATCAATCGGGTTTAAGGAAATCGAAGCATATCGGTACAATCCGCTTGATAATGCTGTGTATATGGAGTTGAAATTATAAGGTTGTTTTTAACATTATTTTTCTGAATTTATTTTTTATAAATACATCTAAGTTATTCGTATTTTATAACATCAGCGGGATTAGTATTCGCTGCTTTCAGTATTTTTACACTTATTGTGAGTATAGCAATAGTAATAGAAAGCACTCCCGCAAGAAGGAAGATAAATGGATTGATCGAAGTTCGATAAGCAAATCCCTGCAGCCATTTACTCATGAAATACCATGCAAGCGGCCAGGCAATGATATTCGCAATGATGACCCAACGCACAAACTGACGGGAGAGCAGCCAGATAATACTACTGTTCGTCGAGCCCATCACCTTTCGAATCCCAATTTCAAGCTTCTTCTGCTCTGCAAGAAATGAAGCAAGTCCGAATAGTCCCAAACATGCAATAAAGATACCCAATCCTGCAAATATACGGAAAAGTATTCCTGCTTTTACCTCAGCTTCATAGGTAGATTGGAATGTGTCATCAAGGAATCGATATTCAAACGGAAAATCAGGACATACGTCATTCCACACTTTTTTGATATTATCAATGGCAGTATGAACATCAACGTCTGATAATTTCAAAAGAGCAAAATAAAAATATTCTGGAATGTTCACTATGATGAGTGGCTCTTTTTCATATGTAAGTGGAAGTGAATTGAAATCGTTGACTACACCAACAATCGACCAGCCGTCATCACCGAATTTCTTGCCAAGCGGATCTTCGTCATTCATTAACTTGACTGCTGATTCATTTATCAACACCGAATTATTATCTGTTTCCATTTCTTCAGAGAAGTTTCTGCCTTTGACGATCTTCAAATCTAGGGTTTCGATAATGTTCATGTCTGCCGAAAGAAAGGCAAATGCAGAACCTTCATCTGTCTGATTGCCTTCCCATGAGATTCCCCTCATGATATTCCACACTTCGGTTGGTATATTCGATACTCTGGAGATATGCGAAATACCTGATATCTGCAAACAGGAATTCCTGAACACCTCGAAATTATCCTAGAGTTGCTGATTCAAACGCACGTAGAGAATATTATCTTTATTAAATCCGAGATCCTTGTTTTTCATATAATGAAGCTGTGAATAGATGATGCCAGTGCCAATGATCAAAGCAACTGCAAGGGTGAATTGTATCACGACGATCACTGTGCGAAGAGAGAATCCTTTGATAAAGGAAGTGCTTCCTGATTTGAATATTTTAGTTGGAGCAAAGGACGAGAGTGCAAAGGCAGGATAACTGCCGGAAATAATTCCAACTGCAAGAAGAATAATGCTATATATACCAATGATGCGGGAACTGAGCACATGAAATGTAATATTCCTCCCAACTATCTGGTCGAATAAAGGAAGTGAAATTTCAATAAGTACAAATGATAACAAGCATGCAATAAAGGTGTAGATCATTGATTCTCCAATAAATTGAAGAATGAGAGACCATTTCTTTGCACCTGATATCTTACGAACACCAACTTCCCTTGCTCTTTTGGATGCCTGGGCAGTGGCAAGGTTCATAAAGTTAATGCATGCGATGATGAGGATAAGTATTGCGATGCTCACGAAAATATAAATATATTTTTGCGCAGTCGGATTCCCCTCAACAGAATAGAGATGAATGTCCCGAAGAGACTGTAAACGAGCACCGGATTGATCCCCAAGATTATCCTTCATAAGTTGATCGATCTTTGCTTCGAGTGCTGTAATGTCTGTGTTTGGTGCGACCAGGATGAAGGTTTCCATCCAGTGTGAGAACCAATCATTATAATCTTCTTCCTCTGCAGCAGTATCAAGATGAACAATAAAGTCGAATGAATAGTCCGAAAGAACAGGAATATCTTCATATACAGCGGTGACCTGCATCTCACTTGAGTTATTAAGGGTCAACACTTTCCCAATAGGGGATTCATCCCCAAAGTATTTTCTTGAAGCAGATTGCGAAAGTGCTATGGAATTGAGATCCTTCACTGGCTGAATTTTGTCACCCTCAATAATATTGATGGTGAACATATCGAATAGGGAAGGTGATACTCTATACACTTCTCTTTCACGAATAACTTTATCTTCGTATTTAATTATAGTTGATGTTCTTATTACATGAATTGCATCAAGCACTTCAGGAAAATTTTCCTTTACTGCGTTTTCAAGGGGATAGGGAGTTGATAAATTAACGCTTGTCTCTCCCCCCATTGAATAGACTTTATTGATACGAAATATTTGATCTGCCTTCTCATTATGAGCATTGAACCTGACCTCTTCCTGGGTGATAACAAATATCATGACCGCACAAGCAATGCCCACAGCGAGACCAAGAATGTTTATAATTGAATATAGTTTATACCGAAAAATATTTCTGAGTGCTGTTTTGAGATAATTTCTAAACATTGTTTTTTTTCCTATTCGTATTTCATGACATCGGCAGGATTTGTAGTTGCTGCTTTCAGTGTATGATAACTTATGGTAAAAAGTGCGATCAGTATAGCCCCAAGACCAGCTATAATGAAAATTCCAAAATGTATTGGAGTTTTATATGCAAAGTTTTGAAGCCAGTTTTTCATGGCAAAGTATGCAGCAGGCCATGCGATCACGTTTGCAATGATGATCCACTGGGTGAGTTCTCTGGAGAGTTTTACTGAAATACTTTTCGCAGACGCGCCGAGCACTTTTCTGATTCCAATCTCCTTCCTTCGTTGTTCGGCTATGAATGTTGAGAGTCCGAATAATCCAAGACATGCAATGAATATCGCAATTATAGTAAGATAAATAATTGTCTGGGATTGTCGTTGCTCGTTTATATACTGTTCTGCGAGTCTGTCGTCGAGGAAGTGGTAATTAAAAGGTCGGTTTGGAGAGAGTCCACTCCATTCCTCTCGAATTGAGCTTATTGTCTTTGTAATATTCTTGGGACTGATCTTAACGACAAGTTCGCTGACCTGAGTATTCTGAAGCTGGATAAGAACCGGTCGGATCAGATTGCGAAGCGGTTCAAAATGATAATTCTTGATCACTCCTATCACTTTATACGTTTTCTCAACCATTGTATTTTCATCAAGAGGAGCATTAGGATTTTCAACATCTGTCCAGTAGACCTCTTTGCCGACCGCATCCTCCCAACCGAGTTTCGTTGCGAGAGCTTCATTGATCACAAATGCTTCATCGTCGGTTTGCATTTCTTCTGAGAAGTTCCGCCCCTGTACAAACTCGATTCCTAATGTGGAGAAATAGTCGTAATCAACCTCTTCAATTTTCATTACTTGTGGTTTTTCATCTTCAAATCCCTCAAAATTCATCAACAATTCCATAGAACCTCGATCTCCGGGGTAATTAGAAGCGAGACTTGCGGATTTGACATTCTCAAGCGCGAGTATTTTGGATTTGAACACTTCCTTATTCGATCGAATATCACTTCCGCGCAACGGGACAATCACAATTTGATCTTTATCAAAACCGAGAGGTTTATTTTTCATATAGGAAAGCTGGTTGAGCATTGTAAGAGTGCAGATAATGAGTGCGATAGAGATGACAAACTGAAATACCACAAGCACATCACGGAAGATTTTACTTCCGGAGCCAGCTTTTAGTGTTCCTTTCAATACTTTTACCGGCTTGAATGATGAGAGGAAAAAAGCGGGGTAGATTCCTGCTATCAACCCAACTATCACACTGATGCTGAGAAGTCCGAGAGATATTTGCCAGTTTTTGAAGATGTTATATACTAATGATACATTCACAAGTTTGCTAAATATAGGAAGTAAAAATTCGATCAAGGCAAGAGCAATGAGCAATCCAAGAAAACTCATGAGCACAGATTCACCAAGAAATTGTCGAATGAGCCGTCCGCGCTCTGCTCCAATTACCTTTCTCATACCGACTTCTCGTGCCCTTGATGCAGACCGTGCAGTTGAGAGATTCATAAAATTTATACATGCAATAAGGAGAATGAACAGGGCAACTGCAGAATAAATATAAATGAAAGCAGTATCACGGCTGTTATCGTCATCAAAGGTAAAATGAGAACGAAGATGAATGTCTTTAAGCGGCTGTAGCTTGAGGTCACCCTTAAATCCATATTGAATTGCAATGGGATGCGTTTCGACATTCTCTTTAATGATCTCTCGAAGTTTGGGTTCGAATTGTTCTTTTGTTACACCATCTTGTAGTTCAACGTAGGTTGTGTACGAGTTCATCAACCAGATCTCCATCATTTCTGGACCGTTAAGAGAATATAATGTGGAAAAAGAACCGAGCATTTCAAAGGACAGATGGGAGTTTGACGGCATCTTTTCAACTATGCCGGTTACAGTGTATTCATTACTACTATTAAAAGTGAGTACTTTCCCGATAGGGTTATCATCACCAAAATACTTTTCTGCAGTTTCCTGGGTGAGTACGAGCGAAAAAGGATCCTCCAGACTTTTTTCCGGATCACCTTTTAAGAATTTTATTGTAAAAATATCGAAAAATTGAGGATCTACATAATAGACATTATTTTGATAGAGTTGTTTGTCTTCATATTCAACAACTGGTCTATTTTGTGAACTCATGCGAGCTGCATGTTTCACGTCCGGGTATTCTGCGTTGAGCTTTGGTGCGAGGGGGGCCATGGTTATAGGACCTGTAAGTTTGTTTCCCTGTGCTTCAAGGATAGCAGTTACGCGATAGATATTTTCCTGATTCTCATGAAATCTATCATAAGTAAGTTCGTTCACAACATACATGAGTATCATAGAACTGACCGCGAGTCCGATCGCCAATCCGCAGATATTTATAATTGAGAATACCTTACTTCTTTTGATATTTCTCAGTGCAACTATAAAATAATTTTTAAACATAGTAATGCTCCTTATTCATATTTAATCGCATCTACAGGATTGGAATGCGCTGCTTTGATACTCTGAAAACTCACTGTAATGATGGCAGCGAAAATAGAGATAAGCGCTGCCAGGATGAATGTTACTACATTCAAGTTAATTTTGTAGGCAAAACCTTGTAGCCATTTTTTCGAGGCCAGCCACGCTAGCGGGAGCGCAATAATGTTTGCCAGTGCAACCCACTTAAGGAAGTTTGATACGAGCAGTTTCGTAATATTTAATGAGCTCGCGCCCATAACCCGCCTGATACCGATTTCTTTAAGGCGCTGGGATGTGGAGAAGCTTGCAAGTCCGAAGAGTCCGAGGCAGGCAATAAATATTGCAAAAGCAGAGAAGATATTGACCACTTTGCCTGTCCGGATGTCTTGCCTGTAGAGGTTGTCGAATAATTCATCCAAAAAATTGTAATCGAATGGGTGGTCAGGGTAGAGCTCTTTCCAAGTGTCTTCAATAAAATCCATTGTGTGGGGGAGTTGCCCTTTTTTTATTCGGGCGACTAAGGTACGCCCTGTTCCTTCGGGCAGTTTGAAGATGATGATAGGTTCAATAGGCTG
>JAVCDK010000115.1 GCA_030765865.1 Candidatus Celaenobacter antarcticus | reverse complement strand
ATCGAAGTGAATTATAAAGTGTGGAAAAAGGGTTTTCGTATAAAAGAAATCCCAATTGTATTTTACGAGCGTATTAATGGTACGTCCAAGATGTCCAAAAAAATTGTAAGAGAAGCAATTATCAGGGTATGGCAGTTGCGCTTCTTCCCTGAATACTGGGAGCGCCGTCGAAGAAAAAAGCAGTTAAGAAAATCTTAGTTCATCGTTTTCGCAACAAGTTGTTATTATGAAATCCAAATTAAAGATCGTTTTAGAATATCTTATCATTCTCATCGGGGCAGCCATGATGGGTTTGTCCATTGTGCTGTTTCTTTCCCCGAATAAAATTGCAGCGGGTGGTGTAAGCGGTCTGTCAGTTGTCATCAACCATCTTTTTAATCTTCCAATCGGTCTGATCATGCTGGTGTTCAATATTCCACTTTTCCTTATTGGACTGAAAGCGCTTGGTAAACGATTCGGCATTCGAACCCTCTTCGGAATGATCGCCTTTTCGCTATTTACGGATTTTTTTAATAACATACTACACCTTCCGGCAGTTACCGAAGATCCTCTTCTTGCAAGTCTTTACGGAGGACTGCTGCTCGGTATCGGACTAGGCATTGTTTTCAAAGCCAATGGCTCAACAGGCGGTTCTGATATTGTAGCTCAGATATTCAGTCAGAAAAGGATCATGACTGCCGGTAATACATTCATTTTAATTGATTTTATTGTGATCAGCATTGCGGGATTTTGTTTCAAGGGAGTCGAGTATGCACTCTGGGGATTCATTGCATTGTATGTTTCCAGCAAAGTTATTGATGTTATTATTGCGGGACTCGGATATGCAAAAGCCACTTTAATTATTTCTGATAAATCAGAAGAAATAAAGGATCTTATATTTGAGAAAATGAACAGGGGAGTAACCTTCCTGAAAAGCGAGGGAGCATATTCCCGCAAAAGCAGAGACGTCGTCCTGTGCATTGTATCCAGAAGAGAAATTGCAAAACTCAGCGAAATAGTGAAATTAACCGACCCCGATGCTTTTGTGATCATCCAGGAAGTTCATCAAATCCTTGGCAAGGGCTTCAAACCACGTGAAAATATTGTATAATTAATGAGAAAAGTGATATCAACCACGAAATATGCGAAAAATACGAAAATAATAAAATGAATTTTTATAGAATAAAATTCGTAATGTGAATAGACCGGAACCAACAATGAATTCGTCATCCAACTTCATTACATTACACATAGACAAGGAATTGTATTATGGAAAAAAATGGAATTAACAAGATGATGCTTTACAGAATATCTTTCTTGCATTCCTTTTTCGTGATTTTCGCCAGCAACGGCGTATCCGCCAGCTGGCGGAGAAGACGTGTGGTTAAAAATATTTATATTTAGGAGATTTTATGGCAAAATTAGGAGTAAACATCGATCATATCGCGACTATACGACAGGCACGAAAAACTTTTGAACCCGATCCTGTCGAAGCTGCCTTTATTGCAGAAAAACACGGCGCTGACCAGATAACTATCCATCTGCGCGAAGATAGACGGCACATGCAGGATAGGGATCTGCGGATTCTCAGGGAAACAGTACAGACCAAATTGAACCTTGAAATGGCGCCAACCGAAGAGATGGTCGCAATCGCAAAAGCAGTGCACCCCGATATGGTTACACTTGTTCCTGAAAAGCGCGAAGAAGTTACCACCGAAGGCGGGTTGAATCTCGAACTGAAAGGTCTGGAAGAAAAAATACAGGAACTTAAAAAAGCAGAGATCTTGGTAAGTGTCTTTATCGATCCCGATAATGAAGTGGTGAAGATGGCTCACAAATTGGGTGCTGATGCGGTCGAGCTCCATACGGGCTATTTTGCAAATGCAAAAACCGAAGTGGATATCGACAAAGAAGTCGAACGTATCAAAGAAGCTGTCCATGTTGGGAAAAAGCAAGGACTCTATGTTGCTGCCGGGCACGGAATCACTTATTTTAATGCTCATTATTTTGCAAATATTAAGGATATTGAAGAATATAATATCGGGCACTCGATCATTTCACGAGCAGTATTTGTAGGACTGGGAAGAGCAGTTCAAGAGATGAAAGCGCTCATTTCCTGAATGATATGCATGCCTATCTTGCGATAATTTCTTTTCTGTCTTTTTTGCTCATCCCGTTTTTCATCTTTAAATATGTTCAAAATTCTGGCGAGTGGAGACAGCGGCTCGGAATTATTAAGATTCCTACTCATAATAAAAAAACAATCTGGTTCCATGCTGCATCTGTGGGGGAAATTAATGCACTCATTTCTCTTATCGAGAAATTCTTGGAATCCAATGGAGACAAGTATTTCGTAGTAGTTTCTACAATGACCAACACGGGTCATGAGAGAGCAAAAAAGCTTGCTGAAAAGTATCCTGAAAATATAGTCCCGATCCTGCTTCCTTTGGATATTCCTTTTGCAGTAAAGAAGGCAGTCAGAAAAATATCGTCGGATATTCTTGTGATTTCAGAGACGGAAATATGGCCTATCCTGATCCATTATGCACACAAATATGCGGCAAAGATACTCATTGTAAACGGCAGGATTTCGTATAAAACAGTTAAGAGATACAAGAAATTTGCATATATTTTTAAAAATACTCTGAAGCACATAAATGAGATCGGTGTTCAAACTGATGAAGACAAGTCCAGATTTACAGAATTGACAAAAGATCCAATTGAAGTAACAGGCAACCTGAAATTTGCACTTCAGTTGTGGGATTATGATATAGAAGCCATCAAAAAAGAGTGGCATCTCACTTCGCAGTTCGTCATTACTTTTGGCAGCTCACGCCCGGGCGAGGAACTTCTTGTTGCAGAGCTGTATCATTTCCTGAAAGAGCAGGATGTTGATTTCCAGATCCTTCTTGCACCCCGGCACCTGCAGCGGCTTGACGAAATTGAGAAACTTCTTTCGCAGAAGAATGTTAAATTCCAAAAATTATCCGAAATATCTTCAGCAGCAAATCTTCTGCTCATCGATACAATGGGCGAACTCACAAAGGCGTATGCGGTTTCTGATATTGCCCTGGTCGGGGGCAGCTTTTATGATTTTACGGGTCACAATCCACTTGAGCCGGCGTATTTTTCCAAGGCGATCATCATGGGTCCGTACTATTCGAGCTGTAAGGAGTCTGTCAGTGCGCTGAGTTCTGCAGGAGCTATTACTATTGTTGAAAAAGAAAATTTGCCTGAAGCAGTAATTGATTTGTGTCAAAATCCTAAAAGAAGAACTGAAATGGGTATGCAGGCAAAGATGGTGATGGAGCAGAACAAGGATGCTCTTGAAAAAACCTTACAAATGATCAAGCGATTTCTTTAAAGAACGAGTGAGGTGAACATGAAAGAAGCAATGTTTTACAAAAAGCTTAATGACAGCATGGTACAATGTCAGCTCTGTCCCCAGATGTGTGAGATCGAAGAAGGTAAAAGGGGAATGTGTTTTGGCAGGAAAAATGAAAAGGGCATTCTTTATGCAGAAAATTATGGTGAGACGATCTCAGTTGCGCTCGATCCTATTGAGAAAAAGCCACTTTATCATTTTTATCCCGGGAAGGAAATCCTCTCAATCGGACCAAACGGCTGTAATCTCACCTGTGATTTTTGCCAGAACTATAATATTTCACAACAGAAAGCTCCGACAAGTTCCCTGAAAGCAGAAGATCTGGTCGCATTGTGTAAAAAATATAATTCGATCGGTGTTGCATATACATATACAGAACCGCTTATATGGTATGAATATATTCTGGATACTGCAAAGATATTGCGAGCTCATGCCCTTAAAGTTGTGCTTGTAACTAACGGTTTTATAAATCCCGAACCGCTGAAGCAACTTCTTCCATTTGTGGATGCAATGAATGTTGATCTCAAAGCTTATACTAATGAATTTTATAAAACCTATTGTTCAGGACGATTGGAGCCGGTGAAGAATACCATCAAGATCGCTTCGGAACACACGCATGTAGAAGTTACCAATCTGATCATCACAGACTTAAATGATTCAAGACAGGAGATTGAGGAACTGGTTGCCTTTATCGCTGATGTTGATAAAGAAATTCCTCTGCATTTCTCACGATATTTCCCTGTATATAAAATGAAGAAACCTCCTACAAAACCGAGTACTCTGGAAATGGCGTATAAAATCGGTAAAAAGAAGCTGTCCTATGTGTATGTAGGAAATATCAATTTACAGAATACCCATGATACATATTGCCCGAATTGCAATGAGTTGCTGATAAAGCGCTCGGGTTATTATACTTCTATTACGCATATTAATAAGGATAATTGCTGCGAGAAATGCGGGCAGAAAATTTACGGAGTTTACCTGTTTGAATAGGCGCGAAATACTATCACATTTCACTCTTGCTGACGGAATACTGATCGCTTTTGTGACTATTGCAATTATCGTTTCGTCTTTATTTGTGTATAAAAAGGGTGTGAAAAGTGACTATGCAGTAATTGAATACAATGGACAAACTGAGAATATTTCATTGAGTAAAGATCAAATATTCACATTGGAAAATGGGGTAGTGATCGAAGTAAAGGGCGGCAGGATCCGTGTGAAGGATTCCGACTGTCCCCAAAAGATATGTGTAAAGCATGGCTGGCTGCGGTATGCCAATGACGTGATCGTGTGCCTACCGAACAAGACGATACTGTATCTTCCAAAAAAATCGGATCTCGATTATATAACAAGATAAACCATGAAATCCTCAAGAGAAAAGATACTCATACTTGCAGCATATTCGATCATGGCGGTGCTGCTTTTCCTCGTGGAAAGCATGATTCCTAAACCATTGCCCTTTATACGGATTGGGCTGGCAAACGTGTTTATCCTGCTCATCCTCGTGCAGATAGATTTTTTCTCTGCACTGGTGGTAGCGCTGACCAAAGTCATTATAGGAAATCTCTTCTCTGGATTGCTGTTTACCCCGCTTATCCTTTTCTCACTTGTGAGCAGCGTCCTTTCATTGTTTGTTATGTATGCTTTTTATAAGAGCAAGATTTCGTTTAGTCTTATTGGAGTGAGTATTGCAGGCGCAATCTCGCATCTTCTCACGCAGCTTGTGCTTGGGTACTTCCTTTTTATTCATACTTCAAGGATATTTGCCCTCTTCCCGATAATCTTGCTTATCGGATTAATAAGCGGATTGATTACAGGTATTCTCGTGATAATTCTCTATAAAAATATTCGATTAAGTTTGACTTAGATGAGAATATAATAAATTTACAGAGAAATACGAAATAGTCATTTTTAATAACATTATGAAAAAAAGGATTTTACTTACTATTTTTCTGATCATATTCAGTGCATTCTCATTAACAGCACACGAAAAATTACATTTGAAGATCGGCACTTATGAAAATTCTCCGAAGATATTTACTAAAGAGAATGGTGAAATAAGTGGTTTTTGGGCGGACATTACAAAGTATATCGCACAGCAGGAAGATTGGGGAATCGAATGGGTACATGGAAATTGGGATCAATGCCTGCAGAGATTGGAGAATAATGAAATTGATATAATGGTTGATGTAGGTGTAACTCCATCAAGACAAGAGAGATTTGCATTTTCAAATGAAACCGTACTTTTGAGCTGGACAAGAATATATACGAGCACGGGATCTGATATTCAAACTGTTCTAGACCTTGAAGGGAAGAAGATAGCCGGATTAAAGGGAAGTTTTGACCTGGATGGACCTGAAGGGTTA
>JAVCDK010000134.1 GCA_030765865.1 Candidatus Celaenobacter antarcticus | reverse complement strand
ACCTGGTATCCCTGCATGGTTTTATATCTGCACACCACATCCTTCAGCGTTCTGCTTATCGCATGATGAATGCCGGGCATTCCGTTTGCTGTTGGAGGTCCTTCATAAAATACGAACTTCGGCGCGCCTTCACGGAAATCTTCACTTTTTTGTGGGATATTGTGCTGCTTCCAGTACTCACGAACCGAACTTTCCAAGTCTGCAGGTTTTGCTTTCACGTCGATCTTTTTGAA
Organism: Candidatus Celaenobacter antarcticus; assembly: GCA_030765865.1. GTDB lineage: Bacteria > Cloacimonadota > Cloacimonadia > JGIOTU-2 > JGIOTU-2 > Celaenobacter > Celaenobacter antarcticus. The sequence continues at coordinate 5,575 of JAVCDK010000134.1, read as the reverse complement.
CATAGTACAACACCATTTTATTTATTTTGGATATAAAAAAACCGCCACAGGTTGCCCCATCGCGGTTCTACAAAATTTTTGTCAGAACCAGCAGGGCGGTGCATTAATAATTATGATACCGATGATTTTTTCTATATCCTTTATCATAGTTCAGAAAAGTTCTAGATGCTTTCATGGTGTCAAGAATTTCCAGCGATAATAGTATACTTAAAAAATGCAGAGAACAACTAACTAAGAAATATTCATATTATTGTCTTAATAAATGAAGTCATTAACGACCATTTAGATTTATATCTGTTCCTTTATTCTCGCGCTATAATACAAAAATATCACTATTTCTTGACATAAAAATTATAATCGCACTTTTGTAACCCACGATCGGGTTACAAAGGATATTGTATGTTATTAGTTGATAATTTAGAAAAACTTGGTCTCTCAAAGAGAGAGGCTGAAATCTATATTGCGTTATTAAAAAAGAAGGAGTTTTCAGCTCCTGAACTTGCCTCTATTACGACTGTTCCAAGAACAAAAGTATATGATATACTACAAAATCTTGAGAATAAGGGGCTCTGTACCAGCACACAAATAAATAACAGGAAGAAATATAGGGCAATAGGTCCCAAGATTGCATTTCAAAATGTTATATTCGAATATGAAAAAAAACTCATCACAAAAAGGGAAATTGCCAATCAAGTAGGAGATGAACTTCACTCTCTATTTGAAAAGAATACTTCTGAAAATGATCCACTAGAATATATCGAAGTACTAAAGGATATAAAACAGATTCGTGAAAGATGGTTGGGTCTTCTGAAAAACGCAAACAAAGAAATTTTGGCCTTTACCAAACAACCATATTCCTTGCCGTTTTCGGAAGATATGGATGAAGAGATTGATGCTCTAAAAAGAAATGTGAAAATAAGAGGTGTTTACGAATATAAAGATATTGTAAAAAACGATGTCCTCAGTGTATTATCTGCATGGATATCTGCTGGTGAAGAAGTAAAAATAATTGAAGAATTACCAATGAAGCTTTTTATAATTGATGAAAAAATAACAATGCTTGCATTGAATGACCCCATCTCTTTCAAACCAAGCATGACCACAATAATAATAAATCATTACAGTTTTGCAATGGCTCAAAAGTATGTTTTTGAAAGCATATGGGAAAAAGCAATGTCGTTTGAAGAGTTTAAGATTAAAGAAAAAATATCATAAAAAATAGGCTGTAAGTGTAAGACTTTACAGGTCCACTAACAGCCTAGGGAGACATAATGAAAAGAAGAAACCAAGCAATAGCTTGTCCCCACTTATGCCATTGCTTTTTTGGTAAAATCATTTCATTAAGTCAAGAAAATAATGAAGGAAAGATTAACTTATATGATAGGTTTGGGGAATTTGCAATGTTTATATCTCAAATGGTTGAGTGCTTTGCTACTTGATTATAATTTACCACGTATTTATGGAACTGGAGAAGAAAGTACTCATTATTATGTTAACCCAATAATACAAAGCCACGAGCTTTCATGAAATTAAATAAATATTTATGTTAGTTTGTGGCAAACAAAAAAATAGGAGAAAAAATGAAAAAAATTATGTTAATGACAATTCTGCTAATTCTATTTGGTGCATCTGGAGTATTGGCCCAGGCACCTGGCGACACACTATGGACAAAGACATACGGAGGATTATCAACGGAGACAGGTTATTCAGTTCAACAAACTCAAGATGGTGGATACATCATCGCAGGGTCTACTTCCTCGTTCGGTGCAGGTGGTAAGGATATTTACCTCGTAAAGACAGATGCAAATGGTGATACCCTCTGGACAAAGACATATGGAGGAACATCTGATGACTTTGGCTATTCAGTTCAGCAGACCACAGATGGCGGATACATTGTTTCAGGTAAGTACAAACATTCTTTCACTGATACTGATGTTTACCTTATAAAAACAGATCCATTAGGTAATACACTCTGGACAAAAACCTATGGAGGGACAGTTGGCTTTAGTTATGACGAGGGCTGGTCAGTTGAACAGACCACAGATGGTGGATACATCGTTGCTGGATTTACATTCTCATTCGGTGCAAGTCTTTATGATTTTTACCTCATAAAGACAGATGCAAGTGGTGATACCCTCTGGACAAAAACCTATGGAGGTATAAGTAATGACCTGGGCTATTCAGTTGAGCAGACCACAGATGGTGGATATATCTTTTCAGGATATACGGAGTCTTTCGGTGTAGCAGGTTCTAGAGATGTTTACCTCGTAAAGACAGATGCAAATGGCGATACCCTCTGGACAAAAACTTATGGAGGAAGTAGTGTTGAAAACGGTTGGTCAGTTGAGCAGACAACAGATGGTGGATATATCGTTGCTGGATATTCAGGCACACCTTATGATTATTACCTCGTAAAGACAGATGCAAATGGTGATACACTTTGGACAAAGACCTATGGAGGTATATGGACTTCGGAGTGCCGAGCTCGGCAAACCTTTGATGGTGGATATATTCTTGCGGGATATACAGCCTCATATGGTGCAGGTAATTGGGATTTTTATCTGATAAAGACAAATTCAATTGGCGATACCCTCTGGACAAGGACCTATGGCGGAACAGGTGCTGATTATGCCTTTTCAGTTCAGCAGACCACAGATGGCGGATACATTGTTACTGGATATACATACTCTTATGGTGCAGGTGATTATGATGTATGGCTACTAAAGATTGCCGGCGCACAACTTATTGGTGATTTCAATTCTGATGGTTATGTAGATGCTGCAGACCTTCAGCTTCTCGGAGACCACTGGCACTTTGTTAATACAGACCCGGGCTGGGATCCTCTCTATGATTTAGTGCCGGATAATATTATCGATGCCGCTGACCTTCAAGTTTTCGGAGACCACTGGCACGAAGGCACACCTCCAAAATCCGGTGAAGGATGCAAGGATGGTAAAGGTCCAAACGAGAATGCGGGCATAGTATTTGATCTGGATAGAACAACCTATGGTAACCAGAATCTTACAAGCATACCCTCACAACCTGCAGGAACATACATACCTGTAGATGTATATTGTACTGGAGTTAGCAATTTAGATACCTATGAATTTGAGGTTATCTATGATGCGACCGAGCTTACTTATATATCATCCAGTGCTACCAATCCCATTAACTATGAAGAAAACATCCTTACTACTAATGGTGGCACAGCACTCGGCTGGATGGTTGATACTTCAACTCCTGGCGTATTAAGTATTGCTTATACCTTAGCAGGCAATGACCCATCCCAGGCACCTGAAGGAGAGGGTCTGATAGCAGACATCGTATTCCAAGCACTGGTTAACACATATGGGACCCTTAGCTTTGGAGATGTGTACTACTATGATTCCTATGGTGTGGTGGACCTCATCACAGATACGGGAACAGCTACACTGCCGGTAGAACTCTCCAGTTTCAATGCTATTTATAATACCGTATCAGGATTTGTTTCTCTTTTCTGGGCAACTGCAAGTGAAACTGATGTGAATGGATTCAATATCTATCGTAATACGGAAGATTCTTTTGGTGAAGCTGATAAGATCAATGTTGATTTAATAGAAGGATCAGGAACTACAACTGAGACCACTGAATACAGCTTTACAGATGAAACAGCAGATCCATATTATACCACATATTACTATTGGCTTCAAGTAATAAACTTTGGCGGCACAAGTGATGAGTTTGGTCCCTATAATTATATCCCGATAGATGTTAATCAAGATGGTGAATTGGGTATTGTTACTTCTGCTCTTAGCCCTTGTTATCCCAATCCTGCAAGAATAGGAAATGAGATAAAATTTAATTTCCGAGTAGGTGGCTTGGAAGGAACCGCTCGTAATGTTGAACTCAAGGTTTATAATATCCTTGGGAAATTGGTTGCAGAAGTTGTAAATGGAGAACGACTTGTTAATGACTATACAGAGACCTGGAAGCCTGAGAATCTTTCTAATGGAGTATATTTCTATCAACTCAAGACCGATAACTACAGTGAAGTTAAGAAGATGATGATCCAATAAGAATCGTTAATATATGGGAATACCCGGGATATTTTTCTGGGTATTTCCTCATTTTTAGAAGAACAAGTAATGATAAGGAAAAAATAATGAAAAGAATGTTGTGTAAAGAAATAATTTTAGTATTAGCTATGAGTTTATTTTTTAGCTCCTTAGTATTTGCCTGTCCTAACGAGAATGCCGGTATAAGATTTGACCTGGATGCCACAATTTATGGCAATCAGAATGATACCAGTATGACAATACCGGGCGTAGGTAATTACATCCGGGTTGATGTATATGCCATAAATGTTCACAATTTAGATACCTATGAGTTTGAAGTGAGCTACAACCAGAGCCAGCTTGAGTATATAACCGCTAGTGCTACAAATCCCATTACATATGAACCGAACATTCTTACTACTAATGGTGGCACAGCAATAGGTTGGATGATAGATAATTCTACGCCGGGTATATTGAGTATTGCTTATACATTAGCAGGTACATATCCGCTTGAGGCACCTGAAGGAGAGGGACTGATTGCAGACATAGTATTCCAGGTTTCAAGCACCGTTGGTGATACCCTTACTTTTGGAGATGTTCACTATTACGATTCTTTTGGTGTGATGGATATTATCATAGATAACGATATTGCAGTAATTCAGGGTTCTGTTTCTGTAGACGATAATGGTTATAATTCACAAATCGAAGAGAGTAGACTTTATAATTATCCTAATCCTGTGCAGAACAGTGCCAGTATTGAATATTCAATCAAGGGCATGCTAATATCCGAAGAGGTCGAGATTGATATCTACAACATGAAGGGTCAGATTGTCGATACGGTAGTGGGTAGAAATGGTGAATCTATCTGGGATACAAAGGATCATCCTAACGGTGTGTATTTTTATAAACTCAATGCAGAAAGTGTAAGTGAAATCAAAAAAATGATTGTAGCACACGAATAGATTAATAGATTGCTCAATAAACCTCACCCAATCATAAACTCTCTGAGGATCCCTGCAATACCGCGGGGCTTTCTTTTTTCTATATCCCTTCTTTCTGTTCATAATGAAATCAAAATAGTAGTTTTCTTAATTTTCTGTTTCTACAGGAACTACATCCCTATATTTTGAATCTTCGCTTCTACCGGCATAAGAATCCGAGGACGAGATATCCCATTCTCGCCTTTAATAATATATCATTACCACACATTTATTCCGAACCAGGGCTGAATGCTCCCTGTTCCGAAAGATCTTTCAGGGCATTTTCCAGATCCTGTAGTGCTTGTGACGCATCATTATAACGCTTTTTGCCTAAAGATTTTATATAATTATTAAAGGCATTGCTTGCCTGCTGTATCTTTTCCTCTATAGTAAATACATCTCCCACATCCTTTTCTGTGATAATGTTTGCAATTTGCTTATCGAAAAGTCCTTGTAGCGCTTTATCAAATGTTTCTGCATAGCTGAGTTCATCTCCGTGCATGACCGCAACAAGCCGAAGTTCGGGATATGCGGCTGTTTCCGCCTGAAGATAGATCGGCT
>JAVCDK010000166.1 GCA_030765865.1 Candidatus Celaenobacter antarcticus | reverse complement strand
AATAGCATCTGAACCGTTACTTACGGTTTTTACTTTATAACCTCGTTCGGTTAGAAAAAGTATAAAGGGGCGCAGGTGTTCAACTTCATCATCGACCCATAAAATTCTTAGCTGTTGCATTTTTGTCTCCTTTGATCTTCTTTTTGATAAATAAAAAATCAAATTATCAAGCTGCTATATTCCCCTCCAAATGATTATCTACTCTATGTCGGAATGACGACAATACTTCGTCTTTCTGAGAGACTCTCCCTGCTTTCCCCTCGAAGAATCTGAAGTATTGTTGACTCTTCCTCGAACGCCTTTGTAAGATTTCCTCAGAGAGACAACACATTACAGCTGATCAGTCTCTTCAAATTTTCTCTGTTTATTTTTTATGATCGCTCTCATCTCTTCCAGATCTTCATCCTGGAAATAAAGTGCAAGTTTAAAATTAAGTTCTTTTCTGTTACAATTGAAAAAAGTTACCAATCTCTCTACGTATTGTTCAATAAAAACATCCTTCATGGTTTTATCTTTATTCTTTTTATTCTCGCGGATCTCTTTGATCTCTTCCCGCAGTTCCGAGGTTGGAAGTTCTTGAGCTTTTTTTATCCAATCATCCTTTTCGTTGAATTCAGCCTGCTTTACCAGCGGTTTTATCAAATTCAGTTTATCAAGTCCAATCTCTTTTACGGAATGCTCATCCACATCAAGCTCACGAATGAACAGATCGAAATTACTAATAATTTTAGCAGCGAAGCTGCCGCTCATATTAAATTCATTTTCGACAAATTCTTTAAAATTTTTGTAACCTTTGAATTTGAATAGTTTGGTACGGCGAATATCTGACAATAGCTGTCCTAACTGGACAAAATTCTCTTCCATATCCTGTTTTAAATTTGTAACAGCTGCAATTTTCTCATCTGGTGTCATATTAAAATTTGAATTTTCAGAACTCATTTTACCTCTTTATTTTATGGGATTATATATGTATTCGTCGGAAGGGAATTTTCCCTCTTTTACATCTTTTGAAAAGTGCTTAATACTAGCTGGTATTACCTGGTTCAGCTGGGCATAATGCTTCACAAATTTTGGTTTAAGATCTGCCATCCCCAGTATATCATGATAAACTAGAACCTGACCATCAGTGTATCTGCCGGCACCAATACCAATTGTGGGAATAGAAATAGTTTCACTGATCTGTTTGCCCAGTTCTTCCGGAATTCCTTCCAGGACAAGCATGAATGCACCTGCTTTTTCTATCTCTTTTGCATGCTCAAGGATCGTACTAAACTGCTCTTTTTTCTTTCCCTGCACTCTATATCCGCCTAAGGCATTTATCGATTGCGGGGTAAGTCCAAGATGAGCTACAACAGGAATTTCACAATCAACAATTGCTCTGATAGCTTCCAGTCTGCTTGGTTTTCCACCTTCCAGTTTTACAGCATTTGCCCCACCTTGCGTTATAAGCATTGCAGCATTCTCTTTGGTCTCTTCCAGACTTAAATGATAACTCATAAAAGGCATATCTGCTACTATGAAAGTATCATCAGCACCACGCCTGGCAGCCCGGGTATGATGAATAATATCATCCAGAGTGACTTTGAGCGTATCTTCATATCCTAGAATAACCATGCCCAGAGAGTCACCGACAAGTATAATATCAACTTCTGCTTCCTGTACATATTTACCGGATGGATAATCATAAGCAGTTACCATAACTATTTTATGTCCGTCTTTTTTCATCTTTTTAAAGGTATTCACATTGTTCATAAATGCTCCTTTTTCCCTTATCACTTTAAATATCTGTCCCGTTCACTATAGATACAACCACAATATTGCTGTCTATACATATTCATATCTTTGGAAATCTCAATACCTTCTTTCCAGTACTTTCGGAGATCACTATAATAAAATTTAATGCCGTATTCTTTCGCAAGTGATTCTCCGATCTCTTTTATGAGAGCGTGATCTTGAAATTTGCTGTAAAGTAGAGTTGTAGAGAAAGCCTCAAAATTACCTTTTTTAGCCACAATAGCAGTATATTTTAATCTGTCATAATAACATATCCGGCAACGTTCATTTTCCCTGAAGGCAGCTTTCCTCAAGAATTTTTCAAGGTCATATTCATCTTTTACAATTAGCGGGAAATTTTGTTTTTCAGCAAATTCTTCAACTGTTTCCAAACGTTTCCTGTATTCTGTATAGGGATGTATATTGTGATTATACCAAAATCCATGGATTTCATGCCCTTCTTTTTTTAAATGAAAATAAGGCGCCGCAAAACACGGCGCACAACAAATATGAAAAAGTATTTTCATAATACCTGTTAAATTAAAATTCCTTTAATAAATTTGAAGCGATCACACCGCGCTGAACCTGGTTCGTTCCTTCATAAATTTGAGTTATCTTAGCATCACGCATCATTTTTTCTACCGGATATTCTTTCATATAACCATATCCACCTAATATCTGAACAGCATCTGTAGTAACTTTCATTGCTACATCGGAAGCGAATACTTTGCACATAGCCGATTCTTTTGCGTATTTTTTTGCACCTGAATCGATCATTCTTGCTGTTGCCATAACCAGTGCTCTGGCAGCTTCGATCTGAGTTGCCATATCGGCCAGCATGAACTGAATACCCTGAAATGCTGAGATCGGTTTGCCGAATTGATGACGTTGCTTTGCATATTTTGCAGCTTCTTCATAGGCACCTTGTGCAATTCCTATCGCTTGTGCTGCAACCATAGGACGTGATTTATCCAGTGTTTTCATTGCGACCATAAAACCGGTCCCTTCACGGCCAACCAGATTTTCCACTGGAACTCTGCAATTATCAAAGATCAATTCTCTGGTCACTGAACCGCGTATTCCCATTTTGTTCTCTTTCTTTCCAAATGAGAAACCTTCGGTTCCCTTCTCTACTATCAGGCAGGAAGCTCCACGTGCTCCTTTTGATTTATCAGTAAGTACAAAAACCGTGTATATATCAGCTTCTCCACCGTTAGTGATCCATTGTTTTGTACCATTCAGGATATAATGATCACCATCTTTAACTGCTGTAGTTTCCATTCCACCAGCATCTGAGCCGGCATTTGCTTCTGTAAGGGCAAAAGCTGCCAGAATATCTCCATTAGCAATGCGAGGTAAATATTTTTGCTTCTGCTCTTCACTACCGGAAATAAGGATCGGGTACATCCCTAAACCTGAACCACCCAGAGAAAGACCAATGCCACCACAAACCCGGCTGAATTCTTCTGTGATAATCGCAACATCCTGTACTTTTCCACTAATTCCATCATATTCTTCCGGGACTAGTACAGCAAATAGGTCTGTCTGTTTAAATACTTCAACGATCTCCCAGGGAAATTCGTGTCCATCATCATATTTTTCTCTTACCGGCTTGATTTTTTCTTCCGCTACTTTACGAGCTATTTCTTTTATTTCTAATTGCTCTTCAGTTAAGAAATAATCCATTACTCCTCCACAAACTTGGCTTTATCACTTTATTTTTGCAAATTTTCCGTCAAGTAAAACTGCTAAAACATAGCATTATAACACTTAAATGAACTTTGCTCATTTTTTTGAGTGCCTATTTTAAGTCAATTTATTATTAACTGCTTACATAGTTATTAATACCTTGACGGCTTGAAATTGTTCTTTGAATTTGAATATGAAATTAAACAAGGAGTAGGTATATTATGAAAAGATTAGTAGTGTTAATGTTGATGATCTTATTAACGTGTCAGATGATCATGGCTCAGGAAACAATAGAACAGATAGCAAAAGATATCATCAATGCTTATAAAACTTCCGATGTGAATTTATTAAAGAAACATGCCAGCGGCATGCTGCTTCCCGCTATTAATGAAAATTTCTTCGAAGATAAACAGGCAAAGGAAATTGCAGTTATGGTAAATGGCTGGGATGGGACGATCAAAGAAATTCGCTATAATTCAGAAAATATCATGAATAAGAACGTAACTATTACAATTGTTTACTTTAAAATGTGTGCTGACGAAGAGCAGATATGTGCTGTTCTCTTAAGCAGTCTGGATAATTCTGAATGGAAAGCATTAGGTTTTGGTATTTCTACTGTAGAGAAAGTAGAATTTGAAAATTACTCTTTAGAAATGGAAAGCATGACCTCTGCTCCTGCTAAAGTTGATCACAGAGAGTATACTATTGAAATGGCTTCGGGTGAGATAGTTAAAGATCCCTCCACAGCCAAGCTACAAGAACTCCTGACTACTCTTGATGATGATAATTTCTTTATTACACTATCCGGTAATGATGGATTTATCCAGGCAGCTTATTCAAAAGATGGATTCTCGGTGGAATATCGCGATGAGGATGGTTATTTCGGTGCAACCGGACTGCTATCGCCAGAAGAGACATCTGAGTTATTTGTGAAATATATCGATAAAGTCAACAATTGGAAAGAGACAATCAACTGGGAAAGTATGGAATAGAACTTGAAATTTTATAGTTCAAAGCTCCTGTCTGATTCTGATAGGAGCTTTTTTACATCAAACTATACGGATCGATATCTATTACCTGTTTAATTGTACTTCCCATTTTTAGATTTTCTTTTAAGAAAATGACAGCTGCCGAAACTATCTTAACGCTATCTGCTTTTAGTATAAGATGATAGCGGTAATTATTCTGTATTTTAACCATTGGGGCATCGATAGGACCCAGAATAGTTAACTGTTCTGGTTTGAATAACTTTTTCAGTTCATTTATTACTTGAGTATTTTTATTTATTCTTTCTTTTAAATATTGCTCATTCTTATGTGAAAAAACAAAGCGTGCAAGTTTGTATTCAGGTGGATATTTCAAATGTTTCCGCATATCCATCTCCATTTCGGCAAATGATTCAAAATTCTGTTTTAAAGCATTGGTAATAGAATAATGCTCAGGATTATAAGTTTGAATTATTACTTCACCAGATTTTTCTCCTCTACCCGATCTGCCTGCTACTTGAGTTAGCAGCTGAAAAGTCCTTTCAGCTGCCCTGAAATCTGGAATGTTCAAGCCGATATCAGCTGAGATAACTCCAACTAAAGTTACATTCTCAAAGTCGAGTCCTTTAGCGATCATCTGCGTTCCTAAAAGGATATCGACCGTACCCTCGCGCATTCTTCTGAACATAGAGTCATAGCTGTCCTTTTTCCCTGCACTGTCAGAATCCATTCTCAATATTCTTGCTGTAGGAAAAAGAATTTTAAGTTGTTTTTCGATCTGTTGAGTTCCTGAAGCACCAAAAGCGAACATATAGCTGCCGCATTCGTTACATTTCCGGGGCATTTTTGTTTTATAACCACAGTAATGACAGATCAGCTCCTGTGAACTGCTATGAAAATTCATTGAGATATCGCAGTGTGGACACTCAAATAATTTACCACAAGAGATGCACTGCACAAAGGAAGAATGACCTCGTCTGTTCTGTAATAGAATAATCTGCTGTCCAAGCTTTAATTTTTCCTCGATCTTTTTCTTCAAGATAACGGAAAGGAGAAGTTTTGGATCTGGCTCTTTTTTCATATCAATTATATCAATTGAGGGAAGTTGATAGGAAAGCGGACGATGAGATAATTTAAGGAGTGTGAATTTATCTGCATTTGCATTATTCCAGCTTTCTAAAGAGGGAGTCGCGCTTCCCAGAACAACAACAGCATTATTCATTTTTGCACGCAGGATAGAGATATCCCGCCCATTGTATCGTGGTATATTCTCCTGTTTATAAGTTGTTTCGTGTTCTTCATCAACAATAATAACACCGATATTTTCTAGTGGGGCAAAAATAGCACTGCGCGCCCCAATTACGATCTTACTTCTACCGGATTTAATTTTATTCCATTGCTCCCAACGTTGACGATCATTT
>JAVCDK010000057.1 GCA_030765865.1 Candidatus Celaenobacter antarcticus | reverse complement strand
CCTCCCTGCATGCTCAGTTAGAGTTAAATTCTGTAGTGGACAAAGAAGGACAAAATCAAGATTCGCTGATCGTATTCTTCACTGGCAAATTGGATTTTGACAATAAACTGTATGGTCAGTCAATTAAAGGGCTACAGGAGTATGCTCGTGACAATCCGAATGGGCTTTTTGTTGCCGAAGCAATGTATGTGATCGGTAAATCCTATGTTGCTCTGGATAGTATGAATACTGCGATCTCAGTATTGGAAAAAAATTACAAAGATTACCCTCTTGATGATTACGGAATTTTGTCTTTAAGGGAAATAGGAAATATATATTTTTCTCAAAAAGATTATAAAAAAGCTAAATTATATTACACACAATTTATCTATTTTAATAGCCCTTTAAAAAACAAAGATTATGCGTTTCTTCAGATTGAAAAATGTAATTATTATCTTGGACTTTATAGTAATTCTACCGAGATATATACTCAGTTCATAAAAAAATATCCAAAGAGTTCAAAGGTGCCAAGGCTTCAATTCGAACTTGCCAACTATGATGTAACAGTTCATAATTATGATGAAGCAATAAATGAATATACTTTTCTAATTGAAACTTATCCTCACTGTACATGGCTTGATTCTGTATATTATAATCTTTCTATTGTATATAAATCACAAAATAATTGGGAAAAGACTATTGAAACGACTATTGCTCTCCTCAATCGATTCCCAGATTCAAAGTTGAAATCGGATTCATATGAATTGTTCATAGACGGGCTGGTAGCAAATCATCAATTTCTTCAAGCCATTGACACGTTGAACTATATTATTGAAACTGCTCCACAAGAAGAGAAAAATGAGTATTATCAACTTCTTGCTCGAATATACGAGGAACTTGGGCTGAACACTGAGCTCGTCTATATATATCAAATAATGATTGAGAATGAAACTGATGTTGAAGCTGCTGCATTATTACGCCTGAAGCTTGAATTGTTCAAAGCAAAAACGGGCACTGATGAAGACAGTTTAAAACCAATTGATAACGAACTGGACAGATAGAAAAAAATTGACATCAATTATGACCAACTTAGCTTTTAGCTATGCCGAAGTGGCGAAATTGGCAGACGCACTGGACTCAAAATCCAGCGAACCTTGGTTCGTGCCGGTTCGAGTCCGGCCTTCGGCACCAGAAATAAAATTACAAGGAGTGACATATATTGTTATTTGTTAGGTAATAACATAACTCGTGCACCTCGCACGTATATACCGCGTTTTGAGGTATTTTCCCATGAAATTTCAAAATATAAAAAGGAGTTTTTAATATGAAAATAAAAAATAAACTCAGTATCTCGCTTCTTTTAATCGTTATTTTTACAGTAACTTTTACTCAGTTTGCTTTTGCAGGTTCAGAAGCAACATGTATTTTCCTTCTTATTGAACCCGGTTCACGTCCAAATGGTTTGGGGCATTCCTATGTTTCTATTGCAGAAGGCGGTTTCGCTTCCTGGTGGAATCCTGGTGGGATTGCCTTCCAGGATAATTCCGAACTCGGTCTCATGCACTCTAACTGGTTTGGTGATATCATAGATGATATGTACTATGAATACCTTGGATATTCTCAATATTTCGAAGGAGTGGGTACTGTCGGACTTAATATCACATATATGACATATGGCGAGCAGGAAGCCTACGATGCAGAAGGAAATCCTCTGCGAAATTTCACTAGCTATGAAATCGCAGTTGGAGGTTCTTATGGCACAAAATTAAATGATGAACTAGGTGTTGGTATTAATCTTAAAGGTGTTATAAGCGGTCTCGCACCTCTTATTCCCGAACTCATGGACGCAGAAGGCACCGGATACACCTTTGTTGTTGACCTTGGACTTCTCAAGAAGAATTTCTTTATACCCAAACTCGATTTTGGTGTGAATATTCAGAACTTCGGTCCGGACATGAGCTATGCCAACTCAGAATCAAAACAGCCCATGCCGCTCAATCTCAAGCTGGGTTTTTCCTATAGAATTCTTGATGACAAATACAATAAACTCACTGTTACTGGTGACATCAATAAAATGATGGTCAATAATGACCCGCTCTGGAAACGTATTTTCACCTCCTGGGGTGACGATGGTTTCAAAAATGAACTCGATTCGATGATCGAGAATGTTGGTGTAGAGTATAAGTACTACAACCTTATTTCTCTTCGTGTCGGGTATGTGAATGATGTTGCAGGTCATATTCAGGGAGTTTCATTCGGTGGCGGTATTAGTTATGAATTCTCAAAAGGAAAAGATCTCTATTTTGACTTTGCCCTTCAACCAGGTGGCGAATTGCTGGATGGCGGAAAGAATAAAACTTTCTCACTTGGATTTACTTTCTAAACTAAGGAAAACCTATATAAATAATAAATTGATTCTACATCACAGAGTAGAAATAATAGCGGAACATTACGTATGAAAATTTCAAAAATTCTCACATATATATTTCTTTTTCTCATGATCCCTCTCTTCCTTTTTGCCAAATCCTCCTCCTACACATTCAAAAAACTGCCAGCTCAAGAATTGCAGAAGAGATATGAGAAATTAAAAAAAATTCCTCATGAAGTACAACAAAAAATTTATAATACTGCGGGATTATCTAATAAATTCTCCAGATTAACAAAAGATGGTTTTGAAGGAGTGAATTTGCTGGTCATACTTGTGGATTTTATTCCTGATGATGACCCGAAGACAACTGGAAATGGGAAATTCGATTTTGGATACTGGGACTACTTTGAGGTGAATGGTGTAAAGGATTCGATAAGCACTATCGGTTCTCCTCCTCACGACTCAACCTTTTTTCATCAGACTGTTAAAGCAATGCAATACTACTACCAAACTGCGAGTCTTGGCGAACTGAACACCTTCAATCCTCTCCAGGAAAAAAATTTCCATTATAAGATATTCCCTCATCAAGCTGACACGGCGTATCAAATGCCTCAGCAGATGGCATACTATTGGCCCGACACTGAAGATTACGACTTAAAATCGGATAGACTTATCCAGTATTTTAAAGATGCAATTACAACTGCGGATACAACAGAATTTGAATACACTCCTGACATTATCTTTTCTGAATATAATCATATTATGATAATTCATGCCGGCGCGGATTGGCAGCATGATGTTTTCTGGGACACTCCCAGTGATATTCCTTCCTGCTATTTCCACCTTAGGGATGATTCTATTGCAGTGAACGACAGCATCTTTTTTGTAAACTCCGGCGCTAATTCTCCCGAAACTATTTCTCAGGATTTTTATAAAAATAAACACTTCATCTACGGATTTGGTTCCATTAATGCTGAATTTTTCCATGAATTCGGCCACAGTCTTGGATTTGTGGATTTATATAATACATCAACCATGTATCCTGCGGTAGGTTACTGGGATATTATGGACAGCGGCGGTTTTGGCTCCGCAGTTCTGATAGACACCATGCAAACTCCACCTGACTCTCTTGTAATCGAAGCAGTGCTCCCAACCCTACCTTCTGCCTGGTCACGTACTTTGATCTGGGGTAAAGAGTTAGAAGCTTCAGGAAAGTTTATCACTGTGGATTCACCATCAGAAATTACTGTTTCTGCTGCTGAACTGCCGAATGCTCTTCTTCCTCAATTTGTAAAAATTCCTATTAATAATAAAGAATACTTCCTAATAGAAAATCGTGAAGTCGAACTTGATAACCAGGGAGCGCCGGTCATCAAAGTAGATGACATTACAGGACGGGTACCTCTCTATCCTATGAATCCACTGACTGATCGGAATAACTACGAGTTTGACTATTTCCTCCCTACATATGATACATTTCTTGATGCTGAAACAAACGGTGGATTATGCATCTGGCATATCGATGATTATGTTATCTATGATGAACTCGTCGAAGTTGATGACGGGTGGTTTAACCGCTTTGATGCGAATATGGTGAACGCTAAATCTTCACGTCGCGGAGTAAAACTTGTCGAAGCAGACGGCATCGAAGACATTGGCAATCCCTATTCATATTTCCCCTACGGCACTTGTTACGAACCCTTTTTCAAAACGAAACCCGGTACATGGACACCTGGAGACACGAACAGATATCATAACTATAAACTTGCACCGAATACACGACCAAACTCATTTAGCAACGAGAGTATAAATACTCTTATTGAAATAATAGACATAAGCAACTACGGTGTGGAAATGTCCTTCGCTTTTCAGTATCAAACATATGACGAGATCACATCATACAAACCGGTGCAGAAATTCAATCCTGCTCATGAACTCATACATTATAAAAACGATATATTCGATACTCATGTCCTTGCAATTGCTTCAGATTCTTTGTTAGTATTTTATGAAGAAGAACTATTTGGAGATACCTTAATTGCTTTTTCTAAACCTATCACACAACCTCTCTCTCTTGCAGAGTTTGCACAAAAGGAATATATAATCGTATCTCTTGAAGATTCTCTTGCTTTTATACGATATGACATCATGAACAATCCGCCAATAACGGCTTCCGGCATAAAACTTGATAGATGGATAACTGATTCACCAATTCAGGTTTCTGAAAATGATATTATCGTTCCAACTGATCTTGGTTTGAGGAAAGTAAGCTTTGATGGAGATACTCCATCTGTGGTTGCTCAGGAAAATACACACATCGAGAAAATTGCTTTCGACTCAATTATAAACGAGCTTGTTGCACTTACACATGAAAATTCTGCTGCAATCTATGATACCTCATTAACACTACTTGAAGAATATCCTATGCGAACTCAAATCGGAAATCACTATCCGATTATTGAGAGTCTGATGAAAAACTTTGTCCATCAGCAGAGAATTTATATTCAGGATAATTCTGGTTCGATATATGTCATTGCTGACGGTGTTGTTACTCAGATATTTAACTCTGCTACCTATCCTGTTGCAAATTTTTCCAACATTTCTCTTGGAGATGTGAATGATGACGGTATTCATGATGTTGTCTTTACTACGGAAAGCAGGATTTACATCCTTCAACCCAATGGTTCATTTTTGAATAAAACTCCTGTTATGCCTTATGATGTATCATATTCAGAATCTGTTTCACCAATTATCGGGCAAAATTATTTAGCAGAGAACATTTCACTCTATCTCCCCACTTCTTCTAATTGGACTCAGGCGATTGATAACAATTGTGTAGTTCAGGACATGTATAGCTTTGCGAATGGTCTTGCTCTTGCATCTCCCTCTATTTCCCAGAATGAATCATCCTCAATGTTGTATCTGCCGATCTCAGATTCTCTAGTTCAGATGTATTCTTTTACTCATATTGATAATTCTCCGGTAGAAGTATATTGGAATGGTTATAAAAACGGACCACGAAGAACAGCGTGCGTAATAGCCCTCTCAGAAGGAAATCCTGATTCGACTGCGACTTTCACTATTCTTACTTATCCTAATCCAGCAGAATCAGGACAGGTTAGGATAAGAATACGGTCAAATCAGGATGCAGCTTCCTCAATAAAGATCTATAACCTCGCTGCGGACATTCTATTCAGCGATGAACAGCAGATAACTGCTTATATAAATAATGAATATGTGTGGCCCATTGACAATGTTTCATCCGGCGTATACTTCGCTATGGTCAAAGTTGGCGGGAAAAGCGAATTGGTAAAGATTGGAATCACAAAATGAAATATAAATTTTTAATCATTGCACTTATTCTCATATTAGTCAGCATCTCAATCCTTCAGGCAGATAAGCCCAAATCAAAAGCACTGGCTGCGCTGATGTCCTTTGCTATTCCAGGAACAGGTGAACTCTACGCAAAAAATACAGCATCCGGGGTTGCCAGTCTTGCAACTGAGACCTTACTCTGGCTTGGATATTTCGGTTTTTTGCAACAGGCAAAATGGGCTGAAAATGATTATAAAA
>JAVCDK010000116.1 GCA_030765865.1 Candidatus Celaenobacter antarcticus | reverse complement strand
AAATCAATGAATTAAAGCCAATTTCTTATCATAAAACCATAATTCCTGAAATAAAAAACGAAAAAAAGTAAATCTAAACCGAATATTATAAAATCATAACTAAAATTCCTTTATGGAATTTCCTGGAACCTGCTTTCAAAAAACTTGACACACACTTCGCGGCTCGATGAATCAATCCTCATCGCGGGGGTGTAGTTCAGTTGGTTAGAACGTCTGCCTGTCACGCAGAAGGTCGCGAGTTCGAGTCCCGTCGCTCCCGCCATTTTTTAAAATTCAAATTAGTATAATTTTACAAATTCCAAATTGTTTTTCATGTCTTAATTGCAGAATGTCGTCCCGATGGATCGGGAAGTCCCCGTCGCTCCCGCCATTTTTTAAATGAATACAATCATAGAAAAGACCCAGAGGATACACCAACAGGTGGAGAGGATAGGGTATATTAATAACTATTTGTAATAAGAAAACCCGGAGATTTTCATCCCCGGGCATAATTATAATTTAGAACATGAATCTAATACATCAATATCTATTCTCTATTCCAATATGTCGGGATTAACGGAGGTTGATAAGCTTACCTGAGTAGGTGCTCTTTCCTGCCTTTAAAGTATAGAAATAGATACCATGAGCGACCTTCTCACCAGATTCATCTCTGCCATTCCAGTATGCTGATGCTTCTACATCTTCAGTTGCTAAAACTGTGGGCAATGTTTTAATCTTTTCACCGAGAATATTGAAAATCGTGACTTCAGCTAATGCAGTCTCTGAAAGAGTGAATTTTATCTCAGTCGAACCTCTAAATGGATTAGGTGAGTTCTGAATAGCATATATTACTGGCTTGGTAGGTGAAGGATTACCGGGACTATCCGGAATTAAAATATTTGCACTATTAAAGTGATTAACTTCTCCACCAAGATCTACACTTTCAATCCAATACCAATATTCATCACCAGGCATTGCCTCAAGCGAATTGTCTTCATAAATATAAGAATGCGGCTCTGATGTAGTGCCATGTCCTTCAATCAAATTAGATATTTTATTAGCTGTTGTAAAATCATTCTCTGTATTACAATAAACATTCCAGCCAATATTATCTATCTCTGATTGTGTAACCCAATATAAAGTAGGAACATTATTAAGATATTGTGCAGTGAATAAGGATAGCTCGACTGGTAATGTTGTATGTCCGGTGATTACAAATGCCAGGTCAATAGGTTCTGAGAGATCTGGTGGATAGTAGAGAGGTTCCCAGACTGGCTCAAAACCCATCCAGACAGCATTATCCATAAATTGAGGGCTCATTGAGGTTTTCCAACCCCAATAACACACTCCTTCTTCCAGAACAGTTGCAGAGACGTCCAACCAATAGATGGTCCCTGCTACTTGCGGTATTCTTATATCAATAGGTAGGAAAAAGTTGTATTGGTAGAAATTTTGATGATTATTCTCAATGCATTCAACACCGGGATCAAACCAACCTTGATCACCAGAACCATATAGTCTTTCCTGCCAACCACCTGGGGGGTAAAAGTCAAATTCCCACAATAGAGCTCCGGGCATACTTAGGAGGACCAATGATATTATCGTGAACGCTTAAATGAAACTGAGTAATAGTACCCACAATATCATCAAGCCAAGAGCCCCAGAAATGAATATCCCAGATATAGCCGGTTTCTGAGCACTGCCAATCATCTGCAAGTACCTTAGGGCAAGTTGCATTTACATCCCAACCAAATGGATCAGGAAGCTGTGGATAGTGCATCTTATGGTTCGTTGGGTTTTCCGGTGGGATTGGATCCCAGTCAGCCATTAGAAATCCAGCTAATGACATAATAATTAATAAACAGATAATTTTTTTCATGTTAAAACTCCTTTTTTGCTTTTTGTTAATATTAAAATAATTCCTAACATTGACGTTAACATGTAATATTGAGTTTTATGAAAATGCACACCTATCTAAGACATTTGCTTTTTTCTTAAAAGGACCACTTTTTATCTATTTTCCAAACAAATCAATCATTCATATTTTACTTTTATTAGAAAAAAGAAAATCGACTTGCAAAAATAGAATTAAAAAAAATATTTTGTCAAATTTATTGAGAATTAATATATTTTTGCTTTTTTTTATTGACAATCATAAACCTAAAAATCTCCAGTCACAAAAATTTGCCCTTCGCTTTCACTATTTATACCGTTATCACCAATTGCGATGATTTTCCAATAGTATATTGTATTCAGTTGCATATCATCAACTGTAGCTGTGTGCTCAATTTCTGAGGGATGATGTCCAAAAAAAGTATTATTACGCTCATTTGCTCCAACTCCGGGTATCAGAATTACAGCAGGAAAATTATCAACATTCTCCGGATAAGTTAATATGCCGCAAATATGATCGTCATATTATTAAACGAAACTTCTTCAACATGATAGGGGAATGGGGGTTGAGGTGTTTGAGGTCTTACTGGGGATGAGATTTCATTTACCCGATTCATTTTTCTTGTATTTACTCCTTCTCATTCCATGCAATTATCGAAGCAGGAAGTATGTGGGCAATATAGAGAAGACATACTGCGAGCACAGCATCAATCTGCCCCAGTCCGGATAGAATAAATATGTAAATGATCACCAGTGTGGTGATTGCAAACAAACTGTAAGAAATATTCGTGGCTTTGAAAACGATCTGTATTTCTCTTTCATCCAGCTTTTTAGATGATGCATGAGTCATTTTCCAGATGCCAGTTTTTACAAATGCATGACGAAAACTTAATACTACAGCGACAAGTGGAATAATTTCAAAAGCTAAGAATATTGGATTCAACCCCAGCAATCTGACAAGGTAGAAAAGCACCAAAATTACAACTATGCTGAAATTATTTATCAGTACAGCAAATCTAAGGGTATGTTTTATTTTATTCATTATTTATACTCCTCGTTTTAGATTTAATAGCTCTTCGCTGAGCGGTTTCATGGGTTTAGTGGAAAAGACAAATTCAACTGGCAGATCGAAGCATTCACAAATACGGAAGGCTAGATCAAGACTGGGATTGTATTCCTCGCGTTCAAGATAGCCGACTGTCTGAAAATTTACACCGATCTTTTCTGCCAGCTCTTTCCGTGAGAGACCTCGTTCTTTTCGCAATACTGCGATCCGGTTATAAATAGTTCTAATTTCCATGGTGCAATAAAAAATTGGTTATGTATGGTATGTCAAGCATTTTGTTGTAAATTTACAACAATTTGTTTAAAATAACTATCAAATTTTAATTTGATGTGAGTTTAATGGCAGCTAATTCCCGTAGTTAGAAATATCCCCTGTTATTTTATATATCTATCTTACACTTTGCAGACGAAGAATAAATACAGTTCCTTTCGGCTTGTTATCCTCAACAGAAATTTCTCCTCCACAACGTTTAACAGATTCATTCACAATATACAATCCGATTCCTGTATGACCTTTTTTACCATATATAAATCCTTCATCAAATATTTTTTTCTTGATTTTATCAGGAATACCAATTCCATAATCAGCAATTCTTAATGAACACATATCGCCGGATGTACTGATTTGAATATCGATTTTCTGTGTTTCACCATGAGTAACAGCATTGCTGATAATATTGTCAATCACCGAGTCAATTGCATCATCAGCAAGGATCTGTTCTTTACCTGTAACAGTAAAATCGATATCAGGATAATTTTTTATTACCTTTTTTACCACGTCGGATATTTCAATAAATTTTAAATTCTCAGATGCGATCAGACTTTCATGCTCTCTCATTTTTCTGATCAATTTTATACTTTTATCGACCTTTAAAAGTACCTCATCGAGCATTGATTTATCCTTACTTCCTTTATAAAGATTTATAGCACTTTCAATAACTGCAAGGTTATTAATAATGTCGTGTCTGATGATTTTATTGATAAGTTTTAGCTGTTCTTCATGAATTTCGAGCTTCTTATTTTTTATATGAATTACTTCATTTGCTTTGACAAGTTCAACATTTTTCAATCTATAAATTTCAGCTTCTTTTTCTTTCTTATAAGTTTCATATTTGGTTTGCATTTCAGCCATTTGCTTGCTTTTTTGTTCATTGAATATTTCTTTTTCCAGATCAGTGTATTTTTTATAATATTGAAGTGCCTGTCCAAAATCTTCCTGCGTTTCATATAATTCAGCAAGAGCATCAATTGTTTTAAGTTCTAACCCTTTAGCTTTTATTTTTTGGGCTAATTCTAAAGAGCGCACGAGATATTCTTGAGCCAATTTATAATTTTTAAATCTGATATTAATGATTCCGATACTTATATATGTAGTCACAAGACCGTATTTATCAGAAGTTTCTTCAAATAGATTTTGAGCTTTTATACAATATTCCATAGCTTTATCATTCTGTAATTGACCAGTATAGATATTTCCAATGTTGAGGTATGAAACAGCAATAGTTTGTTTTTCTCCAAACTCTTCTTTAATTTTCAATGCTTTAAGATGGTATTCCAAGGCGAGATCAAGTTTGTTCAATTTTTCATAAATTATTCCTATATTATTATATGAGAATGCAGCATTTCGTGTATCTCCAAGTTCTTCTTTGATCTTTAAGGATTTAAAGTGATATTCTAAAGCATGGTCGTAACTTCCTTGTTTTTCATAGATGATACCGATATTGTTCAAAGACGCTGAGGTGTGCTGCAGATCATCCATTTCTTCCCAGATTTTCAAAGCTTGAAAATGCGATTCTAAAGCATTATCATAATTACCTAATTTTTCAAATATAGCTCCGGTATTATTATTCAATGAAGCGATCTTATGTTTATCATCAATTTTCTCAAAAACCGTTCTGGCTTGGTTGTAGAATCTCATTGCTTGATCGTAATTTCCTCTTCGATGAAAAGATATGCCAATAATATTATAACTTCTGGCAATCCCATAATTTGAATTTATTTTTTTCGCCAATTCGAGAGCATCTTTGGCATACTGCTCTGTTTTTTCAGGATCGGAATTATAAATTGCATAAGCGAGATCATTCAATCTTTCAACTTTTTCTTCGCCTGAAGATTCGTGAACTTTTTTCTCGAGTTCTTTTATTTTATCCAAAACTAAGTCCTTTCTAAAACGAAGATTAAATACAGCACCTTTTGGTTTGGTGTATTTAATAAAAGTATATCTTCTAAATTTTCTACGAATTATTTGTTCTCAATAAGCCATAATTCAAATCACTTCCGTCAAGATAAACAGGTTTCATTAAATCTGAAAATATTTAGTATTATGAAAGATATTTTTCTAAAATATTGACAGTAAATACCACAAGAAATCTCTGAATTACTATGAAAAAAATTCTATTAACAAATGATGACGGTGTGTTTGCAGAAGGAATCGGTGAACTGGCAAAGGTTTTAAGAAGAAAGTATCATGTAACCATTGTCGCACCGGATAGGGAACGAAGTGCTGCTTCGCATTCACTCACTATCCATCATCCTCTTCGCATTTTTAAAATAAAAGAAGATAAATATGCAGTTGACGGCACTCCAACCGATTGCGTTATTTTAGCCGTCCATAAGATTATTAAATCAAAGATCGATCTAGTAATCTCAGGAATAAATAATGGTCCGAATATGGGTGAGGATATTCTTTATTCCGGGACTGTTGCTGCCGCTATCGAAGCAATGAATCTTGGGCTACCAGCCCTTGCTGTATCAATGGGTTTTCGTGATAAAGGTGATTTCAAAGATGGAGCAGAAATACTTCTCCACATGCTCGAGCACTATCTCTTTTCGATCATGTCTTCTAAATCTATTTTAAATATTAACTTGCCGCCTGTTTCTTTAAATGAAGTAAAGAGCTTTAAAGTTACTAAGTTGGGACATCGTGTGTACAGCGACTTTATAAAGGAAAGAAATGACCTGCGAGGTCGCCCATATTATTGGATCGGTGGGCAGACACC
>JAVCDK010000041.1 GCA_030765865.1 Candidatus Celaenobacter antarcticus | reverse complement strand
TTGTACCTGCAACGTGGATTCCCTGAATTTTCTTTTCAGGATTGCCGATCACATCGAGAAACTGTTTAATTCTCGTGAGCTCTATTTTTCTGTTTGTTGCAGTTTTTGCAAATATTTCTTTTAGAAAATCTTTATAGTTCATATTATTTTAAATAGACCATTTTATGAAAGGCAGTTTCTACTCCATCTGTAATGATCTTGTAAAGATAAATACCTCCGGAGACAGTATTTCCAGTTTCATCCTTACCATCCCACACAACCCCTCTTGTTCCTAAACCCCTATTTGGGAACGATATGAATGTTTTTACTTTCTGCCCCATTATGTTATAGATTTCTATTCGAGATAATTCGTGTAAATTCATGTTTACGTTACATGAGATTGTGGTCGAGGTTGAGAATGGGTTAGGGTAGTTGGATACAGTAAGGTTGTTATTATTGGGAGTATCCACACCTACGCCCGGATAGTAGAATCCTGCATCTTGAGGATTAACTCCGACCGTAAGGGTGTGAAGCAGCTCTTCGGTATTGGAATAAATATAAACTTTCCCATTGTTGATCCAGTCCATAGAGTCGCCCAGATATAAAGTTCCACTTTCATCAATTTGTATGAAGCTTCCCCCGCTTGCCCAGAGGTTTGCGGAGGAGTGAATAATGGTGAGAGAAAGTGCATTGTACGCCATATATCCCAGCCCGAAACCATCTGCGAGGTAGGCAGTTCCGTTCGAATGAATGGCAATCTTTGTTGGTGAGCCACCGATCTCCAAAGTGTTTAGGACTTCATAAGTTGAAGTATTTATAATATAGATCGCTCCCCACACTGCCGGACTGCCGTAGCCGTAATTTCCGGTGCACACCACATGCAATCTTCCAATTGCATCAACCGCACCGAACTGGGGATTGTTCCCAACTGGTATCTGGTCGATGATTGAATCATTATTCACATCTATAACAGTTATACTTCCGGCGCTTGATCCATATGAGGAATTCATCACGAATAATTTGTCATTATACATAACCATTCCTTCTGGAGTAGAACCAACTGGGATAGAATTTATGACAGAGTTTCCGATCAGATCGATCACGTACACTGTATTAGTAAATAGTCCACTCACATACGCTTTATTACCGTCAGGATGAATTGCCATCCAATAAGGATTCGAGCCATTTGGACATTGAATATGGGCAAGAGTAGTTTCGTTCTCAAGATCGATGACATGAATGTTATGAACTCCGGAGTTTACTACGTATGCCATGCTGTTCTGAATGACAATTTGATTGGCATATTGCCCGAGTTGCAGTATATGATTTTCAAGAACTTCGGTTTCTGTGTCATAATGGGACAGTGTCTCATCGTTGCTGTTCACAATATATACATCATAACCAAAAAGAGACGAACAAAAAATGAGAGCGAGAAAAATGGGCAGTAATTTTTTCATTGATTCCTTTCTAAAGAAATTGTACAGAACATGAAACTTCATAATTCCTTCCTGGTGACGGGATATTTCTTGAAGTTTCGTATTCAACATTAAAGATATTATTTATTCTAATAGCAATTGTAGTTTTGAGTTTTTTGCAGATCTGTGGAGTATAATGTGTGCCTGCATCGCAGGTTGTGTACCCATCAACAACTACAGTATTGCTGAAATTATCATACTGTTTTCCAACATTGAGAACTGAAGCGAAAAAAGAGAGAGTCAAAAAAGAGTATGTAATTTTTCCCTGCATTTTATGCAGCGGCTTATTTGTAAGATATTTATTATAATGATCTGCATTAGAAGTTTTGTTGATCGGATAATTTCTTGAGCCATTCACTTCGACCTCAAAGTTATCGGAGACCATCCATTTGATTGAGCCGGAAAATCCATAGAGTTCTGCATCAGCAAGATTGTCCGGTCTCCATACTCCAAGCGCAGTTCTATACCAGTATATGAGATTTTCAATCCGGTTGAAGTATGACTCGCTTGAGAGAGTGAATGAGCCGAATTTTACTTTTGCGTTGCCGCTTACTCCATAAGAGCGTTCGGGTTCGAGATCAGGATTCCCTTGCACTTGAGAGTCCCCTTTCCAGAAAAGAGAACTGAATTCCGGCATCGCATAAGAGTTTCCTCCAGATATGCTCATTTGAAAATTTTCGGAATTTGCTGGATATTCAATCGTAAAATGAGAGGACAGATACATATCATCCTCAACAAAGTAGTCCGCGCGTAGTGAGGGAATAAAAGAAAATTTCTGTAATCCTATTAAAAAGGGGATCGAAGTTTCGTTTGATAAATAGAGAAATGTTCTGTTCTTTTGCGAGATCGAACTTTCAGGATGAAGGTGATCATCAAATTGATAGGTCTCATAACGCACACCAAGATGTGAGATCGAAGACATAACTGAACCTGTTGAATTTAATTTTGCCCGAGCTTCAAAAGTAGAGGTTTTATTTGTTGAGTTTCCGATATAAAAAGGATTTCCTGTAGTATTTTCGTAATGGCTTTTATTGAATTGGTAAAATAATGAACTCATAAAAAGATTTTTACCAAATGGAACGTGCAGTTCACTATTGATATAAAATCTATCAGCTTTTCCTCGCGCATTCTCGAACCAGATATAGTCATTGGACTGCCCCGGAGTACCCCTTTCGGCTTTGTAATAAAGGAGCGATAATTTTGAGTATGCATCGTCTTTGAGAGCAATCCGTGATTGAAGCGATACAGAGCCCTCTTTTATGTCATTATTCATACGACTGATCATTTTTTCATCGTATTTATTATAGTAACTGAAATTGTTTTGCGCCGTACGACCGTAAAGATTGCACAATACAGAAGATCCTCCAAGAGGAAGATTATTTTGATAGTTGAAAGAGCAGTTTTGCCAGCTTCCCGTATGTAAAATAATTTCATGTTTGTGAAGATGAGAGCGAGATTTTTTCAGCACGATATTTATTATTCCTCCAATCGCAGAATTTCCTGAAGTGCTTCCTGCATTATGAGAGATAATCTCCACATGGTCTATCATATCAACGG
The DNA here is from genome assembly GCA_030765865.1 of Candidatus Celaenobacter antarcticus. Taxonomy (GTDB): domain Bacteria; phylum Cloacimonadota; class Cloacimonadia; order JGIOTU-2; family JGIOTU-2; genus Celaenobacter; species Celaenobacter antarcticus. The sequence continues at coordinate 2,964 of JAVCDK010000041.1, read as the reverse complement.
GAATTGCGGAAACCGGATTTCCCATAGAATTGCCAGTTTTCATTCCATCTATAAGATACACACAGTGACGCGCTTCGTAAGCGTGAAGCTGAAGCTGCTTTTCGCCGGTTGCACTTTCTTTTATGAGCAAGCCGGGCAGCGATGAAACCATTTCCTGCGTGCTCTTTTGTCCGAGATCTTCAGGGACGAGTATCTCAACATCTGCGGATGATAATTTGAGGGCAGTTCCCTTATCTGTACTTACACTTAATCCCTTGATCCTGATCGGGTCAATTGAGAGATAAATGAGATTATTTTTTTGGTAATTAGCAGTAAATTTTTTCTCTTCATATCCCTGTGACGAAATGAGGATTTTACATGGAAATTCGCTGACCGGCAACGTGAAGCAGCCATTATCATCAGACATTGTGATATGATCAGCATTTTCTGTTTTTATGAGCGCATAGCGGATCGGTTCTTCTGTTTTTGCACATAAGATCCTTCCTTCAATTTCTGCATTTAGCAGAATTGGGGAGATGAGGATCATGAGAAGGATACATCCTACCTTAGTCATCCAATTCTCCATTCTCAGTATAATTATAAAGAATATTCGGCTTACCCGTGAAAGGATTTTTGATAACTTCGATCGGAACCTGAAAGACTTTTCTCAACGCTTTTTTCTTAAGCACTTCATCAGTTTTACCAAAAGCAATAATTCGACTATTATCCAATATGAGAATTTTATTGCAAAACTCAGCAGCGAGATTGATATTATGAGAGACAGCAAAAATAGTTTTGTTCTGTTTTAGATTTTGTTGTTGTAGAAGTGAAAAAATTCTTATCTGGTGATGAATATCAAGGTGAGAGGCCGGTTCGTCAAAGAGCAGAATATCCGTATCCTGGTTTAAAGCCCTGGCGATCATAATGAGTTGAAATTCTCCACCGCTCAGTTCGGCGAGATACCTGTTTGAAAGATGACCAATATTGAGGTCTTTTAATATTTGTTCGGTTTTGACAATTTGCCCACTTGTATAATTCTGCCAAAAACCGAGATAGGGATATTTACCCATCAGTACGACATCCCGGACAGTAAAATCAAACTCGAAATGAGGTTGCTGAACCACAACAGAAACCTGGCGCGCTCGTTCAAGAGAGGAGTAATCAGAAAGCTGGATATTATTTAAATAAACATCTCCTTGATAATCTTTAATATAACCGCACAGGCATTTAAGAAGTGTTGACTTACCAGCGCCGTTCGGACCGATCACACCAACAAAATCATTCCTGTCTACAGTGAATGAAACATCATCCAGAACGAGCTTGTCTGAGTAAGAATAATATAAATTTTCAACTTTTATCATTTTTTTGTTGACGTTAATATACTTGTTTTGTATGTTTTAGTAAAACATGATCATGGAGGTCATAATGAAAATGTCTATAGATACAGATTACTGCCTGCGAGCTTTGCAGGAACTTGCTTACCAGGATAGGGAAAAGCCCTACTCTATTGTTAAGATAGCAACCAAGAGGAAAATCCCTCATAAATATCTTGAGAAACTTTTCAGAAGATTGAGAATAGGCGGGATCGTTAAATCCGTAAAGGGACGCAAGGGTGGTTATATGCTTACTCGCGACCCCAATAAGATAACTACCAAAGATATTGTAAAAGCGGTTGATGGCAGAACTAATATTCATAGCTGTGAGGAGCGTAAAGCCGAAAAGCTTTGCGAATTTCTCGATGAATGCTCGTTTGAGGATTTCTGGACTGATTTTAATACTCATATTAATGACTTTCTTGAATCTTATACATTAGCTGACTTTCTTGAAAAGGAAAAATAACGGAGTGTTCGATGAGCGGTAAGGAAGTATATCTCGACAGCTGTAAGACATCTCGGCTTGCCCCAGAAGTTCTTAACGCAATGATGCCTTATTTAACAGGTAAATACTGGTATCCCGGCTCATTTACCAGCATTGGAACCGAGGTCGCAGAAGTGATCGAGAAAGCGCAGGAAACTGTTGCCAATTCGCTAAACGCTAAACCCGAAGAGATAACTTTTACTTCCGGGGGAACAGATGCGAATAACATTGCGATACAAGGAATCCTACAGGCAAACAAAGAGAAGGGCAGACATTTTATCTGCACAACTATCTCACACCCATCGGTTCTGGCGGTCTTTCAGGGATTGGAGAAGCAGGGATTCGAAGGGACTTATATCTCCGCAAATAAGGATGGATACATTAATCTGGAAGAGCTCAAAGCAGCGATCAGACCAGACACAATTCTTGCTGCGTTCACGCATGTAAATCATATTCTTGGTACGATCCAGGACTCAAAAACGATCCGAAATATTCTTGATCAGGCAGACCATAAAATATACTTGTTTATGGACTCTTGTGAAGCATATACAAAAATCCCGATCGACGTTGACGAACTGGGAATTGATTCCCTTTCAATTTCTGCACATAAATTTAACGGACCAAAAGGTATGGGCATTCTATATGTTAAGAAAAGAACGGAAATCATCCCGACACAGTTTGGAATAGTAAGATTGTATAAATTGAAACCCGGAGCAATCAACGTACCGGGAATTGTGGGCACCGCAAAAGCTGTTGAGATGGCATTTTCTGATTTTGATAAACAGTTCGAGAGATATAGAAAACTTCAGGTATTGCTTTATGACGAGATTATAAAACGAATTCCAGATACGGTTCTGAATGGACCGCCAATTGGTGAAAGAAGCCCTACTCATCTTAACGTGACATTCCGCTTTATAGAAGGTGAAGCAATAATGATGATGCTAGATTTTGACAATATCCATGTTGAAACCGGATCTGCATGCTCATCTCAGAACCTCCAACCCAACTACATTCTTATGAATACAGGAAGAACCCACGAGGAATCACACGGCTCTGTACGTTTTACGATGGATAGATTTGTCACAAAAGAGGATATTATTAAAACGGTCGATGCGCTGGAGAAAACAG
>JAVCDK010000113.1 GCA_030765865.1 Candidatus Celaenobacter antarcticus | reverse complement strand
GCAAGGTTGATCATGGGAACGCCAAATGAACTCAATTTCCGCATTGTTTCCGGAGATATAAGTTCACCTGAAAGATAGGTAAAAATAACATCCGTTGAGTCATCTTGAATCCATTGTCTTACTTGACTGACAAGATCTTTATTCATTTTTGCCTTTATGGATCGACACCAGCCTTTTCTCTGGTGATTGAATTGTTCAAACCAGTCGTAGTGCCGAACTTGGCCAAATTTTTCCAGAGAAGGCTTCAGCGATTCATTTTCCCAATTATGGTGGTGGTAGATTGCAAGGATACTTAATGATCCCTTCGTCTTGGGTTCTGTGTTTGGGAATTTATTCTTTATGGCATTACGAATGGTTTCTTCATCCGGTAAGGCGAGGTGAAGTGGATCGAATTTAGAGCCATAGTAACGGAGTTCTTTTCTGAGCCTGCGTGAGTTTTTCCACGCCCTGAATTGTCTTCTGAGCTTAGCAGGATATGAGGTAATATCTCCGTTATTCATCATTACAAATCTACCAAACGCAGGTTCTGTCGGCAAATTCATCGCCTTCGCTATGATAATTCCTGGATTTGCGATTGAATAAAATGGGGTCAAGCGTAGAGCCAATGTCTATGTATACATTGTTTCGATTGACATTCCACATTTCGTGAATCAATATCTCGGTAAGAGGTCCTGCAGCAAATAGGAATATAGTATTATTGCAAGAACATGCTTTAAGGTCAAGGAATCCTTTGACATATTCTCTGTGTTTTTCCCAATAAACAACACAATTGCCGGAAATGGGAATAAAGTCCTTAACAGCGATAGATTCCCCCAAGTTACTTATTTTGGCTTTTTTGTTGGTGCATATGACGATGTCTTTTTTTGATTTCTTTAATGTTTCAAAAAAATGTTCGTGGAAAAGACTGAAGTTTGAATTAACCCACAAATTGGAAAATGTAAGATGTCCCAAGTCAGTTTTTACAACATCTAAAAGGTATTTGTGGTTTGTTTCATCACAACAGCTACAGGATAATCCGTAAATATAACCGGGATCGGTGCAAAGAAGCGATTTTCGCAAATCCGCCCGGAATATGAGATTTTTATCTTTTTTATACAGCCATCCGTCTTTGTTCCCAATGGTATTATTTTTGAGTATATTAGCTTCCCCATCAGCGGCTCTGGCGAAGGCCAGCGAGCTTGATTCTACAATCAACCTCATCATTTCGAAGAAGTCATCTTTAAAGTCTTGTTTCATTACCATAATTAAATTTTCCTTGTCGGACACCAAAGTTTTAAGAACATCATGAATGTCGTTTTACAGTTATCTCTACATCTTGTTATATTATTACTGAAAAATTGGCAAATATTTTTTAATAAATGTTTCCTTTTCGTGCCGTGTATTGTAAGTAAGAATGAGAAGGGAATGCGCTTGCTGTTCGATTCAGACAAGACAATGAGTTGCTCACTTTACAGCGGCAAGAGAAGGTCAAACAGGCATTTTAACCGGTGTCGGGTCCCCAGTCATTTGGAAAAGGAAAACAGATGTACTACTATAAGTTGTTAGCTTACTTCGTTAAATATTTTACGAGATCCCGGCAGTCCTTTCACAAAATAATAAGGAACAAAGATATTTTAGTAAAAGCAAAAATAAAATATTCCAATTCAAAATTGATTTTGAACATTGGTGATTTCATTCAATTTTGGATCTTTATGGATGGTGCCTATGAAATTGAAACTCTTGATTTTGTTGCGTCAATAATTGATGGAAAAGAGTTATTCGATGTGGGTGCTAATATAGGTAGTTATACTTTGAGTTTGCACAATAAGGCAAAACACATATACGCCTTCGAGCCTTCAAGAATTAACATTGGCTATTTGAATGACAATATAAGAGGAAATAAAATTAAAAATGTAATGACCGTTCATAAAGCAGTCAGTGATGAAGACAATAAGAAAATAAAACTGTATTTGTCCCCGGACACAGGTGGCAATAATAGCATTTATGAGAGGTTCAATGGTGAATTCGAAACGGTTGAGACGGTTACACTGGATAGTTTTTATGCCAATAATGAAATTTCATCGGTTGACGTGATAAAAATTGACGTAGAGGGGGCGGAGTTTGACGTTATAAGAGGAGCGAGTGAAGTATTAGACACATTTAAGCCGGTTTTAATCATAGAATTCAATAAGTTTACAGCTGAAAAAGCAGGATATGATTTGGAACAATTGTATGATTATTTGAAAAACATGAAATTTAATGCGTATACGCTCAGAAATTATACATTAAGAGAAGTTGACGAAGAGATCTTCAAGGATCGGGAATTGAATCAGAATTTAATATTTATTAATAAAGATAACCAGCCAGAACTACCCCCTCAATATCATTTTATTTGATACCCTTTATATGCAGTAACGGTTTTGAGCCTTTTGCCTTATCGTCTCAGACATTTTTACGAAAGATACTTGACGAGTATTCTAACAATTTTTTTTGCCGTTTTGCCGTCCCCATAAGGGGAACTTATAACCGGGGGAGGAGAAATTTTTGCCCATCCAATAAGATTCTGAATGTTTTTCCCAGCCAGCTGTCCTAAACCGATTTCAATAGTTTCAGGACGTTCTGTCTTTTCTCTTACGACTATAATTTTTTTATTAAAGCAGGTTGCTTCCTCCTGGATACCTCCACTATCTGATATTATAAACAATGCCTGGCTTATCAGTTTAAGCATTTCGGGATAACCGATCGGCGGAATAACTTGAATGTTTCGAGCCTTCAATTTCGATCGGTGTTTCTGAACATTTGGGTTGGGATGAATCGGTAAAATGAATTCAAGTTCTGGATTATCAATTGCAATTGTCTGCAATTCATTAAAAAGCCGCCCCATGATTTTGTGATTTTCCCTGCGATGCAGAGTAACCATGACTTTGTTGGATTTTTCTTCGTGCAAACCGAGCGAGGTTTTAAAATAATTAACCGCATCTACGATGGTATTTCCCACGAGGTGTACGTTCTTTGCCCCGGAATTGATGAGATTATCGTAGGCCTGTTTGGTCGGAGCGAAATTGAGATAAGCAACCTGTGTTATCAGCGTGCGATTCAATTCTTCGGGGTAGGGGTTCTCCAGGTCAAAGGTACGCAAGCCGGCTTCTACATGGGCAACCTTTATCTCATTATAAAAGGCCATTTGGGCCAATGCCCAGGCTGTTGTTGTATCCCCCTGGACAATAATAATGTCAAAACGATGCTCATTGAATAATCTTTCGGCAGCCTCACAGATTTTGGCAAAACTCATACCCAACGTGTTATGCTTATTCTCTCCGGAAAAAGATTCAGAAAAGCTGAAGTAGGGTCTTGGAACTAGATCCTGCACATCTTCATAAAGGTCCATCTGCTGTCCCGTAAACAGTGTCTTAAAGGACAATCTTTGGGCCTTGAGTTCATTGATGATGGGAAACAGTTTAATAATTTCCGGTCTGGTGCCATATGCGACAAGAATCATAATAAAATTGGTTTATATCCTCTCTCAATTTCGTGTTTAACCACTCGCCAGAATTCCTCTGATTTGTCTGAACTGCAACTTATGGCCACTTTATCCACACCGCATTCCGGTTTTACAGAACCCCACAAGGATTTGTCCACCTGCGGATGAGGTGGACATGCCAAGCGAATTCCGTGTCGTTGTAGCATTGCACAAAAGTGAATATCTTCTCCAAACGTGTAGGAAACAGGATCTTCTTCCCAGAAATATTTTGCCCATTCTCGTCTGAAAAACCAGCTATGGCCAACTAAATCAACATATTCTAATTTTTCATTCATACCTTCCCAGCCCATGCGTGGTTTTTCTGTTTGCAATTCTGTTTTCGAGAGATATCTCAAACCTATTGTACCGCATAAGGCCTGCTCGCTGTCAACGTAATTAAGGCAGTTTTCAAACCAGCGTTCTCCAGGAATAGTATCATCATCAAAGATGCACACGTATTCGCTTTCCAGGCACGAAGCGAGCGTAAACCTGGGGATAATGCCAAAGTTGTAATCACATATTATCTTTTTCACGTATTTGTCATTTTTGAAACTGACAAGTTGTTTACGTTCAAAAAGACCAACTTTTTTCGGCGGAGCGTTATACCAGAGAATAATTTCTCGAGGACGTACTGTTTGGGATAGTATGCTTTCAACTTGCTCTTCGAGATATTGGGGCCTTAGCCAACTGGTTAATATTACACTGATTCTTTCTTTCATCGCAATATTTACTCGATTTCTTCATTTTTCTGTAACGGTGTATCAAATTTGTAGTGCCAGTATTTCTGTATTTCTTCGTAACGTTAATTTTGTGGAAGAGAGACAAAAACTATTTTTTCAAAAAGGGTTCTCTGCGTGCTAAATAATCGGAAATAACTGTTGCCGCTCTTTCAGAACCTTCTACATTAAAATGAACATCATCGTAGAAAACACTCTTGTTTCTTGGCAATGCTTTCGCTAAATCGATTGATTCAACTCCCCGTAATTGACTTACCTCTAATAACTTGTCGTTATATCTATTCATACCATCCATTAATGCTTCATTGGAATAACATCTTCCCGACTTCATACCTTCAATCCATCCGCACCAGAGAAGCTCTTTTTCCTCTTGGGTGAGATTCGGTCCCCACAGGAAGGGATGGGTCATTAGTATCAGTCGAATTGATCTGGCTTCTGCAATATCTATCATTGCATTTAGGTTAAGGGCATATTCTTCCAAGGCCGAACTTAAATCCGGAAGTTTATTCTTCATCACAGCATTTTTACGACGTTCTCTAAAATCTATAAGCATTCCCCCAACATTATCCTGATGTTCTTCTCTTTTTCTGAAATAAAAAGACTTTGCTGCTTGTATGAAATGCGCAATCGCGGTTTCACCCAGATGGCCAGTTTTGATCCTGAATTTTTTGCTATGGTAAGGAATTTCATAAAATGCGCCCCTTGACAACCTTCCATACCAGTAGTCATAATGAGTTAGAAAGTTCGGATCGTACTTGTTGTCATCTATGAGTCTTCTCAATAAATCGCTGCATCCTGCCAATACAATAACAGTATCGATTGCCGGATATTGGGGCAAGAGATGCCTCATATGCATTATATGTTCCCTCGTGCATAATCCTCCTGTGCCAGTACTACCAACCCAGACATTTAATATTTCAAGGTGATTTAACTTGTCTTGAAGAATATAGGTCCAAGTCTTTTTTTGATCTATGTAATAGCTTATTGTTACACTTCCACCAATGGCTAGAATTCGATACTGCTGGTCATCTGAAAATTCTTCTCCTCGAATTCCAGCGGAGTTGGTATAAAATCTAGAATCACATTTATCCTCGGATATTACGCCAGGTGCTATCCTGTTTATTATTTGCACATTGGGGGGCCATGAAAGAAAAATATCGTTTGTTACCGAGAAAAAAATCCTGAGTCCATATTCGCTTATTACAACTGCGATAAGAGGACAACAAAGAATAGTGAGCCAAATGTTATGCTTGCATATCGTTGTTGCAATGGTAAAGAAAAAAAGTATGATAAAAAAGCGATGGAAATTTTCTCGAATTAATAATTTTTTCATAATCAAAAACGACTATTACCTCTTCCATGCCCACAACATGCCTACTGGTCGACGACGTGTGGCGAATCCTTGTGCGCTAAAATATGCCTCCAGGGAATCAATGTTCTGTCCGGATTCGATTCCGCCGTGAACCTCCATCGCTATTTGATCGATTCTGGACAGACATTCCAAGGGACAATTATAAATAATATCATATTCGGCGCCTTCACAATCCATCTTCAACAGGTTGCATCTTTCTATATTATGCTCGCTGAATATATCAAAAAGCGTAATTGAAGGTACCTTGATAACCTGATTGTGTTTGTGAGGTTTTTGAAAAACCGTGGCGCTCGTTGTAAAGCTGTCATCAGGATCAAACATTATCTCAACTGTACCCGAATGCCCGGCAACAGCTTTTTGAAAACACTTAATATTGCAATCTGCATTTAACTCTCGATTTCGTGCCAGTTGCTTAAAGTTGAAAGGTATTG
>JAVCDK010000007.1 GCA_030765865.1 Candidatus Celaenobacter antarcticus | reverse complement strand
AATAAAACATAGAGGTGAGTTATGGAATATAAAAAACTTTTTACAGAAAAAAATATCGGAAATGTAACTATTAAAAATCGTATTGTGCTTGCACCAGGAATGCTTGGACTTGGTCAATTTGATGGTAAAGCAACAGAAAGAATGATGAACTATTATGAGGAAAGAGCAAAAGGCGGTGTAGGCTTAATTATCACTGAAATATCTAGGATTAATGATGTTCATGGGGCTGCTGCTTATAATCAACTAGGAGTTAGTAAAGATTATCAAATAGAACCTTTAAGAGAAATGGTAAACAGAATACATAAACACGATTGTAAAATATTTGTACAATTACATCATCCTGGCAGACAAAATGTTGGTCTAATGATAAAAACTGTGCCTATGAGCATATTTTTTGATAAATATTTTAAATTTTATAGAAAACTATTTTTTAGTTTAGTTCCTTTTGCTAGAAAACATTTATTAGAAAAAGATAGAGTACCTTGTGCAGTATGCCCATCTAAAGTTGAAAAAAGTAACTTGTCAGGTGGAAGAGTACGTGCTTTAAGACATTCTGAAATAAAAAAATTAGTTAAGCAATTTATAAATGGTGCTGTTAGAGTACAAAAATCAGGTGCTGATGGCGTAGAATTACATGCTTCGCATGGATATTTAATTCAACAATTTTTAAGTACACATACCAATCATAGAATGGATGAATATGGCGGAAGCTTTAAAAATAGAATGAGATTTCTTTTAGAAATTATTGAAGGAATTAAAAAAGAATGTGGAGAAGATTTCCCTATTGTAGTTAGACTGACAATAGATGAATGCTACGCAGAAATTGGCAAACCTGGTGAAGGTTATGTTCTTGAAGAAGGCGTAAAAATGGCTAAGGTCTTAGAAGAAGTAGGAGTAGCAGCAATTGATGTTTCTTCAGCTACTTATGATACAATTAATTATTGGTTAGAGCCTATGTCCTTTGAATGTGGTTGGCGTGCTTATATGGCTGATGCAGTTAAAAAAGCAGTAAAAATTCCTGTTATTGCAGCTAATTTAATTCGTAGTCCTGAGCAAGCTGAAAAACAATTAGAAGACGGTGTTCAAGATTTTGTAGCATCAGCAAGAAATCATATGGCTGACCCATATTGGTCTAATAAGGCTAAAAATGGCAAAGAAAAAGAGATAAAGAGATGTATTTGTTGTTTGTATTGTATGGAAACTATGATGGAAAATTCTTATCACGATGGTTTTGCTGATTGTGCAGTTAATCCAACTTTAGGCAGAGAAAAAAGTTCAGTAATAGTTAAAGATGGAGATAATAGAAAAATCGTTATTGTAGGTGCTGGTATAAGTGGTTTGTACGCTGGTACAGTACTAGCAAAAAGAGGATTTGATGTAACTATTTTAGAAAAGAATAAGGAAGTCGGTGGACAATTGCAATTAGCAAACAAACCACCACTAAAAGATAAGATAAATTGGTGTATCGAAGATGCATTATATCATGCTAAATTAAATAAAGTTAAAATCGAGTTGGATACTTTAGCAACTGTAGAAAGTATAAAAGAAATGAAACCTTATGCAACGATAATCGCAACAGGTGGAAGTTCAATCAAACCTAAATGGATTAAAGGCGTTGATTTGCCTAATGTTTGTACAGTTACAGAAATTCTTGATGGCAGTATTAAATTATCAAATAAAAATGTAGTAGTAGTTGGCTCTGGTATGACTGGACTAGAAACTGCAGAAAAATTACTTGTTGATGGCAACAAAGTCAGTGTTATTGAAATGGCGAAAAAAATTGCACCAGATGCTTGGCTACAAAATAGAGATGATTCTTTGTCAAGATTAAAAGCAGTTGAATTTTATCCATCAACCAAACTTTTAGAGATACTTCCTAATGAAATTTCGGTAGATTCTCCAAAAAATAAAAAGATAACGAAAATAAAAGCTGATAATGTTGTATTATCTATAGGTGTAAAATCCGAAAATAAATTATATAAAGAATTGAAAGATAAAGTTGATAATTTATATATTATAGGTGATGCAGAAAAAGTAGGAAGAATAGCAAACGCAACAAGTTCGGCTTATAAACTAGCGACAACAATAAAATAAATAATTAAAAGAGTTAATTATGAAAGTTGAAAACAAAAATGTAGTCATAACTGGGTCATCTTCTGGAATTGGGTACGAATTAATGAAACAATTACTAGATCAAAGTTGCAAAGTAGTGGCATCTTCAAGAACAATATCAAAATCAGATATAGAAAATGAGAATTTATATAAATTTGATTGTAATTTATCTTCAGAAGAGAGTGTAGATAAGTTATTTGAATATGCAATTTCAAAATTAGGTAGTATTGATTTATACATAGCTAATGCAGGTTTTGCTTATTATGAAAAAATTGGCGAACCTAGTTGGGCACATTTATCAAAAATATATAATACTAATACTTTTAGCGTAATATATGCTGCTGAAAAAATGAAAAGTTTGTTAGGTGACAAACCTTACAATTTTGTTGTTACAGCTAGTGCAATGAGTTTCTTTTCTTTGCCGGGTTATGCAATTTATAGTTCTACTAAAGCTGCTTTACGTGGCTTTGCAGACGGATATAGATATGAATTGTCAAAAGGTCAGAATTTTGAATTAATATATCCAATAGTTACAAAGACTAAGTTCTTTAATGCTACTAGTGATATGCCAGTTGCTTGGCCTTTACAAGATGCATCTTATGTTGCAAATAAGATTATCAATTCAATTCGCAAAAATAAGAAACATATATTCCCATCTAAGATATTTAGTTCTTTCAAATATTTTGTAGGCATTATTCCTCCACTATTAAAAATGTATAATAGTTCTAACAATAGTGCATTCAAAAAATGGTTGAAAGATAAAAAGAAATAATTATAAAGTTTTTTGGAGCTCAGTTATGAAAGGCTATATGGGAAAGATATTAAAATAAAAAGCACGTTGATCTCGAATGTGCATTGTACCAACAATATAGGAAGGGGATTCAATTTTCGGTTTTGTGATTTTCCAAAGTAGGGACATGGTTAATGTTGAGTTTTAGCCTGCTCCGGACTTGATTCGGAGAATCTTGAATGAATAAATGTTGAGTAAAAAATGTCTTTGAACCAAAAATTAAACTAAAATTGGAAATTAAAAGTTTTTGGAATCAGCATTTATTTATTTCCTGTTCCCTTACTTTCCATACAAAACCCACCTTGTGAGCCGAAGGGAAACATTGGCGGAGCGGGGATTGTGTCTTTTCACTCCATAAAAACAGCAGATCATCATCTGGACTCCGGTTTTTACCGGAGTGACGATTTTTCGCCTTACATGGCGAGAAATTTACCCTCTTTGATGCACCTGTCCCAGAATTCATTTGAACCCTTTAGAAAAGCCTCTTTTGGCAGATAGTCCCGCGCAACGTCATCAAGAACCTGCGATGATAATGTGCCTTTTTCCACGAGTTCTCTTCCAGCGCGGCGCGCTGCCCCTTTTATCTCTTCTATCTGATCGGCGAGGACTTCCTGCAGGGCGAGCATGTAACTTGACGGACGTACAACCGCGCCAATAAAACGGGACTGCATGTTGCGGCATATACGAGATACGTGGTCAATAAGCCCGTCGAAATTATCCCGTTCATAGAAACCGCATACGCTGACCAGGACGATATCAGGGTTTCCCCCACCGTGCTTTTTTGGATGGCGGTAGTGACCATCCACAAATTCGAAATGAGGATCAGCAAGGGGCATCATGCGATCAATAAAAGTTTTTGTCTGGGCGGTCATTCCGTCCACGTAAAGAGGGGTTCCTATCACGACACAGTCGGCCTGGCGCACCTTTTCTGTAAGTTCCGGCATATCATCCTTGTGAACGCATACACCGGGGGTCTTCACCCAGCAGTTGAAACAGCCAAGGCAGTAGTTTATCTTTTTCTTCTGCAGGAAAACCGTTTCCACTTCCGCGCCTGCCTCGCGGGCCCCTTCAAGAAAATTCTCCAGCAGTATATGGGTCATCCCCTTTTTCATGTTTGGACTTCCGTTTACCGCGAATATCTTCATTAGTTGTCTCCTTTTGTGTATGCCGGGCAATGAATATCTCACCCGTGTCGTATTTTCATGATTATGATGTACAGGGTAAAACTGAACCCTATGCCGTTCCCCACTATTATCGGGAGAGAGTGTATCAGCAAGCCGTAGATGAACCACAGAAAAAGGCCGCTTGCCAGCACCGAAAACGCACCCAGTGACAGGTCGGAAGTCTTTTTTGTGCGGTATATCTTGACAACTTGGGGTGTCATGGACACCGCGCATATAAAAGCCGCCAGAAATCCGATTATCTCGGTTGTGTTCACAGATATTCCTTCATGCCTTTTTCTTCGAGGCGTTTCACAACCCTTCGGACATCCTGTGAAGACCCCCTCCTGCAGATGAGGAGCGAATCCTCTGTCTCCACTACAATAAGGTCTTCCACCCCGATCAGCGCCACCATCTTTTTGGGACTGTATATGAGAGAATTCGAGGTGTCAAAGCTTATGGTATTTCCCCTCGTCGCGTTGCCTCCCTCATCTTTATCCAAAACATCCCACAGCGCGTCCCAGCTTCCTATATCATTCCACCCGAAATCCCCCTCTATCATGGATACACCAGGTGCCTTCTCCATCACGCCATAATCTATGGAAACCGGCTTTATATCTCGATAAACTTCAGAAAGGATCTCTTCCTCATGCTTTGTGCCGAGGGAGTCTTCTATTGTCAGAAGCCCCTCGTACAGGTCGGGGAGCAGCCTTTTTATTGCGTTCAGTATGGTAGATGCCTTCCATATGAACATCCCGCTGTTCCAGAAGAATCCCCCATCTCTGAGAAATGCCTCCGCGGTTGCCGAATCCGGTTTCTCGCGGAACGACTCTACTTCATATATACTGGTTTTTTGTATAGTATCGACAAGCCTGCCCCTTTCCATGTAGCCATATCCTGTCTCCGGCCATTTGGGACTTATGCCTATGGTGACGAGACAATCACCTCTTTTCGCCATTTCGCGCGCGGTAGTGAGTGAATCGAGGAAGCTCTTTGTGCCCGCGATGAGATGATCGGAGGGAAGAACAAACATAACGGCATCGGGGTTTCTCTTTCTTATATGTATCGCGGCGAGGCCGATGCATGGCGCGGTGTTTCTTCCCACCGGTTCAATCAGTATGTTTTCATCCGGAAGCTGGGGAAGCTGTTCTCTGATCTCATCGGAATGGCTCGCGCCGGTGACAATCAGGATGTTGTTTTTCCCCACAAGGGGAGTTACCCTGTCCACCGTGTACTGTATGATACTCTTATCACCTGTAATGTTCAGCAGGTGCTTTGGTCTCTTTTCTCTGCTCAGGGGCCAGAACCTGGTCCCCTTTCCTCCCGCCATGATTACCGCATACATATTATTATACCCCTATTACGATACCATCTCTTCTATAATCTCCCTTACGGGTTTGATCTCGTGAATCAGGGCGCTGATCTGACCCGCACCCGCCGGGAAAAGATCGAACTTTCCCGTACCCCATGCCTCGGGAGCATTCATGAGATTGTATTCGGTGGTTAAATCTGTTTCCGAATTGCTCATCTGTTCTTTGAGCCTGGGGTTTACAATAACCCTCATCATCATATTTCCCAATGGTAGCAGCGTTGTACCGCCATCCGAGCAATTGATGATTGCTTCCTTCCATTCCTTGGGCGCGGAGCTTTCCTCTGAAGCCAGAAATCGAGTTCCTACCTGAACACCTTCCGCTCCCAGGGCAAGTGCCGCCTTGTAGCCGCGTGAATCGGCAATGCCCCCGGCTGCCACCACGGGAACCTTCACATGGTCCACTACCAAGGGAACAAGGATCATATTTGATGATTCCTGATTAACAGAACGCAATCCACCCGATTCGGCCCCGGAAACAACCAGCCCATCCACACCGGCACTCTCTGCCTTTATGGCATATGAAAGGGTAAGCATCACGTGAAGACCTTTCATACCCAGTTCATGGATCAGCGGATACAGGCGTTTCGGGGAACCCGCAGAGGTGGTTACTGTTTTTACTCCCGATTCGGCCAGCACTTCCAGAATCTCCGGGTTTGCGGGATTCATCGTCATCAGGTTTGCGCCGAACGGTTTATCAGTCAGCTCCCGCACCCCTTCTGCAAGCCGCCTTGCCTCTTCCGCATTGCCTATGAATCCCATTGCCAGCATTCCAAATGCCCCGGCTTCACAGATTTCCGCGACAAGTTTCGGGCTGTTCGTGGCCCCGATAGGACCCTGAATAATGGGATATTTGCACCCAAGAATATCCAACAATCTCGACATAAAAAATTCCCTCCTTTT
>JAVCDK010000144.1 GCA_030765865.1 Candidatus Celaenobacter antarcticus | reverse complement strand
TGAGTCCCAAATTCTCTCAAAATTTACTTAAATCCACTAATGCTTTTGAACTTTATATTACTGATGAAAAGGATCTGGAAGGATTACCGGAAGGCGCAAAAGAAGCAGCAGCATATGCAGCAAAGAAAAAAGAGAAGGATGGGGGCTGGCTATTCAATCTGCAAATTCCAAGTGTGCTTCCCATATTAAAATATGCAAAAAATCGCAAACTTCGCGAAAAGATCAGCAGAGCATACAGAGCACGTGCGTTCAAGGATAAGTTTGATAACAGAGAAATTATTAAGAGAACCGTACGGCTTCGCCAAGAACGCGCAGAACTTCTCGGTTATAAAACCCATGCTCAATATGTGCTTGAAGAGCGTATGGCAGAAACTCCGAAAACGGTTGAAAAATTTCTTGATAGAATTTATTCCATTGCATTTCCTGCTGCTAAAAAGGAAGTTGAAGAAATCCAAAAATTAGCCAAGAAAGCTGATGATATTGAGGATTTCCAAACATGGGACAGCGCGTATTATTCAGAGAAGTTGAAGAAGCTCAAATATAATTATGATGAAGAAGAACTCCGTCCATACTTCAAGGTTGAGTACGTCATTCAGGGATTGTTCAAAGTGGCAGAAAAATTGTATAATATCACATTCAAAGAGCTCAAGGGCATACCGGTGTATCATGAAGAAGTAAAGGTGTTTGAGCTGGATGATAAGGATGGCTCGCATCTTGGTTTATTATATTTGGACCTTTTCCCAAGAGAAACTAAGCGAAGCGGTGCATGGATGACCAACTTCAAAACCCAGGGCTTCGCTCATGGAGAAATCCGCAGACCTCATGTGGGCATCGTCGCTAATCTTACAGCATCTACAGATAAAAAGCCCTCCCTTCTGGAATTATCAGAAGTGCAGACTTTATTCCATGAGTTTGGACATGCTCTGCATGGATTGCTTTCTGACTGCACCTATCAAACTCTGGCAAGCCCGAATGTGTATTGGGATTTTGTAGAGCTTCCATCACAAATAATGGAGAATTGGGCACTGGAGAAAGAGGCACTCGATATGTTTGCTAAGAATTATAAAACCGGTGAAAAAATGCCGGATGAACTCATTCAAAAGGTAAAGAAAGCCGAAAACTTCAATAAAGGAATCGCGAATATTCGTCAGCTTACTTTTGGTTTCCTCGATATGGCATGGCATGCACAAGATCCCAAAAATATCGAAGATGTGGTAGCTTTTGAAGAAAAGGTTATTGATAAGACAAGATTATATCCCAAAGTCGATGGGACAAACATCTCATGCTGTTTCGGACATATCTTTGCAGGTGGATATTCCTCGGGATATTATTCCTATAAATGGGCGGAAGTCCTCGAAGCAGATTCCTTCCAGCTCTTTAAAGAAAAGGGCATTTTCAACCAGGAAGTCGCTGACTCATTCAGAAAAAATATTCTTGCAAAAGGTAATACCGCTCACCCGATGGAACTCTATGTGAAATTCCGCGGACGTGAACCTGATCCCGATGCAATGCTGAAAAGAGACGGATTGTTGAAGTAATAAAAAAATCATAAAAATAAAAAAACCGACCCGGTTCGTTCCAGGTCGGTTTCTTTTTTAATATGTTATTTTATTTATAATGCACTGGAATATTATGTTTAGTATGATGTATAGCTGATATGATTGCTGAGGTAATCACAATTACAGCACCGGCGACAGTGAGAAGACTCGGAACCTCCTGCCAAACGATCCAATCGATAAAACCGGAGAACACTACTGCGAGATATATAAAGGGTGAGATCGTTGTGGTCGAAGCATATTTCACTGCGAGGATGAGCAATAATTGGAACATAGCATAAAATATTCCTGATAATGCGAGATAGATCCAGATGATACCTGCCGGAGTTGTCCATGTGTGTATTGACCATATGCCCATAATTACCGTTGAGAATGCAAGAAAGTAAAACATAACCAATTTTACGGATTCATCCCTGTCGTCCAATAGTTTGATTATCACAGTAGAAAGACCGGAGAGGAATCCCGAAAACAGAGCGATCAGATCACCTGGATTGATTGCACCTTTCCCAGGATGTAAAACCATTGTTACTCCAACGAAACCAATGATCATAACGCAAAACATCTTTAACGTGATCTTTTTGCGAAATACAAAAAATGCTATGATGGGTATGAAAATTGGGGTTGTATTCTGCAGAAGTGTTGCATTTACAAGGGGAATGAGCTTCAGGGCAACGAAGTAAAAATACATCGAGAGCATCCCTACGATGACTCTTCCAATAATCAGTAGAGGGTTCTGCGGTCTCAAGCTGACTTTCTTGCCATGGAGAATCCAGGGCATAACTATTATAAGAGCAACAAGATTTTGAAAAAACATGATCTCATGAATTCCCATTCCTGTATTCGAGCATACTTTGATGAATGCAGACATAATTGAAAAACCAAGAAATGCAACGATGACGAGAATTATACCTTTTACGGGATTAAGATTTTTTTCTACAGCGACCATATATATCCTTTCTTACTATTGTAGTGGGATGAATATGAATATTTCGGAATCTTCGCCTTCCGGATTGAATTTCTTATTATACAATTCCAGCTCATTACCCATTCCCATATCATATCCGCTCTGTGGGAACCATACATTGTAGATATAAGTATAGGTTTCTGAAAGATTGTCCAGAGAACCGTAATGAGTGAATTTTGCATATTTTGAAGCTGGTGCCACATGACCGATCATGCCTTCCGGAATAGTCTTGATATTAGTAACCTCGAAACCGACAAAATAGGTGAATGTAAAGGGCTGAGTTGCATAATTCATATCGTAGGAAACACCCCATGTTTCCATATCGTTTGCTTTATTTGGAATCTGATCGCTGACTTTTATGAACTCCATCCAGAGATTAGGGATTTCCATCATTGTTTCAGATGTAAAATCTTTTTCCATTCCCATTAATGTCATTTCATCCATAGTAACGATCTGAGGTGTGGGGCTTGAGGATTGTGGAGCTTCGGGTATCTGAGGTACTGGGGGTGGGGCATTTTTGGTTTTCATACAACAACATGATACCATTAAAAAAGAAATGATAACACATAGAATTATACTAGTTTTTTTTATTGTATCCTCCTGGAATTTTATGTTTAATTTTCTTTATTTATTGATTGTAAATGTCAAGAATTCTATCTCGCAATCATGCATACCCCTAAAATTGTTCAGACCCAGGACATTTTTGATAAGATCATAATATGTACTTATGCGAATATAAAAAAATTTACATTCCGCACCTATGGAGCTAATATCATTACTGGTTCCTGGTTCTGTGAGCTGACGCTCACCGTTACAAACATATCGTTCCTATCGGAACTTTAAATTCAATCTTTCATTCATAACATTCTACACTATAGGTGTTGAATATTTATAACCGGATGCGTAAGCTTCCGGTAAGTGAATAAAAGTTGCAGAGCGCCCTAGGTGCGATATATTATTCCAACCTATGCTATTCTCATATCGTGCTTTGGTCGAAAGTAATAATTGACTTATCGATATGAGTAAAATTAATAGCTTTTCCAAAATTAATTTTCCACAAAGAATTCTCCGTAAACTCTTTATTTATCTACTCAAGATAAATGCATTATATAAATTTTGGGGGTATCCCTATTCTATCTCGCAATATGCCAGTTATTATCACAAGTTGCTTCTAATATTTTATGTTCTTTCAGGTAATCAATTATAAAATTTCGGATATCCATTTTTGAAGAATAAAGTACTTTTGGTTCATCGATCCCAACTGCTTTCAAATGACCGCCGCCGCCGTTTGCCCTGTAACTATTCAATGCAACCGTATAGGTCAATTCAGGATCGATGGGCTCCGATGTTTTAAGAAATATCACATCCTTTATCCGGTTTCCGGGTTCTTCACGAACATTGATAGTGTACGAAATACCTTCTGCCATGTCATAATTATAGCCGGCGATTTCAGGATTCGTAGAAAGCGAGTCGTTTTTATACACATAATACTGTGCACAATATTCGAGATAATCGAGTATATTCTGTCCTGTCATTTCGATCATTTTGAGAGTATTTTCGTAGGGATACATTGCATATACGTCTTTGATGCGGATCGTATCGGCGGGGATGGTTAGACGTGTGGAAAATACAGGAGAGATAGAAATGTCCGCACCGGTATTATAAAGTTGAACCTTGTTAATGAGTTCAGGAATAGGAGAATCCTCAAAACGAGCATTTTCTGTTGTCATAATTTTTTTATTCAGAGCAATAGGGGATCTAATGAATGAAACTACTTTCTTCTGATATGGCTCATTAAGCTCAAGTAATTCCTGTGAAGGAGCAAAATCTTTTGCCTGCTCGATCCAGCCGGTCTTTTCGATAACTTGCCATTTACCATTACTTTTTTCGAGCACGATCTTTACAATTCCAAGTCCCCAAGCATGAGAGCCGGATATCATTTGCAGAGTGGTACTGTCCCGAATGGTAATTGTTGTATCTCGTGGATTTACACGGTGCGTATGACCTCCAAAAACAACGTCAAATCCGGGGACCCTTTCTGCTACCAGCCCGGATGCATTCGCAATGGGTAATCCAAACAGTTCTTTCTTATATTTATCTTCCTCAGCATCAAAACCAGCATGAAATATCCCAATGAGAACATCAACACTGTCCTTCAAAGCTGGCGCATATTTCTCAGCTGTCTCAACCATGCCTTTCCATGTGATTCCGGGGTAATACGTGGTATCAAGCATCGTTGGGATTCCTGGAGTTGTTAATCCGAGAATGGCGATTTTGAAATTTCCTCTTTCTACAATTGTATAGGGTTTAAAATAGGTGGAACCGTCATCAAGTGCTGCATTAGCGGAAAGCCATGGAAAATCTGAGTTATCCCGTGCCTTTGTGTATGTATGAACTCCCTGCTCGATTTCATGGTTGCCGACTGCAAAAGCATCATAACCAATATAATTCATTGTTTGGATGATCGGATGAACTCCTATAGTATCGATCCTATTGAAATAAAATGAATATGGGGTGCCCTGTATAAGGTCTCCTGAATCCACAAAAATAACATTATCATATTTCTCTTTGAATTCTTTCATCCTTGTATAAACCTTTACCAGTCCTTGTTCAGCCGGTTTGTCCATAGTATAATCATAAGGAATGATCGTGCCGTGGATGTCCGTGGTCTGCAGAATATAAAGAGTATCCCTTTCACCTTCTGCAAAAAGCATTACGGCACTTATAAGTAATATCAGAGTAATAATTGATATTTTTTTCATAATGTTTTACCTATAAATTTTATTTTTTAAACGAATTTTTTCCACATATATGAGCTCACAAGCACCGTTGCCCGTATCTGCACGGGATGTGCTCGTTTTCCAGTTCACGTCTTTGCCTTTGTATGTTCCTTTGATATTTACCAGGTAGCCCCATAACTGTATTATATCACCCTTCCTGATCTTGCGCAATACATTGAGAATATTCTTGTTAGCAGGGATTAGATGATTGTTTGAGGAATGATCTCCGATATATTCTTGTGTGAGGGGGCAATCCCGGGTGAATTTGTAAAAATAGAATCTAAGCATTTGCGTATATTTAATGAATTTCTTCATCTCGGATTCTGTAAGTTTGCCCCATGCAAGAGCAAGATCATAAGGAATGATTCTGGATTCCCATCCATTGTGATAGCGTTTTTTGCTCATGACTTTTGCAGTCATCTCATACTCTGCTTGAGGAAATATAAGAAGCTGCAGATTGCCTTGATTGATTGTGAAGTTCTTAAAATCTTGTACCTTATTCTGTTTTGGTTTTTTAAGCGGATCGAGTGGGGTGGTCATTTCCTCAACCGAGATTGGTTTTTCCAAGAAATATTTCGCAGTCAGAATGCTTGCTGCGATGACTATAAGTAGTATTATGATGACTCGAAATGCAGAGGTGGGGTGGGTGTTATTTTGCATGTTGATCATATTATGAACTCACCGTTTTATGAACAATTGATTATTGCTCATTCTGAACTTTTATCCTTCTTCAGATCATCAATTGTTTTTTGAAATTCCTTGATGATATCATTTTGCTTTTTCTCGATACTTTCATGCACACAAAAAATAATTGCAATTAGGATCAGTATTATGATCCATGAAGCAAGGGCTGCCCAGAAGAATATACCTCGAGTTTCATAGTATTGCATGAGAAATATCAGTAATATAGACATAGCTCCGAGTATCGTGATAAGGATCGAAGAGATAAACCAGTATGTGCCCATAAATTTTTAGGTAATTGACTTATTTCCGGACCAAGCTAGAAAATAGGCTTGGTTATGAAAGAAAAAATTAAGAGAGCGATTTACGGTTTTAAGTGTCCAAAATGTGGAAGTGATCATCTTTATAAACTCAAAG
>JAVCDK010000071.1 GCA_030765865.1 Candidatus Celaenobacter antarcticus | reverse complement strand
TATGAATATAGATTTGCTAAGATTGAAAATAGTGATAAATTACTATTTGGGATGAAGTCAAACTATGATTCTTCTGAAAAACCATTTCTTGTCTATGATTATGGTACACAGAAAATTGATACGTTAAACATCACCTATCAAAATATTACTTCCTATGAAAAGAAAGATGGTCATGTTATATTTTATGATGCGAATAATGAGGGAATTAGAATAATCGAATTTGATGGATCATTAACGGTGATCAAAGATAAAAAACATGATTTGAGTTTTCCGATTTTCAATGGTTGTTCCGATAATTCAATAACAATATATGATGAATCTTTTTATATGTCAGCCAATGATCCTAAAAGGATAGTGAATAACTATATGGAAGTTATTTATGAATTTCCCAATCATATTATTCAAAACATAATTCATTGTTACAATAACTCTATTTATTTTATTGAAAGGATCAACAGAGATTATTATTTGTCGGAAGTAAAATTTATCAAATCATTAAAAGTGAATCCCCTTGCGATCATTCTTCTTTTAAGTGAAATCCTCGTTCTCTTGGCATATCTTGTTTTCAGAGAAACTCTAAGGGTACCAATCATATCTGCGACTGAGAATTATTTTGTGATCTATAGTTTTTTCGGTATTTTATATGTTTGGAAATTAACGGGAGCTTTCAGCAGGTTCTTCAAACTGCCGAAGAGGATTTCTTTTCATCGGAAACTGCCGAAGAGGATTTCTTTTCATCGGAAAATACCCTATAAATATCTCAACGACATCTCTGATAAGGTTCAGGAATTTTATACCCACTCAGCATTATTCGTGAAAACAAAAGTGTTTAAGATTCATACAGAGAAGGAGCTTGCTATTATACAACGGATATCTCATGATCTTAAGAATCAACTACTGATGATAAAGCTTGAAGCAGATGATTACTATAACGGGCTGAAAAAAGCAAAATCAAGGAAAATGGGAACAATACTTGAAACAATTAAAGACATCTCACAAGTTGCTCAAACACTTTCAAATTTTTCGCAGATCCATGAATTGTATAAAGAGGATGTAAGCATCAATTCTCTGTTAGACGAGATTCTGATGGATCTTTATAATCATCCGAATATAGATGCTGTAGAAGTTAATATTGGAAAGGAATTTATTCTTCAAGCTGATGAAAAATTGCTAAAAGCTGCATTGAAAAATATTATCTCTAATGCTCTGGATGCAGTAGAATCTGAAGATCAAATATCAATTACAATAACACGGGTTGATCATGTATTAGGGATAATTATTAAAAATACAACAGATATTAATGAAGAACATTTTGAGAAAGTAGCAGAATTAGGATACACCACGAAAAGTTCCGGTTCTGGATTAGGAATTCCAATTGCCCGTTCTATCATAGAGAAGCATGATGGAAAATTTCAATTGATGTTGGCAAACGATACATTCATTGTTGAGATATATCTGCCATATAATGTATCAGGAGGTACCAATGAGTAGAAAAATACTTATCCTTGAGGATAATGAGAAATTAGGGAGCTATTATTCGAAGCTCTTAATAGAAGCTGAGTTCGAAGTTGCTAATGTACAAAACAGTACAGCTTTCCTTAAGAAATATCCTGAGTTTCAACCATCTGTAATATTATTGGATATAAAACTGAACAATAGCAAATTGAACGGATTAGAGGTTTTTGAAGAACTGGTGAAAAGAAATAAATGTAACGCAAAAGTCATTGTGCTGTCAGGGGAAGCGACACGAAGTGAAATAGCTCAAGCAATGAAACTGGGAGCACACACTTTTATTGAAAAGACCGGTGACTTCAATATTGATAAATTTATTTCAGATGTAAGAGCCGCCTATCAACTCAAAAAACAGGAAGAAACGACAAAAGAGTTGATAAGAGAAAAGAATAACCTGACACGCTCATTTCTTGAACAATATCCATTCATTGGTGAGTCGCGCAAGATCAAAGAATTAAAGAAGGAAATTATTCGCTATGCCCAAGCTGATGTTGATGTGCTCATTCTGGGGGATACAGGAACAGGGAAGGAAGTTGTTGCCAATCATCTTTACTGGCATTCTAAACGCGCAGGCAAGCCGTTTGTAAAAATGAATTCCGGTGGCTTGCCGGAGAGTCTTGTGGATTCCGAATTGTTCGGGCACAAGAAAGGGTCCTTCACCGACGCACTGTATGATAAAAAAGGATATTTTGAGCAGGCGGATGGTGGTTATCTATTTCTCGATGAGATCGCGAGTATCACACTTCCAATTCAAGCAAAGATATTAAGAGTTATCGAAAATAAAGAAATTAGGGTAATTGGGGGGAGTACAAAGAAGCTGAATGTAAAATTGATGTTCGCATCGAATAAAGATCTTAAACGATTAGTTAAAGAGAAAGAACTGCGCGAGGATCTCTATTATAGGATCGCAAGAAATGTCATCTTTGTTCCTCCGTTATATGAAAGGGAGGATGATATTATTCTGCTGCTGGATTATTTCTGCGCTAAGCACAGTAAAGAGTTCGGAGCATTTCTTGATTTTGATCTGTATAAAATAAAAGATAAACTCTTTAAATACTCGTGGCCCGGAAATGTGCGGGAACTCTCAAGCTTCTGTGAAAACCTTTTGATCCGTTACAATATTATTGATAATGATGTGATCGTGGCAGAAATCAACAACAAGATATCAGGGAAGTTCTATAAAGATGATGATTCATTATTTAAGTTATTAAAGATTGAAAAACTGTCAAATGCGGTTGAAAAATTTGAAGAAAAATTCCTGAATTTTCATCTAACGCTGAATGATAATAATCTAAGTAAAACAGCTGAGAAGATAGGGATCGAGAGAACTACATTTTATAGAAAGTTAAAGAAGTGAAGCGTTGGGAGTTGAGCGTAGAGAGTAGAGCGAACCGTCTCCAAAATTTTTGACCATTATTTTCTAAATTTCTCTCTGTGAACTCTGCTTGCCGAGTCGTATCTTCAAACTATCGGAGAAGACTGGTGGTTTCTGTGGTTGTATTTATTACAGGTGAAAGGTTATCAAAGTTATTTCATAAATTTTACTTTAAGGAGAATCTCAAAAAAGTAGACAAAATTTTCCTCCTCACATCATTCTACCTTGAATGCTTATGAAAAATTATTACTATAAATGCTTCTCATGCGGTGCCAGGTGGATATCGGATGAAATAGAGGAAAACAGCCACTACCTCTGCCCGAATTGTGTAGGAAAAAATAAACCACACTCACCACTAGTTGGTTGTCTGCGGATTCTATACGATTACGATATTATAAAAACTGAATATACTCTTGAATTCTTTAAAAAAAAGAAACCGGGCAATATTTTTCAATTCCCTTTACTTCTACCTTTAAAAAGTGAAGCGCAAGAAGTTATGAAAACCCGCATGGCGTTGCCGGAAAATTCTCTCAATAAAATTGCATTTGATTCACATAAATCGGTTTTTATTTTGGATGATACTCATAATCCAACCTTTTCATATAAGGACAGGGCATCAGTGTTGGTTCTGGCAAAAGCTCTTGAGCTTGGCAAAGATACAATTTGTACTGCATCAACAGGGAATGCAGCTTCCTCGATGTCCGGGCTTTGTGCAATGGTAGGAATGAGATCAAAAATATTCGTTCCTTCAAGTATTCCTCACGAGAAGCTTACTCAGATCCGGATGTATGGCGCAGAGGTGGAGAAAATTAATGGTTCCTATGACGATGCTTATGATATTTCTATAAATGAATCACAGAAACATGGCTGGTATAACCGCAACACAGCATACAATCCGCTCACAACAGAAGGTAAGAAGTCTGGTGGCTTTGATATATTTCTACAGTTGAATTGCAATGCGCCAGACAAGGTTTTCGTGCCAACCGGTGACGGGAGCATCATTTCAGGAATATACAAGGGCTTTTATGATCTAAAGCAACTCGATCTCATCGAAAAAATACCACAACTTATTGCAGTGCAGGCAGAAGGAAGTTCGGGCATAATAGATTATTTGGAAAGTAATGAATTCCATTACAAAGAATCAGACACTTTAGCAGACAGCATCTCTGTGAATGCTCCGCGAAATTTGTATATGGCTGTCGATGCGATAAAAAGTACTGTGGGCTTCGGCATAAAAGTAAGCGATGATGAAATCTTGAGAGCTGAGAAATACTTGAGTCAACAACATGGTTATTTTGTTGAACCTTCGGCAGCAGCAGCGTGGGCCGGTTTTGTGAAATATAGTCACCGGACTGAATTGAAAGATGAAACTATCGTTGTTTTGTTGACGGGCAGCGGTTTGAAGGACATCAAGAATGCCGAGCGTGCTTTAATGATGAAAGAAATATGATGCCCAAAATTTTTGGATTGATCCTCGCTGCGGGTTATTCGAGCAGAATGGGGGATTTCAAACCCCTTGTGCTTTATGATCAAAAATCCTTTATCGAACACATCATTAATAAACTGGGGACAGTGTGTGATGAAATAGTTATCGTAAAGGGATTCAATGGATATGTGCTGGAGGATAGTGTAAAAGCGATTTTTACTGACAAACTGATCATGCAAAGAATTAATTTTATTCATAATAAAAATTTTGTAAAAGGAATGTTCAGCAGTGTTCAGGTTGGTTTAAAAAAAATCTTTCCAAGGATGCAAAAAGATGATTATGTAATGCTTCATCTTGTGGACCAACCGCATATTTCAAAAAATGTGTATAAGAAATTAGCTGACGAGGCGCGAAGTTGCTCCCGCAAAATTATCATGCCTTCTTATGATATGAAAGCGGGTCATCCCATTATGCTGTCAAAATATGTGGTAGGAAAGATTATAAACGCTCCTGTATCAGACAATCTGCGTGATATTTTAAGAAAATTTCACGAGGAAATTAGTTATATAGAAATTTCAGATGAATCAATTGTTCAAGATGTGAATACGCGAGAAGAAAAAGAGAAGTATCTTAAATAATCCAAGTTGTGCAGTAAATATTATAATAAGGAGAAATATGATTTATTTAAGTAATTTTTATCCTGTAAAATATGAATATCTAATTACAAATATCTAATGTCTAATAAAATTTCAAATGACAAAGGTAAATAAAAAGAGATTCGATTTCGAGGAGAGAACTGCCAAATTTGGTGAGGATATGAACGAATTTTAAAAACGGAGTATTATATTATAAACCACAAAATACACCAGTCTTCGTTGCACTACACCTTGGCAGGCGAAAGACGCGGAAAAATTAAAATGAAGCTTTATAGAATATTTTTCTTAAACACTATTTTCGTGCTTTTAGCCTGCCCCGTTGAATTTGTTTTTTATTCGACTGGGGTGCCTTTCGTGGTTAAAAATTTATATGTAGGTGAATCAAAACATTGGTAGAAGATAATTTCAAAAGCAGTTCCTCAATTAAATGATGAAGAAAAAATTACTTTGACATCTATCTGCTAGCTGGCGGATTATTTGTAATTAGAAATTAGGGTTTAGAAATTGAATTAATTCTAACTCATCTTTCGAAGAATAAATATAAAGGATAAATATGGTTTTATTTAGTAATTTCCACACTTACGAAACCTCAGTTAAATAATATGGATACCATAGAGAAAATTTATAAACTCAAGAAAGAAAATATTCCCTTTGTGATAGCAACTGTTATTGAAATTGAGGGGTCAACTCCCGGGAAAACTGGATTTAAAATGATTATCACAGCGAGTGGAGAAACCTACGGAACTGTTGGGGGTGGCACAATCGAAAAACTTGTTGAGAAGGAAGCCCTAAGACATCTGAAAAGAGGTATCAATAGCACGAAAGAATATGATCTCTATGCAGGTAAACCCTCTTCCGGAGAATTAACCGGAATGATCTGTGGAGGTAAAGTAAAGGTCTATTTTGAAACACATGTACCCAAACGTAAAGTATATATTTTTGGTGGCGGACACGTCTCTCAGGCACTTGAAAAGTTCCTTCCTTTAGAAAAATATTCAATCGTAATTATTGACAGTCGCGAAGAGTTCTCGTCAAAATCATTGCACCCATTTGCCGATGAACATATATGTGAAAATTATGAAAGTTTTCTAGGGGATTTCGAACCGGAGATCGGCTCTTATGCTGTCATTGTTACACACGGGCACAGGTTTGACTATGATGTATTAAAAATGATCCTCAAGAAAAATCATGGACTAAAATATATTGGCATGATAGGATCAAAAATAAAAGTGGAAGCAACTCTAAATAAAATAAAAAATGAACTTGGTGACGTAAATTTGGAAAATCTATATTCACCCATAGGAATTGATCTAGGTGGTTCATCAGCTTCAGAGATCGCGCTAAGTATTGCTGCGGAAATGCAGGCAGTTGAGTATAACAAGAAAGTTCCGCACATGAGGGGCGTTTTAGATAAATGAATAAACATAACGAAGTTCGCGTTGATGCTGCTTC
>JAVCDK010000060.1 GCA_030765865.1 Candidatus Celaenobacter antarcticus | reverse complement strand
TTATCTTGACATTATTTATACCATTCTTCTGCATTTCTTCACCCTCCAGGTGATTATTGTTCTTTATTTTTTACCTTTATTGGTAAAGCCCTGGAGGGCTTTCAAGTTTCTTATGGAATTTAATAGGAAAGCAGGTTAAATTTTCATGTTTTTTAGTATGTAAACGGATTATTTCAGATCAATCCTATTATAAAAACAACGGTCATGCTCAAATAGAATTTCTAAATTTTATAGAAACTTGACTCCTAAAATATTTAAAAATCAAATGCCATATATATGAAAAAGTTTTGGAGCTTTCAATGAAAAAAATATTTCTATTTATTTTTATTTTTTCAATTATTGTATTCGCAGGATGTTCAAAACAGGCAAAGTCAACAAAGATCGAACTGGAATTTTGGCACGCAATGGGCGGTCCTCTAGGTGATGCCCTGACAAAACTTGTTAACGAATTCAACGAAATCCATCCCGATATTCATATCAATGAAATTTCAATGGGTCGTTACCAGGCACTTTCTCAGAAACTCATGGCAGCAATTGTGGCAAATACTCAGCCCGATATGGCGCAGGCATACGAAGCGTGGATCGCAAAATTCATCGAAGGCAACGCACTTGTTCCAGTCGAAAAATTCATCAATGGTCCTAACGGACTTTCTCAGGAAGAACTCGACGATTTCTATCCGGTTTTCATAAAGAGCAGCACGTTCGATGATACAATGTATGCATTTCCTTTTAATAAGAGCGTACGTGTAATGTATTACAACAAAGATATGTTCTATCGTAATGGGTTGGACATAAATAAGCCCCCTGTAACATGGGATGAGTTCATCACAGTGGGAAAACAACTCACCCAGGACAGAGACAATGATGGAAAAATTGACCAGTGGGGAACGACTTTTGCGACCAATGCATGGCAGTTCGAGAACTGCTTGCTGGAAGCCGGCGGACAGCTTACGAATGAAGCTCTAACAGAACCCCTCTTTAATAGCAAATATGGTGTCGAAGCGCTGGACTTTCTTTCAGGGCAGCTCAATAAATCCAAGATCGCTTATCTTTCCACCGGTTATGACGGGCAAAATGATTTCCTTGCAAGCAAAGTAGGAATGGTAGAAGGTTCGAGCGTATCCATGGTTTATCTTCATAAGGGCGGAATTCCTTTCAACCTCGGCATGGGAGCTGTCCCCTATTTCCGAACCAAAAAGAGTCTTGTCAGCGGTACAAATATTGTGATATTTAAAGATGATAAAGACCCACAGCAGCAAGAAAAGCAGGAAGCATGCTGGGAATTCATCAAATGGTTCACCAGCCCGAAACAGACTGCACATTGGTCAAATATGACTTATTATATGCCTGTTCGCAAAAGTGCCATTGAAGATGAGGAAACCCAGGCAAAATTCAAAAAATATCCCGGACTCAAAAGTGTGTATGACCAGCTCTTGAATGCAGAAGTAGAACCCCAAACCGATGCGTGGTTCGAGACACGTAAACTTCTCGAAGAGCAGGTCATTGAAGCGGTGTTCAGAAACCAGATCGGCGCACAAAAGGCGCTGGATAATTTGGCTGATAAGATGAGAGAAATATTGAGAGACGAATAGCCCCTTCTTTGCGAAAATCATATCGGTCATTTCAGCGGAAATGTCCCTACTTCTCCCACTTCTCAATCGAAAACACCGGCTTGTTCTCAAATGTGTCATGCCCCACATAAATAATGTAGAGCCATTCTCCTTTTTCAAACCGTAGCTCATAATATTTCTTTCCATCTTCTACATCAACAGTAAATTTCTTTCCAAGTTTGTCCTCATAAAAAGGTGGCACTTTTTCATAGTCATCAATAATGAGCATTACCTGTGCCTGCATTGGTTTATCGGGAATGGTTTCATCCCGGAGTGGAGTGGTAATATTCGCAAGTTCGCTGTTCGGATAGATCGGAATATCCATAAATTTTTCCAGTTTTGTCAGTTCATCGTTTTGTAAGGATTGTGGTTGGTTCTCTGGTGCTTTCTTCCCGCAAAAGGATAGAAATAAAATAACAATACAAAAAACTGCAATGAATATTTTTCTGGTTTTCATTGCTCCCCCAGAATTTTTTTGAAGGTAAATTATGAAGAGTTGAATGTCAATGTTTTTGGCTTATGTGTATTTTCCCGCATATTAAGAAAATTCGTTTAGATATTTTGCGAGAAAATATTTAAAGAATAGACTCTTTCCGGCTTCATTTTATTTCAGTCTTCACTACGTTACGCCCAGATCCGTCTCCGTTACACTACGCCGAGACAGACAAGACGCCGTGACAGGCGTTTCGTTTCACTCCACTCAGAGTGACAAAGTTTATTATTTACCATTCTCTCGTACCTAAGTTGTACTTGGGTACGCTGTAATCAAAATCCCAGCAATAGCGCACAATTTATCAGAAATTAAATCTGACAATTTAGAAACTGAATTTGATAAA
Organism: Candidatus Celaenobacter antarcticus; assembly: GCA_030765865.1. Classification (GTDB taxonomy): domain Bacteria; phylum Cloacimonadota; class Cloacimonadia; order JGIOTU-2; family JGIOTU-2; genus Celaenobacter; species Celaenobacter antarcticus. The sequence goes on along the minus strand of JAVCDK010000060.1, from coordinate 4,045 downwards.
GGATTAAAATCAGACTTGAAGCTGTGTTAAAACAATCTCTGAACAGAAAATTTATAGAAAACAGGAAAGCACTCAACACAATAAAACGTATTAGCCAAGCTAATATGGAGGAGAAATGAAAAAAATTATTGTATTAACTGCTGTTTTACTGATAACAATTTCCGCAATATCATTTGCTCAGACCGGCACCTTACAAGGCACCTGGCTTTGGAAATGTGATTATCAACTAAATGGTAAGTTAGACGGGCACATTTCACTAAATGATGTCAATTTTACAACTGGTCAAAACCAATTTATTGGTAAATACGACCAGACTGCTCTCGTTGGTGAAATATACTATGCAAAAACACACTATGTGATCACTTTTTTTCAGTTCACAGAAGGAGACTGTATTGCTGCACACGGCGGCATCATGGTCAACCCAGAAAAGATCTTTGGTACGTGGTATGGCTTAAATGGACAATCTGGTGATTTTGAGTTAGTGAAAGAATAAATCTAAACCCTATTTAACTGTTGATTTGCTTTAGTCCTGTCACAGCGTGTTCGATTACTTATCACAACATCTTCGACCCGTCTCCGCTACGCTTCAGTCTCCGTTTCACTACGCCCCGACAGGACGCCTATGCAGGCGAAATACACGAAAATGGAATTTAAGAAAACTTCATCTTATTAATTTTATCTTGTTCCCAAAGCCCTCTTTGGGAACGCAAAAGAGAGTTTCAATAACAATGCATTCCCAATCAGGGGATTGGGAATGAGAATTCAAGAATTTTCTATTAAAAGTTATTTTATTTTTTCGTGCTTTTCGTGGTTATTTATCTCTCTCAATCCCTACTCACTACATTTTTGTCGGTGCGGAAATTCCCAGCATCGTAAGTCCATTCTTGATAACAGTCTGTATTGCCTTACAAAGGAAAAGCCGCGCCAGCGAAAGCTTCTTATATCTCATATTTATGATTTTATATTTTTGGTAATATTTATGAAATTCTCCAGCAAGATCGATCAAATACGAAGTGAGGAGATTAACATCATAGCTTGAACTGACATGCGCAATGAGCTCGGGATATTTCATGAGTGTTCGGATGATGCCCAGCTCCTCGTCGTGATTGAGCCGTTTCAGATATTCCGGTTTGAAACCAGATATCTTGAGCTTTTCTGTGCGAGCTTTCTTCTCAATACTCGCAATACGTGCATGAGCATACTGCACATAATAGACCGGATTTTCCGAGGATCGTTTCTTCGCAAGTTCGATATCAAAATCAAGAGGCGTGTTTGGCTTTCTCATCAAGAAGAAGAATCGTGCAGCATCTGTACCGACTTTCTCAATAAGCTGCCTGAGAGTGATAAGCTTTCCTTCTCTTTTTGACATCTTTACCTTTTCATCATTGATGAGAATAGTTACATGCTGAAGTAAAATGAACTGCATGATCGACGGCTTATAGCCAAGAATTTCAATACCCGCTTTTAGTTTGGGAATATGTCCGTGATGATCCGGACCGAGGATGTCAATGATACGGTCAAAACCACGTTTATATTTCGTGATATGATATGCAAGATCGGGCACAAGGTATGTCACAGTACCGTCCGAACGCATGATGACACGGTCTTTTACATCACCAAACTCACTACTGCATAGCCAAACTGCGCCATCCTTGTCGTAGATTTTTCCTGTTTCGGAAAGGTAAGCAAGCACATCCTCCACACTTCCCTTTTGACGAAGCTCATTCTCGGATATCCAGTTATCAAAACATACCCTGAATAAAGAGAGAGTATCTTTTTGATCATTGATGAGAATGTCCAGTGCAAAATCGCGAATTTTATTAACTTTATCCTTTTTCGAAAGCTGATGAATTGTCGTTCCTTCGGATTCCAGAACACGAGCAGCGATTTCGGTGATATATTCACCTTTGTAGCCCTCTTCCAGCTCCTCGACTTGAATTTCATCAAGTCTATTCAGCTCATTCTCAATGGACTCAACCATCAACTCTATTTGATGACCTGCGTCATTTATATAGTATTCTCTTTCGACATAGTAGCCTTGTGCGAGCAGGATATTTGCAAGGGAATCTCCAAAGGCAGCAGCACGAGCATTCACTACATTGAGGGGACCCGTAGGATTTGCACTCACAAATTCAATAAGAATCCTTTTCCCTGCACCATGCTCGTAATTTGTTCCGAATTTCTGACCAAGCTTATAGATATCCTGAAGGGTTGAATAGAGAATTTTATTTGCAATTTTGAAATTGATAAAACCGGGTTTTGCAGCATTTACTTCAGAAAAAAGAGAATCAGCAGATAGATGTTTTGCGAGCTTCTTTGCAATAGTCATAGGAGCGAGTCCGATTTTTTTTGCAAGATTGAGCGCGATACTTGAAGCATAATCACCATGATTCTTATGCTTCGGATATTCCAGATTTATCTTGGATTTAGGTGGCGCAAGCAATTCAAGCGCTTTCAAACTTTTCCTTATCTTTTCTTTAATAATATCTATCAAGATTGCCTCACTTATGATTCCTTCATTTTTTTTCTGTTACGGACCAGTTCTTCCCAGAGATCTTCAAGCTTATAATAATCTCTGGTTTCTTTATCAAAGATATGCATCACAATGACTCCAAAATCAACCAGTATCCATTTACCATTTTCGAGTCCTTCTTTATGATGAATCGGAACTCCCATCTTCTTTGCCTCTTCTATAATATATTTCCCGATCGCACGCGTGTGTATATCTCCATCCCCGCTGCAAATGACAAGACGATCTGTCAGGTCGGAAGTTCCTTCGACATCAAGGATAATGACGTTTTCCGCTTTCTTATCCCTGGCTAGCTGGGTGATGATCTCGAGCTTTTTTTCTGTAGTATTTTCTTCCATATAAAAACTTATAGAGCAAAAATTTGCTTATAATCCTTTCCTATAATTATTATAAAATCAAAGAGAGAGTGTTCGTTGATCTGCTTGTATACCTTGTGAACAGGTAATTCTTTATATAAAATATTAAATTTATTGTAGTCCATATTTCTTATGATGATCACGGTTTTTTCATAGAGAAATTTTTCTGCATTATCAAAGGACAGCACATCGAACCCCTTATTAATAAGCACATTTCGAACTTCGCGTGCCAGCCCTTTTTTGCCGCACCCATTGAGTACTTGTAGTGTGATCTCATTATAGGGAATTTGCTCAATTTTCTGAATTTCTTCATCCGGTAAAGTCCTTAAAATTATCGTCAGGCATAGGAATAGTATATTTAGAATAAAAAAAAAGCCAAGATTATTTTTAAGGATTTTGAGAGCTTAAGACTCATAGGTGTTAAAAACTTTTTTCAATTTTTTAAACGCTTCTTCCATTTTTTCGGGAATAACTCTTGTGTTCCCAATCGTAGAAATAAAATTGGTATCGCCGTTCCATCGCGGCACCACGTGTATATGCAGATGATCTGCCACACCGGCGCCTGCTGCTTCTCCCAGATTCATACCCACATTCAATCCATCAGGATGATATGCATCTGAAAGAACCCGTTCACATAATTGTGTCATTTTGCCGAGCTCGCACAATTCTTCATCTGTAAGCTCCTGCATACGCGCCACATGCCGAAAGGGTACAACCATCAGATGTCCGTTATTATAGGGATACAAATTCATTACGATATAGGTCTTTTCACCTCGTTTTAGGATCAAATGCCCTTCATCATCATTTGCTTGCTGTTTTGCGCAGAATATGCAACCCTTCTCTTTTTCACCAAGAATGTAATCGATGCGCCAGGGTGAGTATAATTTATCCATTTATTTCTGAGCAAGATACTGATCTTCCAGTTCCTGCAATTGTTCATTTGAGTTGATGCCCGCAACCTCGATCGGATCATTGACTTTGACGGCAGCAACGGATTTGCCTTCATTTCTTAAAAGTTCGAGCACATCGGTTAGATACATCTCGTTCTGGGAATTATCCTGCCCGATCTTCGGAAGCACAGAAAAAAGTTCACGAGAATCAAAACAGAATATGCCTGTATTTATCTCTCTGATCTTTCGAATTCCTTCGGAAGCGTCCT
>JAVCDK010000055.1 GCA_030765865.1 Candidatus Celaenobacter antarcticus | reverse complement strand
GCGATCAATAGCCGGAAGGTGATTTCTGTTGAGGACAATGACTTTTCATAAAATGATTTGACGAAATTTGATACTTATTTCCAAAGAGGTTGTTTGCCAGCGATTGAATTCTCGGACGGCCTCCTAGAACGTATAATTAGAGCATCATCAAACGAAACCGATATTGTCCTCGATGCCTTCGCCGGTTCCGGCACAACCCCTGCCGTAGCAGAAAAACTAAACCGCCGATGGATCAGCATGGATTGCGGCAAGCTTGCCATCTACACCATTCAAAAAAGAATGCTTAATCTGACTACTCAAATCGGTCCATTGAAAGAGGATGGCCGCAGGGATTACGAGCGGGTGGCTGATTTTGAAGAGCATTCCAAGTCAAACTCAAGGGGGCTCTTTTTTGTCTATGAAAAAGCCCGCAGGGGCGACTTGGTTATTTCTGATTCGCTTTTGAAAAGTCTGAGTGAATTCATATCCTCCAACCTTTCCGGGAACAAGAAAGAGGGATTTTCCCTTATCTGCCCGGAAGATAAACTGAAATTGCAAAAATTAAAGCCCGTGGAGGATAAAGAAAGCAAGGCCGGTGAAAAGATCTTCGACGTCGGCAATGTACGGTTTCTCATATCCTTTATTCAGCCCAAAGAAAAAGCGGAAAAAGAGGAACCGTTAAAAGCAAAGGAATTTAAGCTTTTTCATGCTGGTGTGTATGACGCAAAAGCCATCCTTGATTTGGACTGGGAGCATTATAAACCTTTTGTGGCGCAACTGTTCGGCGTGCGGTCAAAAAGGCACAAGATATACGGGTTTGAAGCGGATGGCTATATCGGGGTGCATTCAGCATTTATTTGGGATTATCCGAATCAGAAAAACCTTGTGCTCGACCGTGAATATATTAAGACACTACACACGGTCCTGGGCGGCAGAGCCGGGGGGAGGTTTTACGTTATTGCGCCTATTTCCTCGATGGGATTTATGGAAGATGAAATTGATCTTGATAATACGACCTATGTTCTTTTGAAAGTTCCTTTGTCTGTTCTTAAAGCCCTGATTGAAAAAGGCGATCCCGGAAGCATTAAACAACCGGTCAGCGAAAATGATGTCAATGAAGTAATAGACGCTGTTGGTTTTGATTTTATCTCTCAGCCGGAAGTTAAGGCATCCTATCATCGCAGAAAACCGGAGGATCAGAATCTTTTCAATACAGGCAAGAAGGACTGGTTCATTGAGATTTCATCCTTTAAATCCAATACGCTGGTGTATGACCCAGAAGATTTTGAAAATTTTGAAACGCTTTCCATGGTGCTTGTGGATTTGGATTACAATGATGACTATTTCAATCTTGGCAAGGTTTTCTGGGCGAGTGATGTCGTCAATGAAGACCGCAGTAAAGCGGTGGTGCGGATACCGGAAGATGAGTTTACCACCAAAAAAATGATGGTGATCTTTATTGATAAATACGGCAACGAATTAAAGGTTGTGAAAATGAAAAAGGACTTCAAATGAGCATCGAATATAAAAACGACGATTTTATTCTTCAGATTGATGATTCTTCATCAAAGACGCTCTCCGTGGTCAATAAATATGACGCTTTTCTTGACGCCCTGACAACTGCTGATTTCGGCCACGTTCGTGAAGCTGTGAGAAAATCGATTCATTTTTTTATTACGGAAAGTTTTGTCAGTACAGAGCAGGCTGCCTTATATACTTTTAATAAAAGCGAGAAACTCAAGAACCGTTACCGTGATTTGTCGGATTATCTTAGCCATGTGCGTATAAAAGACAAAAAGTCCTACAGCATTGACCTTGCTACCGGAACGGGTAAAAGCTGGGTGATTTACGGGGTGGCTCAAATCATGCTGGCCGAAGAGCTGGTAGACAAGGTGCTTGTTCTGTGCCCGTCACTGACCATCGAAGGGGAATTAAAAAAGAAATTTGAGCGGTTCAGCGGGGATGCCGTTTTGACAAAGATTCTTGAAGAGCTTGGATCGGATTATCCCTCACCTGCCATAAAGAGCGCCAACGATCCCATTTTAAATGGTGATATCTGTGTCGAAAATATTCACGCAGCATATCAAAGAACCGGTTCATCCATTGAAGACAGTTTTAAAGGCAAGGGTGAACGAACCCTGGTGATAAGCGATGAAGCTCATCATATCTATAGTGAAGCAGATGCCGCTGTGAAAAAATGGTTTGGGTTTCTAACAAATGAGGACTACGGGTTCCATTATCTGCTTGGATTGTCGGGCACGCCTTATATTGGTGATGAGTATTTTCATGATGTCATTTACAGATACAGCATCAAGCAGGCAATGGACGACGGCATCGTCAAGAAGATAGATTATAAAGTTGAAGAAGAATCTACAAAAGACAAGGGTTTTGATGAGACCTATCAGAACCACCTCGATAATCAGAAAAAATATGCAGATACTCTTAGGCCGATCACAATAATAATCACCGATAAAATTGTCACATGTATTGAAGTGTGGAATGCCCTTGTAAAATACATTTCGGACAAAGAAGCGATCTCTTATGAACAGGCTGCAAAAAAAGTTATCTGGGTGACATCGGGCATTCCATCAAACAAGAATGAAAAGGCTGTCGTCGAGTCCATACTTGAGCAACCTGAAAAAGTGCGCAAAGAAAATTTATCTCTCTTAAAAACGGTTGATGATCCTGAGAATCCAGTTGAGTGGATTGTATCAGTGAGCATGCTCACCGAAGGATGGGATGTTAAGAATGTATTTCAGATAGTGCCTCATGAACAGCGGGCATTTAATTCAAAACTTTTGATATCACAGGTTCTGGGACGGGGCCTTCGTATTCCTGAAGGATTGACAGGTTCGATTTTTGTTAAGATCAACAATCATCAGAAATGGACATCAAATATTATTAATCTTTACAACGAAGTCCTTGAAATTGAAAACCGCCTCAGCTGGGGCTATGATGAAAATAGAGCCGACTTTTTATTTCCCTTGTATAACCTGGAATATTCTTCTGTTCAGGACACGACTGAAAGCAAGGAAAAACCCGCAAAAGATCCGGAAAAAGTTAAATTTTCCCCTCAGAGCAGGGAGTGGGAAGAAACAAGTATTTATTCTGAAACCGGATCATTTCGATTTACCGTTGATATGAAAGATATTGTTCCGATAGGCCAGGCCGCCAGGGAGATAAAACTATTCCTGAAGGATAAGGATCTGGCTGTTTCAAAACGCTGGCCTATATCCAAGATTGAGGAATTCATTGTCCTCAATCTTAAAAAAAATGGATATGATGCAACATTTGTCAGCAGAGAAAACTTATCCAAAGTAAAACAGGCGTTTGGTCCGATGTTGCGAGAAGTCGGCAGGGATACCCCACGGATGAAAATGAAACCTGATAGCCTAAAAGAAATAAAAATAAATGATGATGACAATGGAATGGTTCCTCAGTTTTTCAATGAAAGCTCTTTAAAGAGCAATGGGTATCTTTTTTATTGTAAAAACTCGCCTGAGTCTCTGCCTAAAGAGCAGCAAATCATGCTGTATGAATTTATCGAAGACAAAAGAAATTACACGAAAGTAAAGGAAAAGATAGAAAAATATGGTGGCAATGAAAGCGAAATCAGATTTCTTATGGATAACCTGATTGAGATACCCAAAGACCAATTTAAAACGCCATTGAACCTTTTTTATGTTTCGTTTGAGCCAGAGCGTAAGTTCACCAGGTCCCTTTTTAACAATATCGATCTGTTTGAATCTGTTATCAAATCACCAGACAAGGGCTTTTACTGGTTTCCCTACTCTTATAAACCCGATGAACATGCCATGACCCACGTCAAGCGAGAAAATTTCAACCCCGACTTTTTCCTAAAAATGCAATTTAAAAAGGAAGTTCTTGTTGTTGAAATGAAAGCAGACGGAGACACAAATCAGAAAAACAGAGCAAAATACAGGGACGGGAAAGATCATTTTCAAGCTTTAAACGCGAAATTGAAAGAAAGCAAAATCGACTGGATGTATTGTTTTTACTTTTTATCACCGGAGGATATTACAGAATTTTTTCAGTCGGTTAAAGACAATCGATATGCGTCTTGGAAATCGTCTTTAATGCAGGAATTGGAATGAAAAGCCTGTATAACCATGCTCTTGCAGCGGATTGCAAAAAACCGCGCCCGCTGAAGAGCGGCGTTGGCCAACAACATAACGATGTCAATATCCCGAAGGATAATCCATGAAAAATCTATGGATACTACAAACTAATAAGCAAGAATTTCTGGATGACTGCCGTGATTTTCAGGTTTACGGAGTAAGCGATCCAAAATATAAGAAACTTGAACATATGGTGGAAGGTGACATCTTACTTCTGAGATTAAAACATGATGGGAATAAATATGCCTATTTAGGGCCTTTCATTGCTTCTACAAACAAAAAAACATGGGTCAGTTCAATAAATGAAAGAGAAGGTGTTTGGGGCAATGTCGTTACCCTCGGCGATAATTCCCCGAGATGGATTAGTCAATTTCCGTGGTGTATTTTCCTGAACCCTGCTGATAACTACATAAATGCTCTTCGAGCATTAAATCTTTCTCGTTCAGTTCCAGCCTGTGAGCCAATTAATAGTCCAGAGTCAGATGAAATTATTTCAAACTTGATACAAGATGAATACCTGCCTTCATCTAAAGCCAACGGATATAGAACAATGCGTGGTGTTTGGGTTCGTTCTCGTGGAGAACATATGATTGACAACTGGTTTGCTGAACATGGCATTGTCACCTATTACGAGAAAGCCATCTACCTTGATTCTATTCGCATTGTTCCTGATTGGTATATTCCATCTATTAAAATTTACGTTGAGTTTCTGGGACTTAAAGGGGAACCATCATATGATAACATATGGAAACGAAAAGAAAAAACCTACAATAAGCATGGTGTTACATATATAACCCTAGATGAGCATGACTTGATTGATCTTGATAGAAGTATTCCAATGAAGGTGCCAGAATTGAAGCTCAATGGAATTCAATGATGCAGTCAAAAATATATAAAGTCCACACGGATACTTTTGGTAGATTATCAGCCTGTATGAAGCACGCAATGTATGGGATTAGCAAAACAGCTATACGTGAACAACTTCCGGTTGAATTGGCGAGAATCCAAGCCGGTGATATTGTTTTCATAAGCGAAAAAGAAATATCTAAAAATGCATTATTCGGCCCATTTTATGTAGTAAATAACCGACCTCCAATTGTTGTAAAAAATCGTAAAGGTTCGTGGGTAGAAATTGATGTAAAAAAAACAAATCCTACAGAAATGGCCTACTGGGTTGAATTTGAAAATCGCCCCTGGTGTCTTCTTTTTGAAAAAACTCTCTCTGATAAAATTTCTATTGTATGGCCTTACAACTGGTCAAAACTGAATTTAAATCTTCCATCATGGGGAGCTGTCTCGGGCAACGATTCGGGAAAGCTAATAAACTTTGCTATTGAGAATGAAATTGAAGCAAAAGAATTTTTTCGGCGTCATGATATTTGGTAACTAAATGAAATAACGTAAAAAAGGCCAACAAAGCGCTTAAGTGGGCGCGGAGAACTTCGGCGGCGCTGACGCGGCAAAGTCCTTGGCCGCGCCACTCAGCTTAACGTTATGCGAATGAGGCGGTTCAGTGGTAGAGCCAGATGATGTGACTTTCGGTGTTCCTAGATTCCTCTCGTTTATAGAGCTGGGGTACCTATATGAGGCAGCAAAAATCGCGGATGTCCAATTAGCCAGGAAAATTGATGATGCAGATGCAGATAATGATGACAAAAGAAATCTCATAGGTAATATCAATGCAACTCGTCAAAGCTTGCTTAGGTCAGTGTTTATTAGTTCTTATGCTATTTTGGAACAGCATTTCGATGAAATCGTGACCATGGAAAAGTCTCGCCACGATATTTTAATCTCTCCTTCAGATTTAAAGGATCGTGGCATTGGTCGCTCATTAAGTTATTTCAAGAAAGTTCTTAAAAGAGATTTAGATACTAATGTAAAGCATTGGAAGGATCTAGCATTGTTGCAGGAAGTAAGAAATCATTTGGTACATTACGGACCAGGCTTTGGGGATACTTCGGAACATGAAAAGCGTTTTGCTAAATTTGAAAATACAGAATATGTATCTCTTCGTCCGATGGTATGTTTCAGTATCGAGCAAATAGAAAAAATATTTGACCTTTATATGGTTTGCATAGAAGATTTTAGTAAATGAATCAAGAATCGCATAACAAATGTATCAACGTGGATTTATTTTTCCGTGCTTCGCACTCCAAAATAAACCGATTATACAGGCGTTATGTGAAAAAAACATAAAACACACAAACAGCTAATAAAAAAGAGGAAAGCATCATGAGCGAAGGAACATTTAAAAAAGTAGGGGAGTCAACTGAACCAATGTATGGACCAAGAGCCATACTGGTATGCGGCTTCACGCCGTTAGAACAGGAAAATGTAATGAAATTAATGGACAATATCCAGCTTACAGATGTTCCGGTGATTTTTGCCACAGCGGCGGATACCGATAAACATCTGGGTGAGTTACTGACCAGGCCTGATCAATCGGAACGAAACTCGGATTATGACAATGAACGAG
>JAVCDK010000175.1 GCA_030765865.1 Candidatus Celaenobacter antarcticus | reverse complement strand
CCGCTAAATACAGCTTGTCTAAGTATCCCTTTCAACGCTTCAAGGAGAACTTGCTCTGGTTTTCGTGTGTAAATCTTCATTTTTTATTTCCACCTCTTTTAATACTTCAATAAATTGTGATACATGTACCATTTATTGTCTTGCCTGTTTGGTCACACATCACACATCATCTCGTATTCATCACACATTTCTTCGTGACTATTAAACCCTTTATTCTTTGCCTCTGCTTCTAGCTTTATTTGTTCCTCTAGAAACATTGCTTCACAAAAAGGACATGTCCAAGATTTATAGTATTCAATACCAATTTGTTTTTCTTCGTAATCATCACTGTATCTTGGAAAACGAAACTCTTCATAGTTACAACTTGTTCCAATATCTATTTCACGACCACAATCACAGGTATGAACTTTGCGAGTTTTGACTATCATCTCTCTTCTCCTGCTATGGCTTTCTCAGCACCATCAATTGCTATTGCAAGTGTTTTTGTATCTGCACACATTCGACAATTCGGGTGTCCGCAATCACATCCGTATTGATCTTTCATGTTCGATGCCTCTTCTATAAGAGGAGGTAACGCTTCCAGTAGTGCTTTGTTTTGCTTTTTCAATTCATCAATTTTGCTGTAAGGAAGTATCTCGATTGTATGACTTCCTGTATATATTTTCTCACTCATCACATATCCTCCAATGCTATAATCCCGTCAAGTTTTTCAATTATAGCGTCTAAATCTGCATTAAAATCAACACGCACTGCACAGCCTAATGTTTGACATTCATGGATATAGTTAAATAGTTCATGAGATTCTTTCGAGGCTTCCAGCAGTGCTTGGTTTTGCTTTTGCAATTCATCAACATCATCAGGATGCATCCATCCACTTGCATATTTTACTTCACTATTGTAATCCAATTCGTGCCTCCGTATTTTTCGTTTGGATTCATTGTCTTCATAATTGTCACTGATAACACGGAGGTTGTTAAATATTTCTGTTTCAATTGCGCTACTAATTACTTTTGTATTTTTCTTACTCATCACATATCCTCCAACTTCTCAAAATAAAATATTAGATCAATATCAATTTCATAACTCTCTATTACTCTGTATTTTTCGGCAAGCCTGAACTTAGCATCATAATGTCTTAAATGTTTTACAGTTAATAAAATGCTCCGCCTAAACTCTTCTACCGTTAGATTGCTTTTTGCGATGTTGCATTGAGGACAAGCAGGGTATAGATTATCTTCTTTGTTAGTTCCGGCATATTCTGACCTACTTTTTTGTACATATTTACCATCTTGCATAAATCCAACAGTATCGCCTTTCCCTCTAAAGATTGGTTGTATATGATCTATGTGCCATTTGCCCGGTAAGTCACAACCGCAATAAGCACATTTACCATCGAACTTTTGATATATTCGTTCTCGCTTAGTCACATATCCTCCAAAGCCTTGGCTATGACTTCTTCTATTTCTTCTAAACATTCTTCGTAGCCTTGTCTGTACCCACTAAGGAAGCTCTTTTATTTTCAGCCCACGATCCTTGAGGAATCCAAAGTCAAACTTTTTATTGAAAGCAGTACAACCGAGAGGATACTGATCGAGAACTTCCTGAACTTTTGAGAAAACTTCATTTGCTAATGGGGCATCCATTACCTCTTCAAGCGTTAAGTCAGAATTTTGAAAGATCCATCCAAAAGGTTTTTCTCCGTGTTCCTCAGTCAACCTCTCTTCCCGGAGAAGAGAATCAAAGACTTCTGTAATTTCTCCGGTATCAAGATCAAGGTCAACTATCCCTATCTCTATGATACTTCCACCCTGTCCAAAAAATCCCGTTGTTTCTATATCGAGACTTAAAATCTTATTTTTGTTTAGTTCCATTATTCCCCCCAAAGTTCATCGAGCGCGGGATCATTGCCAAAGCCGAGATCTTCCGTCTCTTCTGGAGTCTCAACTTTCGGTTGTTCTGTAACTTCCGGCTCTGTTTCAATCTCCGGCTCCTGGATTATGTCCTGATCCTCTGCATATTCAAGATCTGCATCCATATCCGATTTAATACCGCCATCTACCACAACTGCTTCCTGCATCTGCGTAGAGAGGATTCCCCAACTGGACAGCGCATTTTTGAGTACCGTTTTCCGGCACATAGCTTCAAAGTTTGTATCCCAGGCAGATCCTTTATAAAATTTATCCGATCGGGAGTCAAAGGATTTACTGAATTTTTTTGCATGATTAAGAATCTTATCCATCCGCCAATATACCATTTTACGAAATCCGTTGACAAATTCCAGATACGCAACATAGCCGATTATTTTAGACGTGCGCCCGTGTGTCCTATCGCCATCGGCTACCGGTTCAATAAATACCTCACCTGTGATGATATCTTCGCTCCTGAACTCATCCTCATAGATCTCAGTAACGTTTATGTTGCGGTACATGCCTGAGCGGAGAGATAACTGAACAAATCCTTTTGTCATAATTTGAAATTGTGCCTCAACGGTGTTTGACCATGATCCATCAGGAAGTTTTTTATTCTTTTTGTACGGGATAATTGCAGCAAATCCAAGGGAAGGATTGATATCCAAATTAAGAGTAGCTGCTATCATTCCGGCTGCCATAACAGACATTTGGTCGGCTTTTTGTAGCTCTTTGTTGCTACTGTATGCCGATACAATCGAAGCTAAGAATTGAGGGGCTTTCTTCCCCAGAACATCGTCGAATCTCTGCATCATTTTAGGGCTTGATGTGAGAGTCTTCATGGTCTCAATCGGGCTGGTGCCCGTCTTTGTTAGTGAGTTAGTTGGTTTCATTTTTCGTCCTTTACCGGAGTAATTTTGATCCGGTTATCACGGCAATATGCGAGTAATCCTGTCCATTGAGTTTTGGTCAGTTCAACGTCTATTCGTATGGTTTTGATCTCTTCGGCTTCCGAAATATCCTTGACTGGTTCGGGTTCCTGCTCTGGATTGATACTTTCCGGTACTGGTTCAAGTTTTATTATTGGTTCGGGTTTTGCAATGATAGGAACTTTTTTCTCAGGAATCGAGGCAAGCTCTTCAAGCTCTCTCTGCTTCATAGCCTCTGCGATCTTCTCAGCTGCCTCCTTTTCTGCTTGCATCCGTTTGCCTGAGTTTAGTGCAGGAACCACATCGCCGGTTTTTGAAAATTCAGCAATCATCTGGTTTGCAAATTCTCCGCCGTTTTCCCGGAGTAAATCAATTGCATCTTCAATGTCAGATACCATTTTAATGATCTCTTTTCCAATCTTCGCAAGGGCATAAGATTTATTCATCCAGCGTTCATCGTCAAACCATTTCAAGCCGTGGATATAATCGGCAAGCGGGCTGTCTGCCAGTAACTTGGCTTTCAGTTCGTCGATTGCTTCCTTTTTGGCCTGTTTCTCCGCTTCTTCAAATACTTTGAGCTGTGAGCTGATTTCACTGATCGGCGCGGTTACTACGGCGATAACTTCTTTCATCAATGCCTCTGCTTTCAAGTACGGGTCCATCCATTGTTTTTTCAGGTTGATCCGTTCACTGTTCAGCCCTTTTTCCAGTTTACGAAGATTTGCAACCGTTTTACTGGCTTCTTTTTGCGTATCCACGGTTACGCTTGTTCCCATAAACGGCTCAACCATCAAGGCGACCTTTGCCTTTAATTCGATGTAATTGTGTACAATTTTTCCGGCCACGATCTCGTTTTTAATTACGAGTACATTCTGTTCTTCCATTTTCTACGCTCCTAATTTTAATACTGCGCTCGGTGCGATTCTCGGAATAATATGATTATTCCAGAAGTCTATCTCTTTTCCTCTGAGGTATGCAATGTCATTCTCTACATCTTTTCGGTCAAAGAAGTAGTTCCGAATCTCCTGGTTCGGGAGGCTCCCGTCAAAAGTGTGGTGTAATATGAGGGCTGAAAGGATCGCATAATTATAGTTTGACACCATCATATTATGCAATAGTTGTGGAAAGTAGGTATTCGGTATGCTCCCGTTCCATTCCTCCAGAGCGTCCTTGTTCCGTGGTTCGGTTGATTTTGCCTCCCAGACACCTTTTCCGAGTTCCGGGTGAGTGATTTCCCCGTCTAAGCTGGCGGTCATAAAATCGTATTCATCGTCAACCAAAAGCTCAAATTCCCGGTAGTACATCTGATACTCGGGAAAATTTATCTTAAACAGCTCCCGGATTATCGGCTCTGCAGCGTTTCCGTGTTGAACCCTCAGATTTTTGGATAAATCTGCCGGCTTTTTGATCCCGACTTTTTCGAGGTACAAATCCACGTTGGATTTGTATTTGTTCATATGAATTATCGTTGCCGCATCAGATCCGCCGAGCCTCCGTCCAGCGAGCCATTGTTCGCGGTCCTGACATTGAATTCTTTTCATTTTGCCTCCTTTTTACTTCTTATTATAGTCTTTAACTCTGAGACATGCAAGGGTTTTATACTCACTTTTGTCTAGGAATGGGACACATTACTTTAAGCCATCAATATTGATATTCTGAATAGTTCCATGCAGATAATCTTTAATAAAACTACCATTAAAAAATACCTCAATTTGTGTATATGCCGTTTCGTAAAGATTATTGTAAAAAGAAGCCTTAACTCCTGCACCGATAAATAGAATTAACACAATCGCGAACCCAATAGTAGAAAAAGTTCCAGCTACTGATACCAATGTAGCAGCTCCAATAAATTCATTATCCTGATATAGGATAATAATAGCGGCAATAGTTACACCAGAAAAGAACACTAAACAAATAATTAAAAATACTAACATAATAAATTCTCCTTAGTTTTATCAATTTTCTTGAACATCATTTTTCCGTATGCCCCTTCCTCACTTCAACTATTCCGTTCCCGATGTCCCTGGCTTTCAGCTTGCTCATTTTCCCGTTAATAACGATAAACCGCTGTTTGAAAGTAAGACTATTCCAGATATTCGCTTCCATCCGCTGAACGTGATTTTTGACCTTCCAGAACCGTTTGTCGAAAACTGGCTTCCCTTTTATTGTGGGTCCGTATAGGTTGGTTGGATTTACATTTGAACTCATGATTTGATCTCCTTTGTCGAATAAACGATATCAACATACGCGCTGCATTGGAATTTCTTCATTTCCCCATTTTCGTCTGTAATCTCAACCGGATATTCAAAGATATCTTCGTCAAATACAGGATCCCCACAATTGAGTTTCTCTGCAACTTTTTCAGCAACGCCGATATATGAAAAACCATATATGGTTTTTGGATCATATCCATAATATTCCGGGTAATAAACTTTGAATGGTTTGCAGTTGCATTTTTTACCATTAAAAGTATACTCTCCACACTTTTTACATTTTTCAAACATATTCGTAAGCCTCCTTTAGCGCTCCAGTCCTATCCATGATTCTCAAATCTGACGGGTGAACCGGCGTATTATCGACGGAAAAGCAAATATGTAATCTCCTGAGTTTCCGCTTTGTGGAGCTTTCAGCAACTCGCTTCTCTCCGTGACTGACTAGGGTATCATTTACCATGTCGCAAATCTTCCCGGCTTTGATCCCGAACCCGTCCGGGATCCCTTTTACTGATTCTAAGATAGCGGTGGCGATGGTCATTTTTTCGGCTCCGGTATAATTATAAGTGGTGTTAGGGTGTGCCAAATATCCTGGAGTGCTTTTTTCTTCCCAAATCTGCCAACCTTTTGTATCATTACTACAGCTTTCACTATCTCATTTCTTAACATTGCGTTTCTATCTCTGGTTATATATAAACCTTTTGAGATTGCTTTCAGTTTAGCTTCTGCAATATTTACTTTTGCCTGGAGAGCTCCATTTTTCCCGTTCGCGGATGCCTGAGATTTATACATCGTTTCATATTTCATTACCCAAAAATCATGGCATTTTGCACAAACTGCGTGTTTATGCAGCAATTTGCAATCCTTACAAATTTTCCCGAAAACTTCACCTTTTTTCATTTTCGCCACCTCCTGTCCATTTCGGCTTGATCCTCTGGAGAGAGTCGGCGTACAACACTTCCATCAATTAATTCAACCAGATCCCCGATTCCATTATTCTTGGCGATCGTCCGGCAATTTCCATAATCCCTCCCTCGGCTGATTGCATACTGCCGGGTTGTCATAAGTTCGTTAGTCTCTGCCATACAATTTTCTCCTTTTTTTCTGCTCGTTTCGTGCTTCAATACGACGATAAATCTTCCCGAAGAATTTATCTAATAAATACCCCACAAAAAAGATTATCCCGACTACCATCAGAAAATGTAATATATTCATTATCTGTACCTCCGCCTATAGTATACACCGGGTAATAAGCTTTGTCCAGAGAAAAAGGACAAAAAAATGCCGAATGTGTTGTACGTCACATCCGGCAAAAAGGAGGTTTAATGAAAGAAAAAGTTCCATCAACATTTATATGTTAAGCTCTATTCTGTATCCTGTCAATAAAAAACCGCCAAGTTTCCCTGGCGGTGGTAGCGAAATTCCCTGCTCTTTGGAGGAATAGCCTCCTTTAATCCATCCCCGGATCGGCTCGCGGGTAAACTATGTAATATTTTTTAAACCATGTCTCAACATCTTCCCGCCATTTTCTCAATCGGGTAAAATCAACCTTTGGAATCCAGTATCCGCCGTCTTTGGCTTCCCAT
>JAVCDK010000147.1 GCA_030765865.1 Candidatus Celaenobacter antarcticus | reverse complement strand
AAACTTTTCATCCCAAAGGAAGAAAAAAAGGTTTTTGAACAAACTCCTTCTGATTATCTCGAACAACTCAACGAAGATCAAAAACTTGCAGTTCAGCACTATCCGGGACCGCTGCTCATTTTGGCTGGACCTGGTACAGGCAAAACAAGAACACTTACTGCGCGCATTGCTTATCTCATCAAACAGCGAGGTATCAAACCGGCAAATATTCTGGCAGTAACCTTTACCAATAAAGCTGCAAATGAGATGAAAGATCGGTTGGATAAACTACTGGACAACACCTCAAAAGAGGAACTTCATATCTCTACATTTCACTCTTATGGCTACTCGATCCTCAAAGAACACGCAGCATATTTCAAACGAGATTCGCAATTCGGCATACTTGATGAAAATGAAAAACAGCGTTTTCTTACCGAAAAAGTGGGATGCAATAAGAAAAAAGTAAAATCAATTTCCGAGGAAATTTCGCATATCAAACAGCAGGCGACTCCTCAATCTAAGATCAGAAAAAACGCATCGAAAGAGCTATTCACAAAATACGAAAAAGCTCTGCAGCAATTTAATCTTTTTGATATTGAAGACCTGATCTATAAACCTGTGATGCTTTTGAAAAGCGAGCAGAAAATCCAGAAAAAATATCAGAAAAAATTACAGTTCATTCTCATTGATGAATTTCAGGATATCAATGCAGCACAGTACCAACTCATCAAACTTATTAAGCCGGAAAAACAGGCAAATATCACGGCGATCGGTGACCAGAACCAGGCAATTTATGGATTTCGCGGAGCTGATGTCGGTTTTATCAAAAAATTCCAGAAAGATTACACTCAGATAAAGATCATCCCACTTCTTCAAAGCTACCGCTGTACCAATACGATTCTGAGAGCATCGAATCAGGTTATTGAGGAACAGGAAATACTCTCCGGTTTGCAGGAAGGTGTGAAGATCAATATTTCCTCTCATAGATCAGATAAAAGCGAAGCTGAATTTATCGCTCGTGAGATCGAGAAACTTATTGGTGGTGTACGATTTTTTTCGATGGATAGTTCTATTACGGACGGGAGCGAGGGTTCGAAAGTTGGGAGTCTGTCCGAAGTTGCAATCCTTTGCCGACTCAAAGCACAAATGCCTGCGCTGGAAAAAGCACTCGATGACCATTCGATACCCTTTCAGAAAATAACTGAAAACTCCTTTTTCTTTGAAGAACCGGTAAAATCTATTCTCGATGTACTGCGCCTTGCACTCAATCCAAGAAATATGTTTCTCATCGATGAACTTATCAAAAGGAACATCCTGACAATTCCCGATCTCAACGAACTCAAGAATTGTCTTATAGAACAGAACGTGCAGCAGGCGCTTGAGATGATCATCAAGAAATTTTTTAAGGGAAAAATATCCCAACTCGATGAATCGACTAAAAAATTGATGAACCGTTCTGAGAGATTTAATGATGACTTCGATTCATTTTTGAAGTTTGCAATTCTTGGTTCTGGAGTTGACACAAACGATTTCACTCTGGAGCGGGTAAATCTGCTCACACTTCATTCTGCGAAGGGACTCGAATTTGATTGTGTCTTTATTGCAGGTTGTGAAGATGGCATACTGCCCTACTCATTGTTCGAAGATAAAAAATGCGACATCGATGAAGAGCGAAGATTGTTCTATGTTGGCATGACCCGTGCACGAAATCAGCTCTATCTGACAAATGCACAAAGCCGCTTCCTATATGGAAAAACTTATAATTTACCCCTATCTCCTTATATTAAAGCGATCGAACAGGAACTTCTTGAAGAGAAAAAAATAGAGTACAAAAAAAAGAAGAAATCCTCACGTCCACAATCACAGCAAGAGCTTTTTTAATATGGCTAATTCATCGCGCATTATTACCATCAGGTGTGACAAATGTAAAAGAAAAATCTTCAAATATGAAAAAGTGGGAAGGGGACATATTTTGCGCTGTTATAAGAAAAGAATTTTGGAAAATTACACCGTTCATGAAGGCGGCATCATCAAATGCTCATGCGGAAATATAATTGGAGTTGACAGAGAAAGGTTCATTAAGATGAATGTTGTTCATAATGTGTGAAATTAAAATGAAAGGTTTGTATGGAAACAATAACTGAGAATGTGAAGCGTTTGCTTTCCGAAGTACCGGAAGGTGTTGAGATAGTTGCTGCAGCAAAGACAAGAACTGCTGATGAAATTCTTGAAGCCATCGAAGCAGGGGTATCTAAAATCGGTGAAAATTATGTGCAGGAAGCAGTTTCTGTTCATGAACTCGTGGGTGAAAAAGCGCAGTGGCATTTTATCGGACATCTGCAAAGCAACAAAGTCGTGCAGGTCGTTCCGATCTTCGATATGATCGAGACAGTCGATTCAGCAAAACTCGCCCGTAAAATCGATAAATATGCTGAACTGAATAATAAGATCATGTCCATACTCATCGAAGTAAACAGTGGTCGTGAACCGCAAAAGAACGGTGTGATGCCTGAAGATATTGAGCATCTTATTAGAGAAATAGCACCACTTCCACACGTAAAAGTAATGGGACTCATGACTATGGGACCCTTTACCGGCGATCCTGAGGATGCACGTCCATATTTTGTGGAAACACGAAGAATTTTCAATCATATTAAAGATTTGAACATTCCGAAAGTTGAGATGAAATACCTTTCCATGGGTATGAGCAATTCCTATAAAGTTGCAATAGAAGAAGGTGCGAACATCATTCGAGTGGGCACAAAATTATTTGGAGAAAGGATTTGTAAATTTGAGTAAAAAAGATAATCACATTCGTCCCTTAAAAAAAGGGAAAGGCATCGCACAGATAATGAGTTATGAGGAGGGCACAGAACTCGAGCTCCCTATGTACAAATCGGAGATCAAAGCAGGTTTCCCCTCTCCTGCAAGTGATTATATAGAGTCCACACTCGATCTTAATAAATTTCTCATAAAACATCCTGCAGCAACTTTTTTTGTACGCGTGGAAGGTGATTCAATGATCGATGCCGGGATACATTCGGGAGATATTCTCATTGTTGACAGGGCACTTCAAGCCGAGAAACAGAAAATAGTTATAGCAGCCGTAAATGGTGAACTGACCGTGAAAAGAATTTGGTATGACGGTGATAAACTTTTTTTGCAGCCAGGAAATATACATTTCACACCTATCGAGATCACAGCTGAAATGGACTTCCACATCTGGGGCGTTGTCACCTACGTAATCCACAAACCCATATAGAAAAAGAATAGGACACTGATTAACACTGATCATACTGATGAACACAGATTAAGAAAAAATTAAAATTAAAATGAAAAATATAAAATATAACATAATAATCTGTGATAATCCGTGAAAATCCGTGAGCTATTTAATAAGAATGGGACGCTGATAAACGCTGATGATACTGATTCGCACAGATTAAGAAAAAATTAAAATTAAAAGAATGTATTCCACTAAGACACAAAGCTTCGTAAAATGGTTTGAATATAAAATTAATGTCTCTTTGAGTCTTAGAGCCTTAGTGGCACAAAAGAATTAAAATGAAAAAGGAAGCTAACATAAAATCTTCTTTATTCTCTGTAATCTCTGTGGTTAATTACTGTTTGGTTTCGGTTTATCCGAGTATCATTCTCTTATGAAAAACATAGTCGCTTTGGTTGATTGCAATAATTTCCACGCGTCCTGCGAGCGGGTATTCAGACCTGATCTCGAGGGTAAGCCAATAATAGTGCTTTCAAATAATGACGGTTGTGTCGTTGCCCGTTCAAACGAAGCAAAAGCACTTGGAATGCCTTTTGGTAAACCGGTCTTCAAAGCAGAACATCTGATTAAAAAACATAATATTTTTGTCTTCTCTTCAAACTATTCTCTTTATGGCGACATGTCACACCGTGTGATGCAAACCCTGGAGCAATTCAGTCCTGATCTGGAAATCTATTCAATTGATGAAGCATTTCTTGGGCTGTCGGGTTTTGCTGATCGGGATCTAACCAAATATGGCTGGAAGATCAAAAATACTGTCACGGACTGGACGGGTATTCCTGTTTCGATCGGTATCGCAGAAACCAAAACTCTTGCTAAGGTCGCAAACCGTTTTGCAAAAAAAAGCAAGAAGTATAAGGGTGTCCTTGATATAACCTCCTTCAGCGAACATGAGATAGATGAATTTCTGAAACAGGTAGATGTATCAGACATCTGGGGCGTTGGCTGGCAGTATGAAAAACTGCTCAAACGTAATAATTTTCATACTGCATATGACCTGAAATATGCGCCGGATAAATGGGTAAAGAAGAATATGACGGTCATGGGTCTTACTACAGTTTTTGAGCTTCGCGGAACCCCCTCAATAAATCTAGACGAAGTTACTCCACACAAAAAAGAGATCGTAAGTTCTCGCTCCTTTGGACGTCCTGTTGAAACACTTGAGGAAATGGAAGAAGCAGTGGCGACATATGTAACAATTGCTGCCGAAAAACTCAGAAAGCAGAAATGTCTTGCCTCATTCATCCAAGTTTTTGTGGCGACAAATCGTTTTAAACCGAAAGAACCGCAATATTCCAATGCCTATATGTTTGAGCTACCGGAAGCGACAGACAGTACTGCGGAATTCATTTCTCAAGCGCATAAAAACCTTAAAGAAATCTATCGGGAAGGATACCGTTACAAAAAGGCAGGTATTATGCTGAGCGGAATTGTCGAACAGGATAAGTATCAGCTTAATCTCTTTACAGAGTCCTATTTCCACAGCAGAAACCGAAAACTGACCGAGATGATAGACAACATCAATAAGAAGTGGGGTGACAGCACACTGCACTATGCAGCAACTGGTATTAAAAAACCGTGGATGATGAAACGCATGCATAAATCACCGCATTTCACCACACAATGGGACCAGATCCGTGTGGTGAAAACAGATAACGAAAAGGAGTAACTATGTGTGGAAGATTTGCTCGAATTAATACTGCGAATGAGATAAAGGAAATATTCAATCTTGATCAAATTGAGATCGAACTCGGTCCAAGTTATAATATTGCACCGACTCAAGATGTTGCTGTTATTATTGAAAATGGAAGCTCAACACTTACTGCAATGAGATGGGGACTGATACCTTTCTGGGCAAAGGATATTGCAATTGGTTCGAAACTTATTAATGCTCGTTCTGAGACGATTAATGAAAAGCCGAGTTTCAAATACTCATTCCAGAAAAGAAGATGCCTTATCGTTGCCAGTGGTTTTTATGAGTGGCAGAAACGCGGCTCAAACAAATTTCCCTATTTTATTCATTTGAAGAATAAAAAACCCTTTTGCTTTGCAGGTATTTATGATAATTGGAAATTTCCGGATGGTGAGAAGATTACTTCTTGCAGTATTATTACAACTGAAGCATCAGATAATTTGAAAAATATTCATCCGAGAATGCCGGTCATTCTTTCTGAAGATAATTTCTCTTTGTGGTTCAAGAATAGTAATGTAAATACACTTAAGCAACTACTCGTTCCCTATCAGGAACATTATTTCGATCTTTATGAGGTTTCTCAAGAGGTAAATTCGCCAACGAATAATTATCCTGACTTAATAGAGCCATCCACTGACTTTCTACATAACTAATAATAGCTTTCGTAATTTTGAAAATTTGAATTTTTCTAGGATTTAGATTTTGCGACTTTCTTTTTGTAAACTTTTCCCAAGCTCTTCACAACACTTCCAAAAACGTTTAACATTCTCAATCGCGTCTAATGAAAGATAAAAATCCTTATAAGTCTCCTCGAAGATCAAACAGCGTTTCCAAAAGACATCCCAGAAAAATTCATCTTCCTGCTCAGTAATCTCAAAATTTGTGTTAAGTCGATTGAAATACTTAAACAACAGTTTATGGATATAGTCTGCTGCCCGAACAACTGAAGCACTTCTTTCGCGCTTAAAATTTTCGAGATCATCATCAGTTCTAAATGTGGATTCGAGCTGATCATAGCATTTCTCGACCAATGCTTCCACTGGTATTTTGTTGTTCTTTGCGATCCATTAAGAACTTGGAATCTGAAAAAATGTGATGTCTATTTTATTTTTATATATCAACATCTCTGTTTTAAATATATCTGAATTTAAATCTGCAAAAGCTGATTGGCTCAAATCACTTAGGTGTGGGAAAGATATTTTTTCCGGATCATACTTCATAAACAAATTTGAAAAACAGAAATAGCGGGGTGAATCCCGATGACCTGTGCAGGAATTGGTTGTTTTTATACTTGGAAGTGAATTCCAGATGATCACTGCCCTTTCTGCGATCGTGTCGATGCTTATAAATTCTTCGATACTTAATTTATCGATCACACGTTGCCAGTCATCATCGCTTAGTTCAAGATCGTTGAATTTGTCTTGGAAGTATCGAGAGATAGCTGCATTATCAATTTTTACTTTCCCCTTCCGGTTCGGATACAATTTCGAATACAGCATGTGCAATAGCGAAATATCAGGTAAAACGTCAACCGTCCCAAAATAATCCGCAATGTTCAAAGCTTTGCGTATATGCTCTATCCGCAACGTACCGAAGGGTGGATCCAGACGTTCGATACTAAATAGATTTTGATCTAAAAGCGTCTGAAGCTCGGTGAGATCGCTGCATTGATCAATGCAAGCATTCATTTGTTCA
>JAVCDK010000073.1 GCA_030765865.1 Candidatus Celaenobacter antarcticus | reverse complement strand
GTTGTACCGATATCCAATGCTGTTACTACTTGTTGTCTTGCCATTATCTTAATATCACCAATTCATGTATTGGATCGGAAAATCGCACATCGATTTCAGAATAAGTTGCCACACCAAAATTCTGGTATGCAAAGACCAGTTTCTCTAGTCTTTCATCAAAATCACGATCACCGATTATGAATCTCACTCCTCTCTCTTGTTCTGAAATGATAACATCTCCATCTTCAATATAGAGCTCAGCCACAGATGCAAGAAAATCAGGATATTTCATTTTTAATGCCTTGTACACATTGAGGAGGATCTTAAAGTTTGTATCTGATACCTCCTGTCCCAGTGTCAAATTATTTATGCTAATTTCACAAAAGACAGGCATATCTACACTACCTGCAAATTCAATTTTATCTAGTAAAACTCCTTGTTCATCAATAAGAAAATATTCATTTTGATCGGTTTGGATATATGCGATCGGGAGCCGTTCTTCAATGACGACCTTTAATGTACTCGGGAATATTCTCAATATTTTAACATCCTTCACGCATGGAAGTTGCGCCAATCTATCCCGGACTGCATCGTCCTCAAGAAGATATAGATTTTCACCTTTGAACTCCGAAAGAGCGATATGAATAATATCGGGATTAATGTGAATAGTGCCTGCTACTTCACTGTCTTTCATTTGAAGATAATTCCAATTTGTTACACCAAACTTCAACAGATACGCACTTGCCCCGGTAATACTCATACACAACACAAGCATGATAAGTGCTTTCTTAAAAATCGGTTCTTTTATTCTCGTTTTATTTTCCCGCATAAGAAAAATCTCCCCACAGTTTAACTTCTAATTCAAGGTTTATTCCAAATTTTTTCCTTACTTCATCTTTCATTTTTCGTATGAGAAGATATACATCTTTGGATGAAGCATCTCCGTTATTAATGATAAAATTTGCATGACTTTTGGAGATTTGAGCATCACCAATGGAATATCCTTTTAATCCGCATTTTTCAACAAGTTCACCTGCGTAATAATCCGCACCGTTCTTGAAGGTCGAACCAAAGGTCAGGGCAAGCCAGAGATTCTTTGATTTCCTCTGTGAAATATAGGAGTCGCAGAGCTCTTTCACTTCCTGCATATTCTTTTTTTGAACATTGAAAGTTCCTTCCGTAATAATAAATTTCTCAAAAGGAAGTTTGGTTTTTCTATATGAAAATTCCATATTTTCAGCTTGGATTCTGACAATTTTTCCTTCATGTGTTACTGTTTTTATTGAATCAAGAGCACTGTCCACATCGTGACCAAAAGCACCTGCATTCATTGCAATGATTCCACCCATAGTCCCCGGGATACCACTCAAAAATTCTAAACCACTCAAGCCCTCGAGTATGCATTTTTTTTGAAGATATGCACATTCGATATGAGCAGCAACTGATAATTTTCCGCCGTGCAATTCAATTAAATAGGGAAAATTCTTCAGTGAAATGACAATGCCTGGAAATCCCAAATCAGAAACTAAAATATTCGAACCATTCCCTATAATTTTGTAATGAATATTATTTCTGCAGATGAATTCGAATATTTTCGAAAGCTCATCATAACTGTCAGGATCTATAAGATAATCAGCTTCTCCACCGCATTTTACGGTTGTAAGTAATTTTAAAGAAACCTCTTTCTTTACACACGACAAATGATGTTCTTCAATGAATAAATCAAATTTTTTAATCATTATTTTTATTTGCTACAAATGCACAAAGTCACCAAGAATCCAACTTCGACTACTACATCAAGCAACTTTGTGTCTTCGAGTCTTTGTGGCATCTTTAAACTTTTCTTTCTTTCATTATTTTTTCTTGCCACCAAGGCGCAAAGTCACCAAGAATCCAACTTCGACTACTATATCAAACAACTTTGTGTCTTCGAGTCTTTGTGGCATCTTTAAGCTTTTCTTTCTCTCATTATTTTTTTTTGGATTGAGCTTCATTTTGCTTCTCGAGTAGGTGAACAAATTTTTCCGATACCTCAAAAATATTTCCAGCGCCCATGGTGATCACAAAATCACCACTTTTGGCCATTTTCATTAGCTCGGTTGGGATATCCTCCCTATCTTTTATGAAGTAAACTTTTTTGTGACCGAGTTCGCGCGCTACATCATAAATAAGTTTTCCGGTCACTCCCTCGATCGGATCTTCGCGTGCCGGATAAATATCATTGATAATGAGAACATCCGCAATCATAAGAGCTTCCGCAAATTTTCTATAGAACATTTTTGTTCTGGTAAATAAATGTGGCTGGAACACAGCGACTATTCTTCGAACAGAACCTTCTTTTATGCCCTGAAGTGTTTTTCTCACTTCTGTTGGATGATGGGCATAATCATCATATACGAGAATATCATTCACAAGACCTATTCGTTCAAACCGACGATAAACACCTTTGAACTTCAGCAAACCGTTCCTGATATCTATGAAAGGTATTTCAAGCTCGAGTGCTATGGAAGCAGCGAGGAGTGAATTTTGAACATTATGTGCGCCAGGTAAAGAGAGATTAATTGTTCCCAGTTTTTTATTTGCATATATGAGATCATACTCGGATTCAAAATTTGAATACTTAATATTTTCCGCTTGAACTGTTGCACTTTTATCCAATCCAAAAGTACATAATCGCTTTTCAAATCTTGGCAGCAAACGTTTCACTGCCGGGTCATCAATGCATGCAACGATCAATCCAAAAAAAGGAACAGAGTTCGCAAATTGGAGAAATGCATTTTCAAGTTCCTCCACAGTCGGATAACAGTCCACATGTTCTTCTTCAATATTGCAAATACCTGCTATTATTGGAGTTAGCGACAAGAATGAACGGTCGTATTCGTCAGCTTCTACAACCATGTATTTTGATTTTCCAAGAACAGCATTACTATCAAAATTCTTTACCACTCCACCGATCACGAGTGTAGGAAGCAGCCCGGCTTCGGTCAGTATCATACCTGTCATTGAGGTTGTGGTTGTCTTTCCATGCGTGCCTGCAATGCTTATACCCATTTTCATTCTCATAAGCTCATAGAGCATTTCAGCACGCCTGATGACCGGAATATTCCTATTTACCGCTGTTTTTATTTCGATGTTGGAATTTGTAACCGCAGAAGATTTCACAACCACATCAACGTCTTTATGAACATTGGATGCTTTATGCTGATATGTGATCTCAGCACCCATTTTTTCAAGACGTTCGGTCACGTGGGATTTTAACAGGTCAGAGCCGGAAATCATGTAACCGTAATTTATGAGCAGTTCGGCGATTCCGCTCATACCAATACCGCCAATACCGACAAAATGCAATTTTTTTGTTTTTCCTAACATTCTATTCCTAACGTGCTAATAATATCGCTGACAATATCCTGACTTGCCTGTGGTTTTGCAAGGGACTTCATCGCATGTACCATATTTTTGGATTTCTCCAGATTATTCAAGATATTCACGATCTCATGAAATAATATTTCTGATGAAAGGTTTTTTTCTTCTATCACTACTGCTGCATTTCTATTTCCAAAACTCTCTGCATTTTTAACCTGATGATCCCCTGCAGCCCATGGAAAAGGAATAATAATTGCAGGGATTCCAAAATATGCAACTTCAGAGAGTGAGATCGCCCCAGCCCTGCACACAACAAGATCGCTTGCAGAATAGGCAATGTCGATGTTATCAAAAAATGGTTTTATAATAAGATTTTCATTTTTTCCATAGAGTTCAAATATTCTTGAATGATCACGTTTACCCGTCTGAAAGATCACCTGAAGATTATTTTGCATCATTTTCTCGAGAATCGGAAGCACTGCATTATTAATCGGTGTTGAACCCAGACTACC
The DNA here is from genome assembly GCA_030765865.1 of Candidatus Celaenobacter antarcticus. Lineage (GTDB taxonomy): Bacteria > Cloacimonadota > Cloacimonadia > JGIOTU-2 > JGIOTU-2 > Celaenobacter > Celaenobacter antarcticus. The sequence continues at coordinate 2,809 of JAVCDK010000073.1, read as the reverse complement.
ACCATAAATAAAAACTGTCTTTTTGTTTTGCAATCCCAGTATTTCCAGCGCTTTCTCCCGGGAAATCTTTATCGGTGTACGAATTGGATTCCCTGTATAATAAATTCGATTTTTGCAACATTCCAAATAATCGCCTGCTTTGTGATTTCCAAGATAAATTCTTTGAGCATAAGGTGCAATGAAACGTGTGCTCAAACCGGGATAGCTATTTTGTTCCTGCAAAAATATTGGAATTCTTTGCAGTTTTGCAGCATAACCTGCTGTTCCGCTGACAAATCCCCCGCATCCTACAAAAATTGATATTTTGAACTTCCTATAAATATCCTGTGCCTCAGCAATACTTTTCAGCATATAATATGGAAATAGCAGATTTTTAAATGTGAAGAATCTGTATAATTTCTGCACATTCGTCGGAATGCATTGATATCCGTATTCTTTCACTAACTTATTTTCTATACCGTTCTTTGATCCGATAAATATTACTTCGCATTCATCCAGCTGCTTTTGTAGTTCACGAGCAATTGCAATACCCGGAAAGATATGTCCGCCAGTTCCACCTGCTGCAATAGCAATTCTATGCATATTGAAGATCCTTATCAAGTCGTTCATAACGGTCACGTTTACTTGCATTGATAATTACTGCGATAGCGATAGAGTCGATCAAAAGCGCTGAACCGCCATAACTTATGAATGGTAATGTCACACCTGTCGAAGGAATCAGACTCACTGCCACTGCGACATTTACAAAAATATTATAAGCAATTCCGAATCCCAATCCTGCGATCAGAAATGAATAAAAAGGATCGTGGGCACGCTGCGCTAAAGTGAAACAATTAAGTAACAGAAGCAGATAAAACAACAGAAGCATGATACTTCCTACAAACCCATATTCCTCACCAAGTATGGAAAAAATATAATCGGAATGGGCAAAGGGCAGGTAATATAATTTTGCCTTCCCCTCTTCAGATCCTCTGCCTGTTAACTTGCCATTAGAAAGTGCAATAAGGGACTCTCTCGGCTGAAAGAACGTGTCATTATGATTTTGAATCTGCACCTCTTTGCCTGTAAGAAATTTCACAAACGAAACATACCGGGCTCTTCGATATGAAGGACCAACCGATATGAGCACTACAAGCACAACAAGGACACTCACAGATATCAATGTGATCGTGGACAGTTTCACTTTTGCGATAAAAAGCATGCTCAGAAAAATAAGAAAGAGAATACCCGCCGTGCTGAGATCCGGTTCAAAGTATATCAGGCCGACATAAAGTACAAGGGCAAAAATGATGGGGGAAAAATTTCGAAGGAAATATCTTGGTTCCGATTTTTCAAGAATATCCTGATTTTTTGCGAAGAAATGAGCCAGGTAAAAGATAAAGATCAACTTTGCCAGGTTGCTGGACTGAAAGGTGAATCTGCTAAAATTTATCCAGCGTGATGAATTATTAACCGTTTTCCCTATTCCCGGTATAAATACTGCTACAAGCACGATAAGTCCGAGAAATAATAAAGGAAATGAAAGAATTCTCAATCGCTGAAGATGTATATGAGAAAAAATAAAAAAGAAGATAATAGACACAAAAATCCATGAGCTTTGCAGAACGATATTTCTCGATTTGAACTGAAAAGAATCAATGCTGCCGATGAGTAACAAGCCGATCAAAACCAAGATCAAGCAGATGTAGACCAGCGAATCTTCCAGAAATTTAGTCGAAATCTTCATTTTTTTATCTCATGAACAAGCAGTTTGAAGTGCTTTCCGCGCTCCTCAAAATTATCATACATATCATAACTGGCGCACCCAGGTGAAAGTAAAATATATTCACCGGGTTTTGAAATTTTATATGCCATGTCCACTGCTTCTTGCAGTCCAGAAACCTCGTTTATGTTCACATATTTTTTGAACGTGTCAACGATTTGGGCTTTGGTCTCTCCAAGCACGAAAAGATTTATCACATTTTTTTGAATGAGAGGAATCAGGGACGAAAAGTTTTCATTTTTGTCAGAACCGCCCATGATAAGATTTATCGGCTTATCGAATGATGCCAATGCTTTCTCGACAGACACACAATTTGTCGCCTTTGAATCATTAATAAAATTTCTCTTACCGATCTCAGCTACCCATTCAAGACGATGCTCCAAGCCCTTGAAATTTTTGAGAGCTGCGTTTATTTTTTCGGGTTCCAATCCGCATAACACACCAACCAGAGAGGAAACAACTGCATTGCTGATGTTATGTAATCCCCTTATTGGAAGCTCATTAGAGCTCAAAGACAAGGTTCTGCCTCCTGAATTTATCACAATCTGATTGTCATAAAACCATACATGCTCATTCACTTTTTCATGAACACTGTAGAATATTTTTTGTGATAAACCAATGTCGCGTAATCGCTTACATTCATTATCATCAAAATTTAAAACTGCGATATCTTCTTTGGTCTGATTTTCAAAAATTCGTAATTTCGAGCTCCTGTATTCATCAAAAGTATGATACCGGTTCAGGTGATCAGGAGTGATGTTCAGCATAATTGCAATATCGGGTCGGAATTGCCTTATCCCATCAAGTTGAAAACTGCTGACTTCTAATACGATGTAATCATATACGCCTTTTTCAATTGAAAACGATGTGAATGGCAATCCAATATTTCCGGCAAGAAGTGCATTCCTGCCACTCTCTTTCAAAATATGATGGATAAGCGAAGTGGTTGTGCTCTTCCCATTTGAGCCGGTTATTGCAATGATCTTTGAGGAAGTGTCTTTTGTAAGCTGAAAGCCGAGTTCCAGCTCGCTCCATAACGGGATTCCT
>JAVCDK010000140.1 GCA_030765865.1 Candidatus Celaenobacter antarcticus | reverse complement strand
TTTCTGTGGGTTCACAGGTGACAAACACACCATCTTTTATTCCGAATCTCAAAAACAGAAGAGTGAATGTCATTAATACAGATCTGGATCAACTCTACCCGGCTCGCAGAATGCGGCTTTTGATGGAACTTGCAGTACAGGCAGGAGCTGATCTGCTCTATAAAGAATACTACGGTATCGGACATTCCTTTGATTATGCAGATAAAGAAGTTCCAATTATGATAGAAAGCATGAAAATCCAGCCGAGAGATATTTTCCAACCGAATATCTATTGGGAAACATGGACACTGGATTATGGCAAGTGTGACTGGCTAGAAATCCTTGAGATAGATTCTACAATGAATAAAGCTGATTGGCACGAAGAATATCAAATCCAGCTTCCTGATGACAGGATCAGCTTCGGTTTCTATCCTGATGATGACTTTGATCATGACGGGATTCTAGTGTACAATCTCGTCGAAGGAGAGACCACAGCCCGTGAGATGGGACTTCAGGAACTTGACCTCATCATTAAAATGGATGGTATTACCCTTCATTCTCTGGATGATATGGACAGCTTAAAAACCTTCAAACAGCGAGGAGATTCCGTCAGTCTTACGGTGAAAAGATATGATGATGAAATCACTTTGTATGGGCAATTCCCGGACACAACCTACAATGATGCGATCATCTATTCCAAGCCATCCGGAGCAGTGCATGCAGATTATTTCGGCAATGAATTCGTTCTTGAAACATCACGAGTAAAAAAGCTTGCACTCTATCTTCATCCTGATATGGTGAATTTTGATAACCCTGTAAAAGTGATTATAAATGACAATGTTGCTTTTGATGAAGTTATTGATATAGATCGGGAATTTATGACTGATAATTTCCTGAGAAATAGAGATAGAGCTGCGTTGTGGGCAAAGAAATTGGAGATTGAATTGTAGATTAAATAAGTTCCGATTATATTTGGAATATATGGCATTTTTATTTAAATACTTGTCAGTTAGATATAGTTAGTAACATTTTTATTATAAACAAAGACTTATGAATTAATTAATAAATATTGATTATTTTTTTAGAAATTTATAAAAGAGATAACAAATATTATCATAGGATATAATAATGGATAAATTACGTATTGTTGCAAAGGGTGATAGCAAGAAGATGCAAGATAACGCTCGCGGTAAACTCTTTGAAAAAATAGTATCCGAGGTTTTGCGACACAATGGATATGAGATTGATGAACACAATACTAATATTTCACTTGCAGGGATGGAAATAGATATAGATGGAAAAGCAAAGTTTACTGGTATCCCAATGTATGCAGAATGCAAATGTTATTCTTCTGATGTAGGATCTGACAAACTACATATCTTTTTTGGTAAATACATGACAAGATGGTTTAAGGATAGTCGATGCATCGGTCTTTTTGTTGCCCTTCCTGGTATTAATAGTCATGCAAAAGGCTTTTATCAAGAAAACTGCTGTAAGAACAAACAAATAACCTTAAAACTCCTTCAAGAAACAGATGTTCTAAAAGCACTTATAGATACAAAAAAAGTTGTTGGACCAAATGAAGTAGAAAAGCTTGTTAAACCTCAAATAGGTACTACAGGAGATAAAATTCTAATCTGTAGTGACCTCAGTTTTGTGTGGTTACAATATGTAATTCCTATCGGTGGGGCTTTAGCAACAAAAATAATGCTTATTGATTCATTGGGTAACCAAATAAATGACAGGAATACAATAGATTATTTCAGTGAACTAATACCTGAAATCAGAGAGCTTGATATTATAACAAATCCTGTTAGTATCAAACTTACAAGCAAAGCTGAGACAACTGATCAAGTTGTAGAATTACGAGGTAGCTCAACTTGTTTTGAATATCAATTTCCAGCTTCTCCTGATTTTTTTGTTGGAAGAAAACAGTTGTTAGATGATATTCAAAATTATATAACTGACGTGCTTAACGATCAAACATCAAGTAGAGGTATTCTCTTTGAAGCAAATTCGGGATGGGGAAAAAGCTCCCTTGTTTTAGCAATGGTTGATAGAATTACAAAAAATGGGCATTATGCTTTAGCAATTGATACAAGATCTGCTTCATCCTCTCAATTTATTCTAAAAGCAGTACAGCACGTTATAGAAAAATTTGGAACTTTCGATGGTGCAATAAAAAAGAAACCTATAATAAGTGGTTTTGATGGTTCAATAAAGGCTCTTATTGAGATAGGACGCGAATTGAAAAGCAAGAAGAAGCTTCTTTTTATTTTTTTTGATCAATTTGAAAATATTTTTTACCTTTTAGAACTACTAATAAAGATATCACAGTTAACCCTTAAGATGTCAGATGAACGCTCGAATATCATAATTGGATTTTCATGGAAAACTGATATTGTTGGTCTTACTCGTGAATTTCCTTATAGATGGCGAGATATGATAATAGAATCTTGTAATACTTTCAGGTTGAAACAATTTTCAGAAGTTGAAACGAATGCATTGCTGGATAAATTAGGTCAAGAATTGCATACTACTTTACGAAAAGATCTTCGTTTCTTTATATCCGAGTTTTCTCAGGGCTATCCTTGGTTGCTTAAGAAATTATGTTCACATGTTAAAAATCAAAGACAAAAAGGTTTGGCACAAGCAGATATAGCTCGGAGTCTTCTTAATGTAGAGCAGTTATTTTCAGAAGACATCGAAGGACTCTCTGATAATCAAGAGGATGCCCTACGAAGAATTTCTAGACTTGCTCCAGTTAGTATTCCAGATTTGAGTGAAGATTTTACACCTGAAATTGTTCAATCTCTTGTAAATAGAAGACTAATTGTAAAAGTAGGAGTAAAGTATGACATCTATTGGGATATATTTCGTGATTATCTAAACACAGGAAAACTACCTATAGAGGATGTTTATCTACTAAGAACTCAGGTTGGGAGCATTCTAAGAGCAGTAAGAATACTCATTAGATCAAAAGATGATATTGAAACAAAAGAATTTAAACAACTAACCGGTCTTTCAGACGGTGCTTTCCTTAATGTTGCTAGAGACCTAAGAATACTACACCTTGCAAGAATTGAAAATGATTACCTTCATATTATTGTTTCATTTGGTTTGGAAGATGATGAAATCATTACCAATTTTCGTAAACATCTAAATGATCGTTTATTAAAAAATCGCTGTGTTTATAATATATTGAGAACTTTGAGAGAAAGGGGAGAAATAGCCATAGACGAACTCGCAGTAAAACTTAAGGAAGAATTTCCATATATTTCTGCTGTTGAGAATACTTGGAATACATATGCTAGGGTTCTAGCAACTTGGTTAGATGTTGCCGATTTAGCAGTACTAGATCAAAGTAAATCTAAAATATCAGAATATAGGGTTGGTTCTCAAATTAGAGATCGTTCTCTTTCCTTTGCTCCACGAAGATCTAAAGTTACAGTCCCTTCAATCCACTTTTCACCAATTGTACAAGTTGCAACCAGACTAGTATCTGCTACTCAAAAGAATGAAGCCGTCGATTGGGCTGGAATCTCTAGAAGTACTATTTATAAATCACTTTCTATGCTAGAAGAGATGAAATTGATTACAAGAAAATCTAACACGATTTTAATAACTTCAAAATGTTTTACTTTTGTACTTTCTCATGTTGAACGAAATGATATTGCTAGAAAAGCAGCTTTAACCTGGCCAATCTTCGTCACTTTTATAAACATCCTGAAAGATAATGAGAAAAACCAACTTTCGCATCAACAACTAGGTACATTAATCATTGAAAAATGCAATGTTACGTGGAAGCATAGCACATCAAAGACAAATGCAAAAATTATGCTCGATTGGGCTCGAAATCTTGAAATTGCTCCTGGTGTATATGCCCATAGTAACAGAGGTCAATTCAAACGAAGACAAAGTAAAATTCAAGTCCCACTTTTCAATATTAATCATTGATTTTTAATTTATTAGATATAAATGATATAACCAAACATTGATTAAACTTTTTCTTGTTTTATGTTTAAAGAGTATGTAAAGTTTTAATTATCTATAAAGATTTAGGTTAAGCCACTTTCCAACTCAGAAAATAATCAATATCTACCATTCATTTTTGTAAACACACTTATCACAAGCTTGCCCTAAAGTATCCTTATTTTCGGAGGAAAACTGGTCTAAGAGTTTGTGATAAGTTAGGAAGACCTTCAAACAAAAGGCTTACTATCCGATAAGTCTCAAGGTTTGAATTTTGAAGAAATTCTCATCCGAAGCGATAATGCGCATTATCGCCTTCACGATATTATAAAAATACATTTGGAGTCGACGACTCCGGAATCATACACGATATTATAAAAATACATTTGGAGTCGACGACTCCGGAATCATAATAAAAATGCTGGATTCTTGATTTGAATTATCGTTAATCACTATTTGATTCTGATGTATCAACAAAGGTTGAATCGTATGCTTTCATAGAGTTAAGCATCTCCCCATCGAAATCAAAAAGAGTCATATTTTCCCACGGTGAACCTGATTGTGCAGTACTTATCCATTCGGGCGCCCAGTAAAACAATCCCAATCCTTTCCCCTCAGGAATAGTCCTCACAAGATCGATGAGATCAACAAGAAAGTTTTTCTGTCCCTCAACTGTTGCCGGATATCCCGCATGAAGCTAGCTGGAATCTCCAACTATATTATGGGTATTGTCATACCAATCAAGTGTCCATGGATAGGCAGTCTCCACAATAATAACATCTTTGTCATAACGTTGCGCAAGATCGTGAGTATTGTATTCCAAATCACTGAGCGTGCCCTGCCACCACGGGTAGTAGGATAATCCAATAATATCAAAATCTACATCGTATAAGAACAGGTTGTCAAAAAACCATCGGCTTGCAAGATTATTTCCTCCGCAATCAATATGGATCACAGTTTTTACTGTATCATCCGGAGTTACATTTTCATTCACACCGCGTAGAGCTTCTTTGATCAGTTCAACAAACTGAGTCCACTGCTCAGGAGTATCAAATTGTCCGCATACCCGACCTTCATCCCAGAGCATTCCGCATCGTATCTCATTGCCTATCTGAACCATATCTGGAAGTGTATTTTGGCTCTTTAATGCAGTGATCACATGGGACGTGTAGCGATGAATACTATCTTTCAGGGCTTGAAATGATATATTTTCCCAGACAGCAGGTTTCGTTTGATGTCCGGGATCAGCCCACGTATCCGAATAGTGGAAATCCAGCATGAGTTTCAAACCCGCATTCTTTATTCGCTGCGCCATGATCAGTGTTTTGTTGAGATCACAATATCCGTCAGCCGGTGTATGCCATATTCTCAGCCGAACATAATTTATATGATGATCCGTGAAAATTTCAAGGACATCTTTCTGAATGCCATTCTTCGTGTAGATTCCTCCATTGTCGTCTATTAGTAGCAAGCGAGAAATATCTACTCCACGGATAAAATCGGCATATAATATTACAGATAATGAAAGTATGATTGAAAATAAAGCTATAAATATTCTCTTCATAATTACAAAGGTGTCACGGAGTGGTCCATGACACCTCGATAATTGTAAAATATAAACCAAACTACATTCTGAACATCAGCCCGAACACAATATAGTGGAACAGTGCAAAGTTATACACTGCATTATTATCTGCGCCACCCTCGAGGAACCTGTACCCGATTTTCAATGCCGCTTTATCGGAAATACATCCTGTCCATCCAAAGAATACGTCTTCAGCACGTCCTTGAGGTGCAGCAAGTGCATCCCCTTCTATGCGCAGATCCATGCAGGGAGTGATTTTCCATGCAAATAAAAAATTTATAAGCGGTACAAACCCGACATTTTTCTTGGAAGATTCCACTATTGTGCCCGTATTATCTTTGCCCTTCATGCTGATCTTGGCATCTCTAATCTTACCTGTCAATCCGAGTCCAATCTGTAAGTGTTTAGAGTTGATGAAATCCCATCTATAGGATAGCCGCCACGAGTTGAACTTATACTTGGCTTTCACTTCGTAAAGGGCAGAGTACGGTCCTCCTCCTGCAAAGTCTGTAATATCATAATCCAGCTTCCCTACATATGTTTTTGTAAATGGTGCAAGCAGAATAGAAATAGTGTGTCTTTCTGCAAAAGCGTAGTTGAACTTTGCTCTGAAAAAGAGAGAAGCACTCGAACCAATATCAGCAAGTGAAAAAGGTGTGCCCGTGTCCCCCGGAATCCTGACATCATTATATCCACTGAGATTGAGCCCTGATTCTATGTCTGCCATGAACTGAGCATGAACAACCGAGGTGAGTGTTAAAAAAACTAATATACATGCTATGATAAATTTTCTCATTTCTTATACCTCTCTATTTCTAAAATGCTCTTCACTTTTCTTCTTTGAATAAATGCACATCCGTTTGCGGGAATGGTATTGAAATATTTTCCTGGTCAAAGGTAAGCTTCACATTCTCCTGCATATCAAAATATATATTCCAATATTCCGCAGTATCACACCACACTTTGACGGCAAAATCTACAGAACTATCTCCAAGATTGGAAACAGCAATGAGTGGAGCTGGATCTTTTAATATTCGTGCATCCTCTTTGACCAATCTTTCCAGCACTTCTTTGGTTTTCTTTATATCATCACCGTAGCCGATTCCAAAAGTCATGTCCACACGTCGTATGGGCTCCCGAGAATAGTTTGTGATATTACCATTCGATAGAGTACCATTCGGGATATAGATCATTTTATTATCGAAGGTTTTCATAATAGTGTTAAAAATCTGTATCTCATGAACTTTCCCGATAAATCCCTGAGCTT
>JAVCDK010000086.1 GCA_030765865.1 Candidatus Celaenobacter antarcticus | reverse complement strand
ATCATATATTACAAGGCATTTATGGAATTCATAAGTGCCTTTTTTATTATCATATATTTTCACTATCCTTTAGGAGTTAGGCATGCTTAAAGAGATCAAGGTTTTAATAAATCTACAGGAACTCGATGATAAGATTCTGCGAAACACGAAAGAGATCAAGCGTCTGCCAAAAGTTGTGCAAGAGCTGGAAGAAAAATACAGTTCGGAACAGGAATCTGTGAAGAACATCACGCAACGGCTCGAGCAAAACCTTATGCAGCAGAAAAAACTGGAGCTTGACATCACATCCAATAATCAGGATATTAATAAGTACGAAAATCAATTGCTCTCAGTCAAAACGAACAAGGAATACAAAGCCCTCAACGCAGAGATCACTCATCGAAAAGAAAAAAATGCGGATATCGAAGAACAGCTTATTGAATTCATGGAAGAAGAGTCTGTTCTCAGAGAAGAAAAAAAGAAATTTGAAGAACTTTTTCAAAAAGATCAGAAAATATTTGAAGTGGAAAAATCTAAGATCGACAAACAGGTTGCCGAGCTTCAAAAAAAGGTTGATGAGCTTGAAACTGAAAAGCTCAAATTGTCAAAAGAGATCCCTGATCTTCTCTTTCGCAGGTATCAAAGACTTATCCAGCATGGACAAGGAAAAGCTGTTGTCACCTTAAGCAAAGGTACATGTACCGGCTGTCATTTTCGTGTCCGTCCCCAGATCATGGTCGAAGTTTCCAATAATGACAGGATCATTACCTGCGAGAATTGTTCAAGAATATTAATTGCACCTGAATAGTGCTGAAGATAATTAGACGATCGCTTCCCGATTAATCGGGAGGAGGAAAGTCCGAACACCAGGAGCACAATACTACGTAATACGTAGTTCCAGCGATGGAAAGAAAGTGCCACAGAAAAGAAACCGTCCCGACATGTCGGGGCAAGGGTGAAAAGGTGGTGTAAGAGACCACCAGTGCCGGTGGTGACATCGGCAGCTCGGTAAACCTTATTGGTGCAAGGTCAAATAGAAGAGGAATCCGCTTCTGGCGGGTACGAAATGCTCCATTCGTCATACTCTCGGGTAGACCGCCAAACTCAGTCACAGAACGGACTGTGAGCTCTTCTTCGGAAGAGTGCTGTGAAGTCTGAGATAGATAAATGATCGTCGTCCCGAACTTGTACTTCGGGAAACAGAATTCGGCTTATTATTATCTTTTGCATATTTGGTTTGGAGAATCAATGAGAAAAAAATGGATCAAGGAAGAAACCTCCGTTGATCAACTGGTACTGGATAAACTTGTTGAAAAACTGAGCTGCCCTCCGGTTATCGCTAAATTACTTGTTCTACATGGGATAGACACCCCCGAAAAAGTTGATATCTTTTTTAATCCATCCATCGAAGATCTGCATGATCCATTTCTTTTTAAGGATATGGACAAAGCAGTTGTACGGATCATCCACGCTATAGAGCAAAAAGAAAAGATCATCATTTATGGAGATTATGATGTGGACGGTACTACTGCCACTTCGATCCTCCTGATGGGTCTGCGCGAGCTTGGTGCGAATGTTGATTTTTACATCCCGAATAGAATGATCGAGGGTTACGGACTATCATTTACAGGCAACAAAGCTATCGAATCCATGCATGCACAGCTCATAATTACTGTGGACTGCGGCATCAATGCGGTTGATGAAATAGCAGACCTGAACACCTGCGCTATCGACGTTATAGTAACAGATCATCATACACCAAAGGAAATTTTACCGGAAGCATACGCGATAATTGATCCTAAACTAACAGATTCAACTTACCCCTATTCCGAGCTTGCCGGCGCAGGCGTCGCACTGAAATTACTTACTGCGATCCTTATCAAAATAGGTAAAGATGGCTATGAAGCAGTTGAAGGATATTGCGACCTTGCCGGGTTAGGTACTATCGCTGACATCGTTCCTCTTACAGGTGAGAATCGGATTATTGCACGGCTTGGGATAGAACGTCTTCAGCAGCGAAAAAATTTGGGCATCAATTACCTACTTAATCTGTCAGGTTTGAAAAAGGTAGTGCTCAAATCCAGTGACATTGTATTCAAACTTGCTCCACGCATCAATGCGGCAGGACGTATGGGCAGCGCAGACAGAGCAGTCGAACTGATGGCAGCCACTATTCCCGAACGTGCAAAACAGCTTGCTCTTGCCATTGACTCTGAAAATTTCAAACGCCAGAAAATCGACCAGGATACCTTCAAAACTGCTTGTGACATGATTGAAGCAAAATATCCAGACATGAATAATACTTATTTCATTATCCTTGCTGCAGAAGACTGGCATCCCGGTGTCATCGGCATTGTTGCTTCAAAAATCGTAGAAAAATATAACCGACCAACAATTCTGATAACCATCTCAGAAGGCGTAGGAAGCGGCTCCGGGCGAAGTATTCATAATTTCAACATCTTTGAATGCCTTACTCATTTTGAAGATTATCTCATCAGCTTTGGCGGTCATAAATACGCTGCAGGACTCACTATCCTGCCTGAATATATTGATATACTTGATGAGAAGCTCAATGAATATGCTAGAGAAATTCTTTCGGAGCATGAAATCCAACCACAAATCAGCATAGTTAACGAGCTGAATCTCCAGCACATAGATAATAAATTAATCAAATGGCTGAAAATGTTCGCTCCCTTCGGTCCGATGAATATGAATCCTATCTTCATGAGCTCGAACGTGATGGTTGCTGGCTACCCGTACACGGTCGGTATGAATCATCTGAAGATCAAAGCACTGCAGAATGAAAAAATACTCGATCTGATCGGATTCAATATGGGTGATCTTGTACCCTTCTTGAAAAAGGGATCGCGCATTGATATTGCGTATTCTCTCGAAGAAAATAATTGGCAGAATATCTCAAAAATTCAGGGAAAACTAAAGGATATTCGACCATCACAATAACGATCAACAAATGAAATCACTGAATGTAAAACCATAGAGATCACAGAGAAGAAAAAATATAAAATGAATTCTTGGGATATCCAGTAATGAGAATCATAATATAAAATGATCAAGATAAAATCTATTTGTAAATTCCATTTACCGCAAATACTCATATTAATACTGATCCTCGGTATGATTACCTGCTCGGGTTTGACAATTTCCGACACAAAACCACTCCCAAAGGGATTCGTATATATAGAAAGATCGAACCTCATCGTGCTTCCGGTACAACCAAGAAAAATACTCTATTGCAGCTACACACATTCCTTCATTGTTCTCGATAACGTAAAAAACATGCTCTATCGTATCGACGGAAAGGGCAAAATTCTTCAACACATTGGCGAGTTTGGTTTCGCTGAAGGGTTATTCGTACATATCTCGGATTTCGCTGTAGACAGTTTCGGGAATATCTTTGCGGTCGATGATGTTGCGAATGTAGTCGTGCAGTTCGATGATTTCGGGCAATTCGTGAACTCCTTCACTCCAATGGAAGTGACCGAACCAGAGCTTATTGCAGTTCAGGATACCGGTGAACTTCTTATTTATGACAGCTTTTCAAACCAGGTTTTCTGCTTTACAAAAAAGAACGATATCCGTTTCAAATTTGGAAAATTTAATCTAAATCATCCACAAAAGATCTGCACAGCCCTTGAAGTGAGCTACATTGCCGACGCTGGTATTAACAGTATTTTTATTATAGACAATTTCGGCGGTCTGCTTCAAAAGATCTCACCCCTCCAAGCTATTATAGATATCACTTCGACTAAAAATTTTTATTATTATATAGATAATGAAACTTCCTTGTATGTTGCCCGAAGAATGTCTTTCGAACCACTGCTGCTTGGCAAGATTTCAAGCGAAATTAAAAACATCAAGCCGACCTCGATTATTGCTTTTGATTCTTCGCTCGGTGTGTTGGAAGGCAATAAGCTTCATGTGCTCCAACTGATTGCTAATTAGCTATATAATCTATTTTTCTTAAGAATTACTTTACAAATATTATATTGCTTAATACGAATTGTAAAAAATATTTTATTTCATAAAAAGAGCTTATGAAAAATTTAATTCTTGTTCTTTTGTCCGGTCTAATATTTGGACTTTCTTTCATTGATATTGGAGTGGGATTCCTCTGCTTTTTTGCCTTTATTCCCTATCTATATTTTATTACCAAAGCAACACCCAAACAGGCATTTCTCTTTGGATTTCTCTTTGGATTTTTTATCACGCTGATTACATTATATGGAGTTTTTAATGTTAAGTTGATCGCCTTTATCGGGCTTATAATTGCACTTCCTTTATATTTCGCAATACTGTCTGTGTTCTTGCGCAAGGTTCATGAAAGCTTTCCAAAGATTTTTCTATGGATATTTCCTGTGATATGGATCGGCTTCGAATACATGATGACACTGGGTTCTCTTAATTTTCCGTGGTTGAATGTAGGTTACTCTCTTTCAAAATACTATCTCCTTATACAAGCTGCCGATCTGCTCGGCATCTACGGATTATCTCTGCTCGTTATTATTATTAACGTACTGCTTTTCAAAGTGTTTACAAGCAAACCCAAAAGACTGCTCGTAATTCTTATTATTTTTGTGCTGTGGATCGGTTATGGCATCTATCGTGATAAAACGATCAAACTGAAAAATTCTGGTTTGAAGATCGGGATTGTGCAGCTTAATATTATGCAAGAAGACAAGTGGAAGCCGGAAAACCTTGTTCCTACAATTGACGAATATGAAAACCAGGTGCGTATACTGGCACAGGTAAATGATGTAGATGTAGTGATCATGCCCGAATCTGCAATTCCAACCTATATTCTTCATGAGCCCAAATACAGAAAACGTCTTCAATATTTTGCATCAGAAAATAATATCTCTGTGCTAACTGGATTCCCGGATTATACGGTGGAAATGGTTAAAAATCGACCTAAATACAAATTCTACAACAGCGCCACAATGATAGACACAACCGGAGTATTGCACGAAAAATATAATAAGATCCGGCTTGTACCTTTTGGTGAGAGGATCCCTCTCCTGAGCACATTTCCTATTCTTGAAAAACTACAGTTCGGACAGGCGAATTTTGAATTCGGGAAAGATTATCCTCTTTATAAGATCGACGATCTGAATTTTTCTTTTCTGATCTGTTTCGAGGGCGTGTTCCCTGAGCTTTCTCGAAAATATGCGAAGAAAGGTACGGATGTCCTTGTTGTCATCACGAATGATGCATGGTTCAAACAGACTGTACTTCCCCATGAGCACGCAAATAATACAAAAATACGCGCAGTTGAGACCAGGCTTCCCCTTATTCGTGCTGCAAATACAGGCATTTCTTACATCGTAAATCCTAAAGGGAAAACAGTCATCAAGACAGCCGTATATGAAAGAATAAATATTACGAGCAACCTGGCAGTAAAAGTATCAGATTCCAAAACCGTATTTGTAAACTTCGGTTACCTTTTCGCACCTCTCTGCTTTTGGGTCAGTGCTGTGATCATATTAATTTCAATAATATTAACATTATTTGTAATGAAAAGAGTGCGATGACCATTAGATTTCAAAGAACAAAATATTACTATACAATGCGCGAAGTATGCAACATCCTGGATGTCAAATCGCATGTGCTCCGATTCTGGGAAACTCAATTCACGCAGCTCAATCCGCAGCGAAAAGAAGGCTCGAACAGACGTTATACGCAAAAGGATATTCAGCTCCTCAAGAAAATTCAATACTTGCTCTATGAAAAAAAGTTCAAGATAAAAGGAGCAAAAAAAGCGCTGCGAAATGTTGAGGATATTTCCACAAAAGAAAATGTCCAGATCGACATGGACAGCTATGAGAGTAAAAGAGCACTGAAGCGTCTCAGAAACAAGCTTACCGAATTAAAAAATATTACTTCAAATTTTATGAAAGAAACACAAGAAATTTCCGATGAATAATATAAAAACGGCTTCTGCATGGGCTCCGAATCACATCACCGGATTTTTCTATTCAAAAATAGATAGAGAACCGATGCAGAGCAGTTCTCTTGGCGCAGGTGTTAATCTTTCACGAGGAACAACTACACAGGTCGAAGTATATCCTGCTTCACAAAAAGAAATCTCTGTTTTCATAAATGGAGAAAGATCTGAAGCTGATCTTACATGTTGGATCGTTAATCAATTCATAACAAAGTATACTGATGATTATTATAATTTTAAAATTCATCATACAATGAAAATGCCTATCAGTGCGGGGTTTGGCACAAGCGGAAGCGGCGCGCTCAGCTTAGCACTGGCTTTGAAAAAAGTATTTAATATTGAGATTCCTGATGAAGAGTGCTTCGAACTCGCCCACGTTGCAGACGTAGAGAAAAAAGGTGGACTGGGAACAGTTATGGCTGAGATCGCAGGTGGACTGGAAATACGCGTTGCTTTCGGTGGACCGGGCATTGGAAAAGTCGAGAATATCCCGCTCGAAAAAGATTACAAAATTATCGTTCTTTATTTCGGTCCGTATCAAACCAAAGATGCGCTTTCCAATAAAAATTTGATGGAAAAGGTTCATAAATTTGGTAAAACCTGCGTAGATGATCTGCTCAAAGACCCGTCTGTGGAACGCTTTCTCGAACTCTCGCAATGGTTTGTGAACAAGATCGAAGTAGCGACCGAACGAGTCTCGCATATCATAAAAGAGATGGAACGAAACGGATTTCTCTGCAGTATGCCGCTGTTTGGTGAAAGTATATTCAGCATTCAAACAAATAAAAAAGCCGAAGAACTGAAAAATATTTTTCAAGAATACGGCACAACTTATATTTCAAATATCAGCTCTGGAGGTCCACATGTTAATTGAAGTTCCCGATTCCCATCCCAGAGCACAATCCCTGCATGTACGCGAGAAGCTAATTGA